>NZ_JABWRY020000001.1:1906071-2223750 GCF_014269205.2 Pseudomonas kermanshahensis
AGCGGGTCGTCACGCCAGATCGAGCGCACCCCGATCACCGCGTCGGCCTGTTGCGCGGCGTTTGCCAGGCTCTCGCCGCCGCGGCTGCTGAAGTACGAAGGTTGGCGGCTGGCCGGCAGGTTGGCAGGCGCTGCGCGCTTGAGCTGCACCGAAGTGCCGTCGAGCAGGGCGGTGGCCAGGCTGTGGGTCACCGGCAAGGTGGTGAGCACTTGCGTGGCAAAAGAGAGCGAAGGCAGGCCCGCCAGGGTCAGTGCCAAGGTCAGCTGTTTCAGGTTCATGCCGGGTTTCCTTGCAGGCGTGGAACAAGCGCACGGGCCAGCGCGGCCAGTGCGAAGCAGATGCCGGCGACCAGGATGATCGCAGCGCCGGAAGGTACCGGCAGGTCGCAAACGATCGGCAACAAGATGCCGAGCAGGGTGCTCAGCGTGGCGATCAGCACCGAGATAAAGAAAAAGCCCTTGAGCGACTGGCTGACCAGGCGTGCCGCAGCCGCCGGAATCACCAGCAGCGCACCGACCAGAATCGCCCCGATCACCTTCACCGACGCCACCGTGACCAGGGTCACCAGCACCACGAACAGGTAGTCCAGGGTCTTCACCGCCACCCCGCGTACCGCCGCCAATTGCGGGTTGAAACTGGCCAGCATGATGCGGTTGTACAGCGGCAAGGCCAGCGCCAGCACCAGCACCGCGACGATACCCAGCACCACCAGGTCCTGGGCGCTGACCGTCAGCACCGAGCCGAACAGCACGTTCTCGAGGATGTGCACGTTGATCTTGCCCGCCAGCATCAGCAGCAGGCTTGCGCCCAGGGCCAGGGACACCGACAAGAACACGCCGATCAGCGTATCCGGTGACAACCCGGTGCGGTTACGCAGGAAGTTGAGCAGGATGCCGAACAGCAGGCAGTAACCAAACAGGCTGCCATAAGGGCCGGTATACGGCTCGCCCAGCAGGATGCCGATGGCAACCCCCGTGAGCGCGGCATGGCCAACCGCCTCGGAGAAGAAGGCAAAGCGCTTGACCACCACCAGGGTGCCCAGGCCGCCCAGCACCGGGCCGATCATCAGGCCGGCCAACAGGGCATTGACCACAAACCCGTAGGCCAGCGCCTCGGGCAGGTAGCCGGTGTTGGCCCATTCTTGGACCAGTTGGCGAAATGCTTCAAAACTCATGAGGCAAGGCTCTCGCTGCGCGGGTGAACGGAGAACAGGCCAAGCAGGCGCTCTGGGGTCAGGGCCTGTGCGGGTGGGGCGTCGAACAGCACCTGGCGGCTCAGGCCAGTGACCCGGTCGGCCAGGCGCAGCACGGCCTCCAGGTCGTGCTCGATCCACAACACGGTGGTGCCAGCCTGGCGCCAGCTGTGCAGCAGCTGCTCGAACACCTGAATGCCCGCTTCGTCGAGGGCCGACATGGGTTCATCCAGCACCAGCAGTTGCGGCTCGGGAATCAGCCCCTGGGCCAGCAGCACCCGTTGGCGTTCACCGCCGGACAGCGCGCCCATGCGCCGCTTGCGCTTGTCGAGCATGCCGACCCGGGCCAACGCGGCATCGATGGCCGGTTGCAGGCGGCGTGACAGGCCGAGGAAGGCGGGCCGGCGCTGGCACATGGCGGCCATGAAGTCGTCCACGGTCATCGGCAGGCCACGGTCGAACTCCAGCGCCTGGGGCACGTAGCCGATCACTTCGTGGGGGCTCGGCCAGTGCAGGGTCAGTTGGCCCTGGTGCGGCATCTGCCCGAGCAAGGTCTTGATCAGCGAGCTTTTGCCGCCGCCATTGGGGCCGACGATCGCATGCACGCTGCCGGCCGCCACGCTGAAGCTGACCTGTTCGAGAATGCGGGTGCGGCCCAAGGTCAGGTCGATGCCGGCAAACTCGATGCGCGGGCCATTGGCCGCGGCGAGGTGGGCGGCGGCGGTCATGCGCGGTTCTCCTGGATGGCGCGGACCACGGTGTCGAGGTTGCGCTTCATCTCCACTTCGTACTTTTCCTTGGTGTAGTCACCGTAGGAAATGTGCGTCAGCGGGTACAGGCGCACGCCCGATTCGCGCTGAATGGTCTCGACATAGGCGGACGGGAAGTCCATCTCCGAGAAGATCACCTTCACGTCCAGCGCCTTGAGCTGGTCGATGGTCTTTTTCAGCTGGGCCGGGCTTGGCTCGATGCCGTGCGCCGGTTCGACCACAGCAGTGACCTCCAGGCCAAAGTCACGCACCAGGTAGTCGTAGGCCGCATGGATGGTCGCCACGCGGAAGGTCGCGCTGGGCGCTTCGGTGACCTTGGCCAGGGCCTCGGCGCGCAGGGCGCGTAGGCGTTTGGCATAGGCGCGGGCATTTTGCGTGTAGAGCTTGGCGTTGTCCGGGTCGAGCTTGCCCAATTCGCGGGCAATGTTGTTGACCTGGGCGATGGTGGTGCTGATCGACAGGAAGGTGTGTGGGTTGACCACCTTGCCGGCGCCACGCGCGGCGATGCCGGTGGCGGCCAGCAACGGCACATTCTGGTTGGCCTCGATGGTGGCGATGCCGGGTTTTTCGCTGGCCGCGATCATGCGGTCTGCGAAGTCGTCATGGCCCACGCCGTTGAGCACCACCACGTCCAGCGTGCCGATGCGTTTGATGTCCTCCGCGCGCGGCTCGTAGGCATGCGGGTTGAAGCCCGCCGGGATCAGCGGCACCACTTCGGCCTTGTCACCGACAATGTTGCTGACGTAGCTGTAATACGGGTGCAGGGTAATGCCGATGCGCAGGGGCTTGCCGTTATCGGCCAGGGCCAGTGCCGGCAGGGCAAGGGCCAGGAGCAGGGCGAGGGCGGAGCGGAACATGGGGGAGTCCTTGGGTTCAGTGACGGTGTTCGCGGGTGACCCCGGCGTCGTAGTGGCTGACCACCTGTTGCCAGCCGGCGGCGATCAGGGCGGCGTGGCCCAGGTCGTCCGGCGTAACGGCGGCGCTGTCGCGGCGTAGCCACACATCCGGCTGGCCAGTGCTGTCGTCAGGCAGAATCAGCAGCAGGCTGCCGGCCACCTGAGGGGCCTGGCTGCGGCCCAGGTAGGCGCCAGTTGCCAGCCACGACCACTGGTGGCCACCGCGGCTCTGGCTGCCCGCATCGACCACAAAAGGTGGCAAGCCGTCGTCGGCCAGGGCTTGTACGCTGGGCACGGCGGCGGTTTCCTCGCGCAGCAACTGGATCTCGTCGAAGGCCACGCGCAGGTCGGTGTACAGGCCTTGTTCGGCGGGGGTCAGGTCGCGGCGGGCGTCGATCTGGTGGCTGGCGATGGTCTGTTCGTCCTCGCGTTCGCCACGCAGCATCACCACCGTGGCGGCAAGCACCACGATCAGCAGGCTGACCAGCAGCACGTACAGGGTTTCGTGGCCGGCGCCGGCCGGGCGGACTACCTGGGCGCGGTTCATGGCTGGGCTATTCATGGCCGGGCTGTTCATGGTTGGGCAATGTCGGCGTAGTCGACTTCGACGACATGCCCAGGGCCTGCATCGAACAGCACGTAGAACTCACCGTCGGGGCGTTTGAAGGTGAGGGTCGAGTCGTCGCCGAGCTTGCCGCCGACCAGCACCTGCTCGTCATAGCCGATCACATCCAGGGTCACCCCAGGGGCGCCGCTGCCATCCGAGAAACCGCCGGTGCATTTGACCTGGCCGCTGGCCACTTCTTCGCATTCGCACATCGGGTTGTGGGCCAGGGCAGGGCCTGCGGCCAGTACCAGCAAGGGCAGGGCGAGCTTACGCATCAGGTGTTTCATTTCTTGCCTCCTTGTTTCTCGAGCCAGGCCACGGTGGCGGGCGATGCCTTGGCCAGGGGGACCGAAGCCTGGTGCATGCTGCCGTCCCAGCCTTCGAGGGTGATCCAGATCTGTGCATCAGGCTGGGTGCGCGGCGGTATCAGCAGGTTGGTGCCCATGCGGTACGGCGCGCCGAAGAAAATGGTGCCAGCAGCGCGCAGGCTGCGCGGCTTGCCGATGCGCAGGTAGACGGCCTTGACGTCATTGATGCAGGCCTTGCACAGCGAGGCGCTGAATGACTTGAAATGGCCGGCGGGGCCGTCGGCGCGTGGTGCCTCGTCGCGCAGTTCAGCCAAGTTCAGGCTGTAGGGGCCGACCTGGATGTCGCTGATCACGTTCGCCCCCAGCCCGGCGTCGCCGCGGAACAGTCTGGCGTTTTCGAAGTACTTGGGCATGAAACCCAGCGGGATGAGGATCAGCAGGATGTTCAGGTGGAAGCGCCATTTCAGCCACCACTGCTTGAGCGGGCTGGCGGGCAGGGTCTTGGCCTGGCTCATGGGCGGATCTCCACGGTGGTTTCACGGCTGGCCGCGCGTGGCGCACGCTCGCTGCGCTTGAGGGCGGCGGCGGTCGCCTGGGCGGTGCGTTTGGTCCAGATCAACAGGCCGCTGAACACCATCAGGGTGAGGACCAGGCCAAAGAAGAACCAGATCAGCTTGATCGCCAGGCCGCCAAAGTCGCCGGTGTGCAGGGGGCGCATGGACTCGGTGACGAACTCCAGGGCAGAGCGGTCGCTGATCAGGAACTGGCTGTCGACGTTGCTGGTGTAGGGGTTGACGGCGGCCGACTGGAACATCAGCGGGTACCAGCCGCGGCCACCCAGGGTGACATGGCTGTAGGCAGTAGCCGGCAGTGAGACGGAGCTGATCTCCAGGCCCGGGATCGCCAAGCCGGCGATGCGCGCCGCTTCATCCACATCGATGCGCGGTGCCTGGCTGCCATCGGCTGTCTGCGGCACATCCTCACGGGCGATGACCGGCACGATAGGTCGGCTGGAGATGCTGATGTTGTTGTCGAACAAAATCGCCTGGATCAGGAACCAGGTACCGGTAATGGAAATGACCGCGATGAACCAGATCGACCAAACCCCGGCCAGCCGGTGCAGGTCACCCCAGAAGATGCGCGAGCCATGGCCGGTGCGAACGGGCTTGAAGAAGCCCTTCCAGAATTTCTTGTAGACCACCAGGCCTGTGACCAGCGAGGCCAGCATCGGCAGGCCGAGTATCGAGACCAGGTACCAACCCCAGCTGAAGCCATTGGTGAAGGGCACCAGCCACCAGCCATGCAAGGCGCGGGTGAAGCCTTCGAAGTTGAAGTCCGGGCTCTTGCCCTGGATGGCCCCGGTGTACGGGTTGACGTAGAGCGTTGGGCTGGTGCCGTCGGGGAAGGTCACATCGGCGGTCAGGGCGAAGTGCGAGCCATCCGGCTGCCTCAGCGACTCAACGGCCATGTCCGGCTCGGCCTTGTGCAGGGCATCGAGCACCTGCTGGTAACTCAGGCGTTCGGCATCGCCGTCAGGCTTGCTGGCGCGCACGTCCGGGTTGGCCAGCCAGACAATCTCCTGGCTGACCACGGCGAGCATGCCGGTAAAGCAGACGATCAGCACGAAGAACCAGATCGGGAGGGCGAGCCAGCTGTGGACCAGGAACCACAACTTGGATTTGGATTTTTTCGGGGATTTGGCCATCTGATCGTCTTCTGAAATGTGTAGTCGAGCTTGTGCCCAACCAAGAGGGCTGCACTTATAAAGACGAATGAGAATGGAAATCCTGCCGTTTTAAATGCAAGCAAATGTTTCAGAAGGCGCAAGCCGGCCTTCGCGCAGGGCGACAGGCCGGCGAGTGAAGGCGGGAATCAGGCGCTGGTCAGGGCGACAGCCGGTTGCGAACGGCCATTGAAGCGCGACAGGTCCTGGTACAGCGCCTGGCCGATCTCGGCGGCGCGGGCGGGCAACACCGAGAGCAAGGTGTCGCTCAGGCCGTGGCTGTTCTCGCAGAAACCTTGCAGGTAAACCGACGCCTGCAGGTCTGGGCTGGCCAGTACCCGGTAGTTGCGGTCGACGCTGAAGTCGTCCAGGTAACCCGCCAGTGGTGCCAGCAGGTCGCGGTGCGAGCGGCGCTCGTAGCCGGTGGCCAGGATCACCGCATCGTAGCGGTGGGTCTGGTACTGGCCAGTGGCGAGATCGCGAAGGGTGAGTTCCAGGCCTTCGCGGGTGGCCACCACCGCTTCCACTTGGCGCCGGCACAGCACGTTGTGGCGGAACTGGTGGGCGACCTTCTGGCGGTAGAGGATGCCGTAGATGCGTTCGATCAGGTTCAGGTCGACCACCGAGTAGTTGGTGTTGTGGTACTCGCCCAGCAGCTTGCTGCGTTGGTCGGCCGGCTCGTTGTAGACCAGGTCGGTATAGCCTGGGGAGAAGATCTCGTTGACGAACGGGCTGTCGTCGGCCGGCTTGAGTGCCGAGCCGCGCAAGATCATGTCGACCTTGACCGACGGGTAGCTGTCGTTGAGGTCGATGAAGGCCTCGGCGGCGCTCTGGCCAGAGCCGATCACCGCGATGCGCATCGGCTTGCCTTCAGTGCACGGCAGTTTGTTCAGGCTGCTGAGGTACTGGGAGTGGTGGAAGACGCGCGGGTCATCTTTGAAGGCGCCGAACTTTTCCGGAATTTTCGGCGTGCCGCCGCTGCCGACCACTACCGAGCGGGTGCGGCGGCTGTATTCGCGGCCTTGTTGGTCACGCGAGACCAAGCGCAGGTGCTCTACCCGGCCGGCCGTCACTTCAGGCTCGATACGCACCACTTCTTCGCCATACACCGCCTGGGTGGCGAAGTGCTCGGCGGCCCAGCGCAGGTAGTCGTTGTACTCCAGGCGGCAGGGGTAGAAGGTGCCGAGGTTGATGAAGTCGGCCAGGCGCTGCTTCTGGTGCAGGTAATTGACGAAGCTGTAAGGGCTGGTGGGGTTGCGCAGCGAGACCAGGTCCTTGAGAAACGAAATCTGCAGCTCGCTTTGGGTCGCCAGGGTCTCGCCGTGCCAGCGGTAGTCTTTCTGCTTGTCGATGAACAGCGCGTCCAGGGCATGGCCCTGGGACTGAGCGAGCTCTTCCAGGGCGATGGCCAAGGCCAGGTTGGAAGGGCCGAAGCCCACGCCGATCAGATCTTTGATTGTTTCCTGCTGTGAGGACTGGCTCATGGCTGCGATTCCCTGAATGGTCGAATGTGGACGCCCGCCGGGGCTCCGGCTCCTGCGCAAGTACATGTGTTGGAACGAGCCACACGAGGGGGAATTTACTGGTGGGGTTAGAGGGTTTTGTCACCGCTGGCTAAAGAACTGCGTCCGGCGGCCGATAGGGGAGCCAAGGCAAGGACTCACCTGAAGGCAGGGAATCGGCATGACAGCAATATCTTTGAGTAACCTCCACATCAATGGAGTTTCCGCCCAGGCGATGAGCGCCGCAGCGGCCGCCGAGCGCGAGCAGGCCAAGCAGGCCGCGCAGAGCGAAAAAGGCGGGCCTTTGAGCATCAGTGGCGACACCTTGAAGGTGGGGGGCGGTGGCCAGGCGGAGTCGGCCCAAGGCAGCGAGAGCAGCGACGAGTCGGCAGCGGTGCAGCAGTTGCGGCAGATGATCAAGGAACTGCAAAAGCAGCTGGCTGAAGAGCAGAAGCAGTTGGCCACATTGATGGCATCGAAGATGGAAGAGACTGCCAAGGCCGCAGCGGTGAGCGCCAAGCAGGCCAGCATCGCCACCCTGACTGGGCAAATCATGCAGGCGACCGCGCAACTGCTCGAAGCGCTGCAAGAGAGCGGTGGCAGCAGCGCGGGTGGGATGGTCAGTACCCAGGCCTAGGCCCTAACTGACAGGCCTAGGGCTGTTTGTAGGAGCAGCCTTGCGCTGCGAAGAGGCCAGTGCAGGCCCCTCACATCTAGGCCTTATGCACCGGCCTCTTCGCAGCACAAGGCTGCTCCTACACCACCAGCAGCCTCAGAAATCCCAGCGGGTCGTGACCATCAGGTTGCGTGGCTCGCCGTAGTAGGTGGTGTCGAAGTTGCCCAGCCCGGTCAGGTACACCTTGTCGAACACGTTGTTGGCATTGACCGTGAAGCTCAGGTGCTCGCTGTACTGGTAGCGGGTCATCAGGTCCACCAAGGTGTAACCCCCTTGCTTGATGCGCGTGTAGTCGCCAGCCGTCGGGCTGTAGATAGTGCCGTAGAACGCGCTCTGCCAACGTAGCCCACCACCGACGGTGACACGGTCCAGCGCGCCGGGCAGCCGGTAGGTGTTGAACAGCCGCGCCACATGCTCAGGCTTGGTGGTCGCCAGCGGGAAGCCGAACAGGCGGTTGTCGTCGGCGTCGCGGGTACGGGCGTAGGTGTAGCCGGCGGTGATGTTCCAGCCTGGGGCCAGTTCACCGGCCAGCTCCAGTTCGACGCCCTGGGTCGTGGCGCCGTCGATCGCTGTGTAGATGCCCTCGTTGGTGACCGGGTTGGTGCCGACGGAGGAGGCGACGTTGTCTTGTTCGATCCGGAAAAACGCCAGGGTAGCGTTGAGCCGACCATCGAAATAGGCCGCCTTCAGGCCCGCTTCATAACCATCGCCTTCCACCGGGTCGAGGGTGGCGCCATTGACGTCCTTGTACACCTGCGGCTGGTAGATCGAGGTGTAGCTGGCGTACACCGAGTAAGTGTCGTCCAGGTCATAGACCACGCCGGCATACGGGGTGACGACGCCGTGTTGCTTGTAGCTGGCGTGGGTGTCATCCAGGGACGAGGTCGGGTAGTAATCCTGGTCGTCGTTGTATTTGAAGGTGCTGACCCGGGTACCGAGGATCAGCGACAGGTTGTCAGTTGGCCTCAGGCGCGTGGCCACGTAAGCGCCGTTCTGGCTCTGGGTGGTGGTGTAGTCGCCGTTTTTCGGGAAGTCCTGTACCGCAATCTTGCCGTTCCAGTCGAAGATCGAGCCCGGTACCTGGGCGAAGGCACTGCCGTCGAAGGTGTCGCCGGTCTGGCGCGAATGCGAGGTCATGAAGCCTGCGACCAGGTCATTCTGGCGGCCGAACAGGGTGAAGGGCCCGGACACATTCAGGTCGGCGGTGTTCTGCACACGGTGGCCTTCCCAGCGCCCCCAGTAGAAGAACATGTCTTCGCCGGTTGCGGGGTTGGGGTTGCCGCCGCTGGCCGAGGCCAGGCGGGTGTCATGGTCGCTGATCATGTGGTTGAGGCTGAGCTTGACCTTCCAGTCATTGGCCAGGGCCTGCTCCAGCGAGCCGAAGTAGGTGGTGGACTGAAAGTCGCGGCGGCTCCAGCCGGCACCGGGGTTGTGCGACCGCGAAAAGTCGGTGCGGCTGCCGTCGGCAAAGTAGGTCGGGTTGCCAGTCCAGGAAGCGCCACGCGGCGTGGTGGTCTGGTTGTCGATGCCGAAGGTCAGCAGGGTGTCGGGCGTCAGGTCGGCTTCGAGAATGCCGTAGTAGACGTCCTTCTTCTGTTTGTAGTGATCCAGGTAAGACTTGCGGTCCTGGTACGCGCCGACCAAACGGCCGCGCACGCTGCCGCTGGCGTTGAGCGGGCCGGCGATATCACCTTCGGTGCGGTAGTTGTCCCAGGAACCGGCGCTGGCGGTGATCGAGGCCTTGAAGTCGTGGGTGGGCTTCTTGCGGATCAAGTTGACCGTGGCGGAGGGGTCACCGGAGCCGGTCATTAGCCCGGTCGCGCCCTTGATGACCTCGACGCGGTCGTAGGCGGCCATGTCGACGTGGGTCGCACCTTCGTCATAAACCCCGTCATAGATGGTGTTGACGCCATCGTACTGGTAGTTGGTGATGGCAAAGCCGCGTGCGGAGTATTCCATACGTTCGCTGTCATATGCCTGCACCGAAACCCCGGGCGTATTGCGCAGCACTTCGCCGATGTCTTGCGAGCCGTGGTCGTCGATGGCCTGGCGGGTGATCACGCTGACGGACTGCGGCGTTTCGCGCAGGGTCAGCGGCAGCTTGGTCGCGGTGGTCGAACCGCCGGTGGTGTAGGCGCCAGTGCCTTCGGTGATGTTGCCCAGGCCCTGGCCGTCGATGCGGCTAGGGGCCAGCTCTACCACGTCACCCTGGTGGTGGGTTTGCAGCAGCGAGTAGCGGCCGTCGCTTTCCTGTACGGCCTGCAGGCCGGTGCCGCTCAGCAGCATCTGCAGAGCCTGGTCCACCGGGTACTGGCCATTCAAGGCTGGGGAGCGTTTGCCGCGCGTCCATTGGGTGTCGAACGACAAGACGATGCCAGACGCTGCGGCAAAACGGGTCAGTGTCTCGCCCAGGTCGCCCTGCGGCAGGTGGTAGTCATGCGCTTGCGCGGCACAGGCTGCGCCTGGCCCGCCGAGCAATGCAGTCAGCAACAGGCAGGTGCGCAGGTCTGGCGCGCTGAACGGCCTGAGAGTGAAGCGGCAGGTCATCGTCGTTGTTCTCTGAAAGGTAAAGAGTCAGCCAGGGCTGGGGTTACCTATGAGTCGGATGAGCCGTGGCAAAGTGATCAGGCCTTGGCCATTTTTTTATGCGGCGGTGACGGTGACCCAGTAGCGGGTGCGGGCCTGCACCTGCACCGGCAGGGACGTGGTCAGCGCCCGCAGTATCTGGTCGGTGTCATTGAGCCGGTAGGTGCCGCTGATGCGCAGGCCGGCCACCGAGGGCGCGCAGCGCAGCCAACCGGGCCGATAGCGCGCGAGGTCGTTGATGAAGGTGTCGAGGCGCTGGTCGTTCACGATTAGCAAGCCGCGGCTCCAGGCATCAGCGGCGTTGGCCAAGGCCTGCACGACAGAAAAGCCTTGGCCATTGAACTGGCAGCTCTGGCCGTTGTTCACCGTCATCGCCTGGCCAGAGGCAAGCGCCACGCGTGCCTGTTGGCCAAACACCTGGAGCTTGCCGGCGTCGTCCAGCAACCGCACGGAAAAGCGGCTGTGGCCAGCCTCTACGGTGCCGTGCCGGGTCATCACGCTGCAGCGTTGCTGCGCGGGCACCTCGACCATGATTTCGCCTTGGCGCAGCCGCACCGACGGCTGTTCGCCGGTCTCGTCGATGTCAACGGAGGAGGCGGTGTTGAGCAGCACCCTGCCGCCGTTTTTCAAGGTCAGCCAGCGCTGTTCACCCACGCCACTGCGCACGTCTGGCAACAGCGGCGCGTGCTGCATTTCGCGATAGCTGCCCAGGCCCAGGGCACTGCCCCCAAGCAACACCAGGCCGGCCTTGACCACGCGGCGGCGGGAGGCGTGGCGGCCGTGTGCGGCCACGGCCAACACCCGCGTGGTGGCTGGGGCATGGGGCGTGCTCATGCGTGTCTGCAAACGCTCGGCTTGCTGCCAGGCCCAGGCATTGACCGGCGCAGCGTTCAGCCACGCCTGCCAGGCACTGTACTCACTGGGCTGCGCCTCACCGCTGTTGAGCTGGCTGTACCAGTGCGCGGCCTGGCGCAGGGCCGCGAGTTGCTCGGTACTCAGGGCCTTGCTCACTGGCCGTGCGTCAGGCTGTAGATCATGCAGTGCTCGGCCGCCTTGGCAACGTAGCGGCGCACCGTCACTTCAGAGATGCCCAACTGGGTGGCGATGTGTTTGTAGGGCAGGCCATCGACCTGCGAAAGCAAGAACGCCTCACGCACCTTGGTGCCGAGCGCTGCCAGCATCGCATCGAGCTCGAACAAGGTCTGCAGCAGGGCAACATGCTGTTCTGCCGAGATGTCCAACGCTTCGGGTTGCTCGGCCAGTACCTGCAACCAGGCCCGTTCCAGGTGCACGCGGCGCAGGTGGTCGATCATCAGGCGACGGGCGATGGTGGCCAAGTAGCCCTTGGGTTCACGTACCGCTTCGAGCTTGGCCGCAGCGTTGGCGGCCGACATTACCCGAACGAACACGTCCTGGACCAGGTCCGCGGCCAGGTGGGTGCAGTTGACCCGGGGCGTCAGCCAACCGTGCAACCACTTGCTCTGCGCGCGGTAGAGCTGGGTGACTTGGGTGTTGAGGGCTACGTCCGGGGTGCTCATCCATGCCGCCTGAAAGAGTTGCAAATGTTAATGGTTCGCATTTTATGCAAACTGTTTCAGGCTTGGCAATGACCCGCGGGCCGACAGGGTTACCCCTTCAAGGGGAGGTCGCGCGTTCCACGGCCTGTGCCCCACGCGTCTTGCGCCGCCCGCCAAGGCGGGTAATGACGTGCCGGGTCAACGTATTCCAGCAGTACGTCACCAGCACGCCACCGACAAGGGCCAGGGCCACCGCGAACAACGGCTGATCGACGATGCGCCGTGCCAGCGACTGGAATTGGAAGTGCGTCAGGTAGATGAACAAGGTGGACGAGGCGATCATCGCGCCCGCTCTGGCGATCACGCCCGGCACGGGCACGGACCGGAACCAGATCAAGGCCAGCATCGCCGGCAGGGCGATATCGATGTAACGGGCAAACGCCTGCCAGCCGAGGCCGGCAACGGCCACCAGGTCGAGCTCGGCAATCAGCAGCAGCGCCACCGCACTGGCGACCGCTTTGCGCAGCGTCGTATCAGCGTAGTGAATGGCCATGCCCAGTACCATCACGGCCAGGTAATGCTGAGGTACCCGGTTGAGCAGGGCTGTGGTGTCGAACACGAAGCGGCTGAGCAGCACATCCGCCACCACCAGTGCACACGAGGCCATGATCAGGCAGCGGAACGGGTTGGCGATGATCGCCTTGCGCACACGCTTGATCGACAACACGACACCGAGGATCAGCAGCATCTGCACCAGCACTTCGATGTACCAGTAATTGAACACGCCGACCTTGTCGGGCGGGAACCAGTTGGAGATCAACAGCAGTGATTGCCAGTGGACTCGGTCGAACACCGCCTGCACCAGTACCGTGTACAGAATCGTCGGCACCGCGATGGCGGCTAGCGACTTGAGCAGCATGCGCGCATCGCCGCGCTCATCGATGGCCTTGAACTGGAACCTGGCCAGGCTGATGCCGGAGATCAGGAACAGCACCGACGTCTCGCCTGCAATGCGCCACTCGGAAAACACATTCAAATGCCCGACGACAATCAGCAAAATGGCGACCATGCGCAGGAACACCGGCACTTCCATGACCCGCATCGACCACGTGTTGGCCGGGGTGCCTGGTTCGGCCAGGTCGGCCAGGTCCTGTACCGGTATCATTTCCCAGCGATCCGGCAAGTGGCCGATCAGCGCTTCCAGCACCATCGAGGCGCGGACGAATGACAGTGAGTCGCCGCCGAGCTCCACGAAGGTGAGGCGGGCATCGATGTGCGGAGCCTGCAGTATCTGCGCCCAGGCCTCGGTCAGTTTCAACGCCAGCGGTGACAGCGCCTGCGGGGTGCTGGAGGCGCTGTCATCGAAAGCCGTAGGCAAGGCGCGCTTGTCGATCTTGCCGTTGGGCGTGAGCGGAATGCTCGGCACGAACAGGAACATCGCCGGCACCATGTAGTCCGGCAGCATGCCTGCGATGGCCTGGCGCAGTTCAGCGGTCGCTATGGGCTGATCGGCGACGCAATAGGCGACCAGCCTGACACTTGCGTTGTCATGGTTGGCCAGCACCACGCATTGCTTGATGCGCGGCTGTCGAGTGATGGCGTTTTCGATCTCCGCCAGTTCGATGCGATGGCCGCGGATTTTCACCTGGCTGTCGCCGCGCCCCAGAAAAGTGGCGCTGCCATCGGCCAGGTAAGTGCCCAGGTCGCCGGTGCGGTAGCAGCGGTCGGCCGGTGCGCCGGTGAACGGGTTTACCACGAACTTTTCCTGGGTCAGTGCCGGGTCGCCCCAATACCCCAGCGACAGGTAGGGGCTGCGGATCAGAATTTCCCCGACTTCGCCGGCTTCGACCAGGTGGTTGGCCTCGTTGACGAGCAACAGTTGCGCGCCGCCTATGCCTTTGCCCAACGGGATTTTGCTGTTGTCTGCGTGCGGGTCGAGCACGTGGAAGGCCATGGCCTGTGGCGTTTCGGTGGTGCCGTAGAAGTTCACGCTGGTGGCGTGTGGTGCAATCGCACACATCTGCTGGTACAGCGTAGGGCTGAGCGCATCGCCGCCCCAGAACAAGTAACGCAAGCGTTCGAACAGCAGCCCGTTCATCCGTGCGCCGGTTTCGATCAGTTTGCCCAAAGGCGGCGTCAGGTGGATGACGGACACGCCGTGGTCGTATATCCACGCAGCCAGGCGCGACGGGTCGGTCAGGGTGGACTGGGCCGGGCAGAGGAGGGTGGCGCCAATCGACAGCGGCGTGAATACATCGCGGTAAACCGGGTCGTGGCCCAGGCCGGATAGCAGCGAAAAGCGGTCATCCTGGGTAAAACCATGCTGCTGCACGTGCCAGTCGACGAAGTGCACCAGCGGCGCATGATGGGTGACGATGCCCTTCGGTTCGCCAGTGCTGCCCGAGGTGAAGGTGATGTAGGCCGGCTGAGCAGGGCTCACTGCGGGCAGGGGCGCTGGCTGGCTGGCGAAGTGTTGCAGGGCATCGGCGGGGGCGTGCGGCACGTTCACGCAGTGCGCATGGCCAGGTTCGACCTCGGCGTCGCCACAGCGCAATACAAAGGCAGGTTCGAGGGTGCGGATGATCTGGCCGATACGTGCAGCCGGGTACGCGGCGTCGGCAACGGTAAAGGTCAGCCCGGCGCGCAAGGCGCCGAGCATGGCATAGACCAGCGCCGCGCCGCGAGTTGCGACAATCACTACCCGATCGGCATCGATGGCGCCATTTTCGAGCAGGTACGTGGCGATGCCCTGGCTGATCTGCTCAAGTTGTCGATAGCTGCAGGTGGCTTCGTGGGCAATGATCGCGATTGCCTCGGGCGAGCGACTCGCCTGCTCCACAAAGGCCTGGAAGATCGGCCGTTCGGCACGGTACTCAAGGCTCAGCGTCGGGTTCGGGCGCAGATCCGGCATGTTGTGTGTTCGCTCCGCATGAACGGCAAGTGGCTGGCTGGATAGCACAACGCTAGTGCAGGGCAGCGAATGGCGCCAATACGCTTGCGGTATTTGCGTGGGCGCTGAAATGTTGGGGCCGCTTTGCGGCCCATCGCGGCGCAAGGCCGCTCCCACAGGGGGATGCGTTCTGTTGTAGGAGCGGCCTTGCGCCGCGATGGGCTGCCAAGCAGCCCCAAATGCTCAGGGCTTACCGGCCACGCTCTCGCCGGGTGCCTTTTTCAGCCGATAAACCAGGGCAGGGCGGGTCATGCTGAGCAGCCGCGCCGCTTCCGAAACGTTTTGCCGGCAGCGTGCCATGGCCTCTTGCATCAGCGCCTCCTCGACGGCATCCAGGCCGGTGCCGCTCAAAGGGCGCAGCTTTGCCATCGGGCCGTCGATCAAGTACAGCGGCGAGGGAGGGTGGTTTGTGACAGCGAAATGGTCGAAGGAAACCGAAGTGCGTAACCGCGCCCCGACAAGCCAACTCCTACAGGTACAACGCCGACTTTGAGGCTGGCGTTATTCCTGTGGGAGCAACTGTCTTGCCCAATTTCTAAAAATTGACGTGGGAGCGGGCTTGCCCCGCGAACACCGGCGAAGCCGGTGCCATGCACCTCGTAGCCCCATTCGCGGGACAAGTCGGATCGCCGCACCGCCGCTCCGGGCAGAACTGTGTAGCCTCCAAGTCTAGAGCCGCATCTGTGTGGCTTGCCTGCGATGAGGCCAGAGCAGGCAATAGATTCAGGCGACATCCACCAGCACGATCTCGCTGTCCTCGATGGCCGTCACCCGCAACACGTCCTCTTGCTCGATCGCCACCCCATCGCGCGCTTTGGCCTGCAGGCCGTTGACCTCTACCAATCCCTTGGCCGGCACCAGGTAACCACGGCGCCCGGCATCGAAGCGGTATTCGGCGCTTTCACCTGCACGCAGGGTCGCGGCCACCAGCCGGGCATCGGTGCGAATCTGCAAACTGTCTTCGTCACCTTCACGCCCGCTGGCCAGGGTCACGAAGCCTTCGCCACGCTCGCCGGTGGGGAAAGGGCGGGTACCCCAGGTCGGCGCATCGCCCACTCGCTCAGGCACTACCCAGATCTGGAAAATCCGCGTGTCGACGTCCTCCAGGTTGTACTCGCTGTGCACGATGCCGGAGCCTGCACTCATCACCTGCACGTCACCCGCTTCGGTACGACCTTTGTTGCCCAGGCTGTCCTGGTGGGTGATCGCGCCTTCACGGACATAGGTGATGATTTCCATGTCACGGTGCGGATGCGGCGGGAAACCGCTGCCGGCGGCGATCAGGTCATCGTTCCAGACCCGCAGGTTGCCCCAGTGCATGCGAGCAGGATCATAGTACTCGGCAAACGAGAAATGGTGGTGGGCATCGAGCCAGCCGTGGTTGGCGTGGCCGAGGCTTTCGAACGGTCGCAGTTGCAGCATGGTCGTGCTCCTTTAATCAGTGGAATGACGCCATGATGCGACAAAGAAAGATCGAAAATAAGCGTAAATATCGACTTATAACAATCGAATTGATAGATCTGTAAGGCTGCGAATTTTTATCCGTTTCATCGCCTAATCCACTGATCTGCAAGCATTCGCTGGTGATTTTCAGTGGATGCGGCGAACATGGCACGCTGATTTTGTATTCCATCGGAGTGACCGTGGCCCACGAGCATCCCCAGGCGCCTGCCGACCTGACCCCACCTGCCCAGTTACCCTGGTTTCGCCGCCTGGCCGCCCGCCTTTTGGGGCGGGGCCTGACCCGCTTGCAAGCCCAGCATCGCGACTCCTGGTTCCTCGGCCACGCCATAGGCCAGCGCAGTGGCCATGCCGACGGGTTGCGCGAAGGCTTCGAGCGCGGGCGTGTGGAAGGGTACGAGGCGGGGCGCCAGGTGCTGGTCATCCGCGATACCCGCCCTGACACCGCCGCCGTACCCGGCCAGGACGACAACCTCTTTGACGATTGGCGCCTGCCGTTGACCGCCGAATTGAAGAAGCGCTTCAAGGCCGATGTGGCCCAGCGCTTGCCTGCCGAGGCGCAACCCAGTGCGGCCCAGTGGAAGCTGATTTTCAGCGACACGCCGTCCACCTGTGTGGTGGCGGGGGCAGGGGCGGGCAAGTCCACCTCGCTGGTGTTGCGCATTCTGCTGCTGCGCCATTACCTGGGCTACGAGCTGGACGCGATGACCGTGGTCACCTTCACCCGCGAATCGCGCAAAGACTTCATCAAACGCCTGCTGCAGGTGTTCGCCCTATGGCAGATCGACCTGCAGCCCGCGCTGGCCCGCGAGCTGGTGCGCACCTTCCATTCGCGCATCTTGCCGCTGGTGCGCAGCCTGCCAGGCTTTGGCCAGGTGCGCGCGTTCGAGACACTGGGCAACGAGATGCCGGCGGGCCGCGAGGCCGAAGCTGAGAGCAACCTGTTCGACCTGCGGCTGAACGATGCACAGCGCCAACAACTGAACCTCTGCTACAGCACCTTGCTGGGCGATAACCCGCGCTTTGCCGAACTCATTGGCCTGCTGCGCAGCGAAGCGTTGCAGCTCAAGCCGCTGGACCCTAACCACCCGGACGTGCAAAAGCGTGCGCAGGTGACCCAGTTGGCCGCCCAGCGCGACGAAGAGCTGTGCGATGTCATCGAAGACCTGTGGTTCGCCGCAGGCGCTTGGCCGATCAAAGGCATCGAGCCGTGCCGCGACACGGTCGAAATCCGTGGCAGCCGTTTCCATGTGCATGGCCGCCTTGAGGGGCAGGGGCCTTGGGTGGTGTTGGGTTTCGACCCCGCGGAAAGCGCCCAGTACCAGCGCCCCGGCGCCAAGCTGGCGGTGCGCGCCGAGTGGGCGGTCAAGCGCACCCTGCTGCAGGCCTTCTGCGACAAACCGCTGATCTGGCTGGACAACTACGCCGCCGCGCGGCGCTTGGCTGCCTCCCTGGCCGGTGATGCGGTGGCTGGCCCCGGCTTCGAGTACAAGGTCAAGGGCGAACTGGCCCCGGCACCGCTGCTCGATGCCTTTGTCGGTGCCGCCAACTTCATCGAGAACCTGGGGCTTGACGTGAACAGCGCCGTGGCGGCGATGAGCTTCCCGGCAGGCGACAGCGACGGCCTGTTCTTCGAAGCTTTGGCGCTGTACTGGAAGGCCCTGGAGGCGCACCTGCTGGACCAGTCGCCGCCGGTGATGAGCTACAACCGCATGTTTGCCCTGTTTGGCGAGAACAACCCGGAAAATCTGCAACTGCTGCCCGACCCATTGCTCAGGCCCCTGGCGCATTTGATGATCGATGAGTTCCAGGACGTTTCGCCGCAAATCGTCAGTTGGCTGCGTGCCTGCCTTGCCGAGATCCGCCGGCGTGGGCCGTCGATGCACACCGGCCGTAATGCACAGCATTCGTCGCTGTTGTGCGTGGGTGACGACTGGCAATCGATCTATGGCTGGCGCGGCAGTTCGCCGAAGTACTTCATGGAATTCACCAAGGCCTTTGTGTCACCGGCCAACACGCGGGTGATGATGGTCGAGAACTACCGGTGCCAGCAGCAGGTCATCGATGCGGCGGAATTTCTGGTCAAAGGCACGCCCGCGATCACCGGCAAGAAGGCCCGCGCCAGTGGCCCGGCAGCCGAGTTGCCGGGCTCGCCGGTCAAGGTGTTCGACCGCGACGAGGCCGCGCTGGGCGAGACCCTGATCGAGCATTATCAACGGGGCGAGACGGTGATGATGCTGTACCGCAAGGGCAGCGATAAAGCCCTGATGAACGACCACTTGCAGGCCGTGCTGCACGCCGAGGCAGCACTGCCGGCAGAGCAACGCCGGCTGCGGCAGTTGACCTACCACAGCGCCAAAGGCTTGCAGGCCGATGCGGTGTTCATGCTTGGTGACTGCCAGTACCTGACCAGCTCGCCTTACAAGAACCAGGTCTATCGCCTGGCCGGCCTGGGTAAGGCCGGTGATGCCCAGGCATTCGATACCGCGCAGAAGGAAGAAGTACAGCGCTTGGCCTATGTTGCGGTCACGCGTGCGGTCAGGCACTGCTACTGGCACGTGGAAGCGGCCAACAGCGAAGCGCCGGCGGCGCCGCGTGCCTCGAGCCAGGTAGATGGCCGGCAGGCCTTCTTCGAAGACCTGCGTGGCCAATGAGTGCTGCTTAACCGCCCAGGGTTTGCGCCTGTCGGGTGAGGCTGGCCAGCAGGCCCGCTTCCACCGCTTGCTGTTCAGCGGTCAATGCACGCATGGCGCGGTCGAACTGCCCATCGTTGAGTGGCACGCGGTGAAGGTTGCCTTGCTCGTCCACGGGCGAGGCTGGCAGGGCTTCGATCAACGCACGTATCACCGAACTGTCCAGACGGGTAACGGCTTCCTGGGTCTCATCCAGGCAGTAGAAGAGGTAGTCGTGGCCCTGTCGCCAGAAGTCGGTGAGCAACGTGAACTGCGCGGCATACTCGCGCTTTAGGTAGCTTACCCACCCCGGCTGTTCGATAAGCCATTGCAGCCGGGCATTGGTGTCGGCGTCCAGGGCGAGTACGGCGGCCTCGACCCTGTCGATGATGACCTGGTTGACTTGGGCCGTGTCACGGTAGCGCATGCCGTGGCTAGGCTCGGGGAAGCCCAGCGGCCCGGCCAGGGATTGGCGCAAGGCCAGGCGAAGCTCGATATCGTCCACCAGGCCGTTTTGCAATTCGCCGTCGGGAAACGCTGCGGGGTCATCAAGCACATCGTGAGGCGGCAGTGCTTCGTCGAATTCATGGTTTTGCAGCGCCTGTTTGCGTAGCGACCGGCGGACACTGATGCGGTCAGCCAACTGGTTGACCTGATCGCGCCGGTACAGCTTCCGATACAGCGCCAGCAACTCGCCAGGGCGAGTACCGGCGCCGCCCGCCGCCTCGTAAGCCAGCACTTCGATCTCCAGGGCACTGAAGGCGTCGGCCCCGGCATCCCCGCAGGTGGGCGGGAAGTCTTGGGCCACCGTGTTCAGGCGTTCGCGCAGCGCACTGTCCCCAGCCGCTTTTTCCAGCAACGCCCAGACACGGTTGCGCAGGCTCTGCGCATCGCGCTGTGCTTCAGCGGATTGGCTCAGGCGTTCCAGAACACCTTGCAGGTCGTTGTTCTCCCCCTGCTCGAACAGATCGCGCCACAGTTGCTCTTGGGCGTCGCTCGCCGGGTTGCGCCACAGCGCTTGCCACTCGGGCATCGCCCCCGCGTGTTCAAAAACGTTGACGCCGCTGTCACCCAGGCGTGTACGTGTTTCGGCCTCCAGGTTGTTGTAGTTGAACAGCCAGCGGCGTTCAGGCAAACGCGCTGAGACATCACGGGCAAACGGTGTACGTAGTACCCCAGGCAGGTCGGGCACGTTGCGGATGCGATTGTAAGACAGGTCAAGGTAGCGCAGCCGATACTGTGGCTGGCTCATCAGGGTGGTCAGGCCTTCGGGCCATTGCTGCAAGTCGCAGCGGTGCAGGTTGAGGTGGCTGAGGCGGGCCATGAAGCGCAGGTCGGGGGCGACTTGTAGCGGGTTGAAATCCAGGTGTAACACCTGAGGGTGGACCATGTCCTGGAAGCGTGCGGCAAGCCTTTGATCCAAGGTGATGTGGTTGTCCCCAAGGCCCAGTGCGTCCAGGCGCAGGCGGGTCAGAAATTGCAAACTGGCGTCATCCAGTTCCAGAAAATTACTGCGCAAATTGAGTATGCGCAGGCCCGGCATCGCGCCAATGGCTTGCCGAGCCGCAGGCGTGAGAGCCCGCAGGGCATTGCCGGTCAGGTTCAGATCGCGCAGCCGGGGGGCGGACCGCAGCGCCTCGAACAAGGCTTCGGCATTCATGTGCGGATTGTTGGTCACGTCCAATGCCTGCAGGTGAGGGAAGTTGGCCAGGAAAGCGCCTTCCAGGCGCTCCAGGCGCAAGCCGTCGAGCCTCAATTCATGAATATGCGGCATGGCGGCAGTCAGGGTTGGCAGCTCGCGCAAGCGAATACGCTCCAGCCATAACAGGTTGCGTTGTTCACCGCCCTCACGGCGGCAGGCGCTCATCAGGCGCTCGGCGCATTGCTGGCGGTTTCGGCGGTCTTCCAAGTCGTGCGCGTTCTCGATCCAGCGGCCCAGATCACGGTCCAGGCTGCGCTGCTCAGCTTCCAAGCGGTTGATCGTTGTGCCCAGGTCGCCGGCCTCTGCCAGCTCGGATTGCAATGCGCTGATTTGCGCAGTATCGAGTTCTGGATATAGCGCCCGCAAACGACGCGCTGCCGCCCCAGTTTGACCACGGCCACTGAGCGGGTAACCGAGCCTGCCATTGGCCAGGCGCATGGGCGAGCGGAACCCCGGTTTGATCGGTTGCTGACCCAGCAGGGCGGCACAGTGCTGCCGATCGGCAAGCGCGATCTCGAACCGTTCGGCCGCAGTGGCCAATGGGTGTTCGGCGTGCAAGGCCTGTTGCAATCGTTCACTGTCTGCATTGGCCAGGCTGTGCCGGTACAGCCCGATGAGGGCTCGGTCCAGCCTGGCGCGAGCTTGCAGCAATCGGGCTTCTTCGCCGATGCGCAGGGGCACTCGGCCTGCGGCCAGGCGCTGACGTTCAATGCTGTTGGCATGGTCGAGGATTTCGTCGAGGGCGCTGTCCGGCAGGCCTGGGAACTGGCGGGCAAGGGCCTGCGCTGCTGGGCTCTGCGGTTGACGATGGCCTTGCTGCAAACTGTCGAATATCGCCCCGCGGCGGTTGGCCAGATGCTCAGCAAGCGTGTCGTTCAGTACCGAGGCGCGTTGAGCGTGCGGGGTATCGCCAAGCATCGATTGCACCGTGGGCTCATCCATCCGCGCCAACACCGTCTGGCTCAGTGCGCCACTGTCGAGGTCGGCGCGGGTGATCTCGATCTCAATCTGCCCCGGTGAGACGGGCGGCCCGTAGCGCACTGCCTTGCCCCACGGCTCTGGGCCTTCGAAGACTTTGAGCACGTTATCCTGCGGCCACTTCGGCAGGTTGAGCAGTTCGGGCAGGGCATAGTTTTTGTGGGCCGCGAGCGGTAGGCCGTGGCGTACGTGTTCTATGAGAGTGCCCACTTCGTTGTCCAGTTGCAGGCGCAGCAGCGTGTCGACCAGCAATGCTGGGGGGCGTACGCCAGCAGCATGGGCACGGCGCAGGCTGGCCGTGTCGGTGCCGGTGCTGCGTAGGGCGGTGAGTAATTGCGCATCGTCCAGCCCGTGGCTGCGATGGCCGAGACGGCGCAGCAGCTGTATGTCGTCCCATTCGTGAGTATGTTCATGGGCCAGCTGCCAGCGGCCGTCGCCGATCGGCCGCACGTGCGGCGCATAAGCCTGAGGGGAGTCGGGGTGACGCACGCGCCAGTGCTGTTCAGGGTCCTGGAACACTTCATACAGGGTGCCCTCCAGCGCCACGTAGGCCTTGCCCTGGTGTTGGTGAAGCCCGAGTGCTTCGGGCTTTGCACCTTCGGCAAGCACCACACTGCTGGCATACGGCGCCATGTTTGGGTGCCACAGCAGTTCGCGGTCTTCCTGCCACACTGCCTTCAGCGCATCGACGAAACCGGACGCCTGGATGACCTTGGCGCCGGCGGCGAACCCGGCGAGCACTGCGGCATTGATGGCCAACGATTGCACCTGCTGCAGCGCCTGCGCGGTGTCGCCTTCCTCCCAGGCTTCGAAACCGGTGAACACCGAACTCATCAGGTCATAGGCAAATACCCCGAGCATGGCGGTGTTCAACCCTGGGACGAAGAACGCGGCGACGTTGAGTACGTTCATGCCCAGTTCGAACCAGTGTTGCAGGCGCGCGTTACGTGCTTTGGCGTCAACTTCGGCGGTGGGCACAGCGATGGTTTTGGCGTCGGCCTTCATGCGTGCCAGGTGCGCTCTGTACAGCGTCGGCCAGGGCGCATTGCCCAAGGGCGAAGGGGTAACGTGCAAAAGCGGATTGCTGCGCAGCCTGCGGTTGCCGGCCGCATCCACCTCGAACAGCGCGTGCTCCAGTTTGGCCGTCAGTTCCACTTGCCGGTCTTTATAGGCGAACTGCAGCAACGCACGGCGGAATTCGCGGCGCTGCAACCGGTGCCGCAGGTGCTGCCCGACCGCCTGGACCGAAGCAAACTCGCGCACCGAGTGCACGCTGTCGTCCGGGATGTAGAGGATGCAAGGGTTGCTCTGATTTGGGGCATCAGGCCCGATAAGCAGGATTTCGTGCAGAGGAATATCGAACAGGCTGAAACGCCAGCACTGCAGCCTGTGCTCACCATAGGTCGGTGCGGTGACATTGCTGCACAGTTGCATCAGCGCAGTGCGCCCGCGTTCGCTCAGCAGGCCCTTGAGCCAGGCAACCTGCGCCTGCACCCGCAAGCACTCGCGGCTCGCCTGAATCGACAAGCGCTCGACTTCCAGCCGGTTCGCGCCTTCATGGGTAGACTTAAGGTGGCCTTGGTACTGTTGGCCCAGGTCCAGCGCCCGGCACTGCTGAACGAAACTGGCCATGGTCAGGCCCTGCAAGGGTGACTCATCGCCGGCGCCGCGGGTCAGCCGGCTATAGGCACCGACTTCCGTGAGGCCCTCGAAGTTGTGCAGGGCGGCTTCCAACAAGCTGCGCGGTTGCGGCGCGCCGACGGGGCGGGTAGCGAGCACGTCTATCGGCTGCTCCGGTACCAACGGGTATTGTGGGTCGGGCACGCCGACCCATGGGTTGCTGATGGGCTCGAAGGGCTGGAACACATACTGTGCCTGGTCCACCGCCACGTTCAGGCCTAGGCGCTCGGTCAGCAGCGGTCGGCAGAATTCGATGATGCCTTTGAAGCCCGGCAATGCCTGGCGGAGCTGGGCGAGGCAGGTGTCACGGGTCTCGACAAGCAGTCGCAGTTGCTGGCGCTGCTCGGGTTCGGCGCTGGCGTACCAGCTGTAAGGCGTGCCATCGGCCGCCAGGTAATCCTTGCGTACCCGCTGCACGACGCGTTCGGCATGGCCGGGGTGCAGGGCTTTGCTCCATAGCGGCAGCGTGCGCGTGATCTGCGCGTGATGTAAGGGTGGAGTGCTTGTCATGGTACCGACCTCTTGAGCAGGGAGGCGGTAGTCGACCCTCATCCGTGTGCCGGGGTGCGGTAGATAATTGCCGGCAGCGGTCGGTCTCGCGCATGTACGGGTCGGTGAGGGGCCAACAGTGCAGGTGCATCTGCGAGAGGGTGGGGTAGGCCATGGCGGCCGGTTTGCAGCCAAGGGGAGCTTCTATGCGTTCGCTGTGCGGTCCCAAGGATCATTTGCTTGACCTCGACGGTATTGAAATAGCGGTACGCACTTGGGGGCCGGAAGACGGTATCCCGGTGCTGGCCTTGCATGGGTGGTTGGACAACGCCGCCTCGTTCGATCGGCTCGGGCCGTTGCTCGACGGCTGTTTCGTGGTGGCGCCGGACTTGGTCGGCCATGGCCGCTCCAGCCATCGGCGCCACGACAGCGGCTATTACCTCTGGGAGCATGCCGAGGATATGCTGGCGGTGGTTGACAGCCTGGGCCTGGCGCACTTCCATGTGCTGGCCCACGGTATGGGCAGCGGCATCGCCTCGTTGCTTGCCGCCCTGTCCAGCGGCATTTCCAGCATGACCTTCCTCGATGGCATGGGCGCGCCGTTCACGGTCGCGGAGGATGACCGCGTGCAGCATCTGGCGCGCTCCTACCGGCTTAAACGGATGGTCCAGCGCAGCCAGCTACAGGGTTTTGGCGAACCCGACGCGAGCCGCTTCGACACGATTGAAGCGGCCTTGCAGCAGCGCCGCCAGCGCCTGGACGGCGAGCTGTCGGAGGACGCTGCGCGGTTGCTGGCCCGTCGTGACCTGCTGCAGGTAGGCGACGGCTATTGCTGGCGCCACGATCCACGCTTGGTGCTGCCCGAACCCATGCCGTTGACCGAGCGCGAAGCCTGTGACCTGCTCAGCCAGATCCAATGCCCGCTGTACCTGATGTTCGGCCGACAAGGGGCCTTTAGCGGCAATGCGTACGCCCAGCGTGAAGCGGCTTTGCCTGGCCATGCGCGGGTTTCATGGCACCCTGGCGGGCACCATTTCCACCTTGAGGCACCGGACCGGGCGTTGGTCGATCAGTTGCTGCGGCTGCTGGCACGTCATGAAGGTGGCCAGTTACAGCGCTTGGTCAATGAGTAGCGAGCACGCCGAATAGTGGGCTATGGTGGCGTCTGACCTGCGCACACGCCACAAGGAGTCCCCGGCATGCGACCGTTCGCCATCAAGCACATCGACCACCTCGTCCTGCGGGTCAGCGACCTGCCACGCAGCCTCGCCTTTTATGTGGACGTGCTGGGCTGCACGGTCAGCAAGGTGCGTGAAGACCTGGGCATGGTCCACCTGGCGACGGGCACTGCCATGATCGACCTGGTCACGCTGGACGGTGTGCTGGGGCAGCCGGGTGGCGCCGCGCCGGGCGCAGAGGGGCGTAACCTGCATCATTTGTGCCTGCGTATCGAGCCCTTCGATGAGCCGGCATTGGCCGCTTACCTGCGCGCTGCGGGTGTAACGGTGGAGCCTGCCGAGAACCGCTACGGCGCCGAAGGCGAAGGGCCGTCGTTGTACTGCTTCGACCCCGATGGCAACCAGGTCGAGCTCAAAGGGCCGGTGCTGGAGGCGTCATGACGGGTTTGCAGACGCACGAGCACTGGATCGCCACGACTTAAGGCACGCTGTTCGCCCAAGAGTGGTCGCCGTTGCAGGCGCAGGGTGCCCCCATCATTCGCGGACCATAATGACGAGTTCGGCTCCCAGTCTCACCCCGAGCGCCTTGTCGCGCTTACGTCGGGCCCCGGCGTGTTGCGGCTGATACCGGGCTGTGGGCATGTGCCACACCGGAAACAGGCTGATGGGGTGTTGGCAGAAATCGGGCGCTTTCTGCGGTAAATTCCAGCTCAGAGGTTGTGGGCCCCATTACAGCCGCTTCCCTTTGCCTGATCTTCAATAATGTACACAGTGCGCATCTGCGCCGTTCGTTCAAGCGCTCCCCCGGCACTTGCCTAAACACTGGCGGCTCCAACTTTCCTGGAGTCGCTCATGCGTACCCTCTATGCCCCGGTCTTTTTGTTCGGTTTCATCAGCGCCGCACTCTGGCTCGTCGCCAGTCATGCCAGCCCCTTATGGTTGCTCCTGCTGCTGGCCGCTGCTGTCGGGCTCTCCTTCACCTGTGAACGGTTGTTCCCGTACAAGGCAGCCTGGAACCAACCTCAAGGCGAGGGCAGCCGAGATCTTTGCCATGCCCTGGTCAACGAATGCCTCAACATCGGCAGTGTGGCGACCATTCCGTTGCTGGCCGGTTGGCTACCGATGACGGGCCTGTGGCCTGCGCAGTGGCCGCTTGCGTTGCAGTTGCTGCTGGCCATCGCCGTGGCCGACCTGGGGATTACCTTGGTGCACTACGCCAGCCACCGCAGCCCATTGCTCTGGCGTTTGCATGCGGTGCACCACAGTGTCACCCGTCTGTACGGTTTCAATGGCTTGATGAAACACCCCCTGCACCAACTGCTTGAAGCCCTGGCGGGCACGCTGCCGTTGTTGTTGGTCGGCCTGCCTTGGGACGTGGCTTTGTTGCTGGCTTTCAGCGTGTCTATCCAATTGCTGCTGCAGCACAGCAATGTGGACATGCGCATCGGCTGGCTGCGCCATTTGTTCGCCTGGGCGCCAGTGCATCGGCTGCACCACTTGAAGTATGGCAGCGCCGGCGACGTCAACTTCGCGCTGTTCTTCCCGCTGTGGGATCGCCTGCTCGGTACGGCCCTGTACCTGCCGGGCTATGCGCTGGCGGACGATGACATGGGCATTGGCGACCGCCCCGATTACCCGCAGGCCTATCTCGCTCAATTGCGTGAGCCGTGGGCCGAAGGCGACGCCCACCCGCCGGCGGTACTGCCTGCGGCACTGCGCACGGCGTTAGGCGAGCGGTCGTAAGCGCAATTGGCGCAGTGCGGTGCTGGGGCTGAGCCCGAACTGGCGGCGGACGCTACGCGCGAAGTGCGCAGAGTCGGCAAACCCCGCAGCCAGTGCGGCGTCTGTGAGGCTGACGCCGCTTAGTGCCAGGCGCAACGCCACGCGCAGGCGCTGCCACAGCACCAGTCGACGGACCGACAATTTCAGTGCGCCGCTGAACAGCCGCTCCAGTTGGCTGATCGATAAGGCCGCGGTATTTGCCAGCTCACGTGCCGAAAGCGCCTGTTCGTCCAGGGCACGCACACGTTGCAGCGCTTTCGCCAGGCGAGGGTCCAGGGCCCGGCGCGGCCATTGCCGCAGGCATTCGGCCAGGCGCTGAGGGTTGTTATCGGCTTGCCGGCAAGCCTGGCCAAGGTCGGCCAGGTCGAAGGCAAGTGGCTCGGCGAAGAGCGTCAGGCAAGGCACGCCCTGGCTGATGATCGCATGCGGTTGCTGCGAAGGGATCATGACGAGCGCGCCGCTGTGGTACTGATCGCCAAGCTGTACCTCGACCTCGCCGTCGAGGGCGACCAGCACCTGATGGGCATAGTGGACATGGCTGTCGGTAGTGCCGAGGGTACTCACCAGCAGGCAATGATCACTGCCCAGCCAGATCTCGCCTTGCCAGCCTGTTGTCCGTTCGCTCATGCATCCCCCTGTGGCCGCTCGCCATCAAGCGAGTGGATATCCCAGCAAAGCCGATTATGCTTCAGATACCTTGCTGCGATTCGAGGCGGTCTGCCTCGTCGTGCTTCGCGCAACCAATGCAAGCCCTAGGGCCTGGGTGCGACGGTGAAATGGGTGTGAGGTACTCCGGCCTGCGATAACGACAAGACGGAGGCAACCGATGGCGGTTCTCGACAGCGCATCCACGGGCAGTAGCGCGCCCCAACGCGGTATCACCCGGGAGGAGCGCAAGGTCATCTTCGCATCATCCTTGGGCACGGTGTTCGAATGGTACGACTTTTACCTGTACGGCTCACTGGCCGCGATCATCGCCAAGCACTTCTTTGCCGGCGTCAATGAAACCACCTCGTTCATCTTCGCCCTCTTGGCGTTTGCCGCAGGCTTTGCCGTGCGGCCGTTCGGGGCCATTGTGTTCGGCCGCCTCGGTGACTTGATCGGGCGCAAGCACACCTTCCTGATCACCATCGTCATCATGGGCCTGTCTACCGCGCTGGTCGGGCTGTTGCCCAGCTATGCCTCGATTGGCGTGGCGGCGCCGGTCATCCTGATCAGCCTGCGCCTGCTGCAGGGCCTGGCACTGGGCGGGGAATACGGGGGCGCGGCGACCTATGTGGCCGAACATGCACCCAAGGGCCGGCGTGGCTTCTTTACCGCCTGGATCCAGACCACCGCGACCCTGGGGCTGTTCCTGTCGCTGCTGGTGATCCTGGCCTGCCGCACGGCCATGGGCACCGAGGCGTTCGAGGCATGGGGCTGGCGCATTCCGTTCTTGCTGTCGATCCTGCTGTTGGTCATTTCGGTGTACATCCGCATGCAGCTCAACGAGTCGCCGGTGTTCTTGAAGATGAAGGCCGAGGGCAAGGCGTCCAAGGCGCCGTTGACCGAGTCGTTCGCCCGTTGGGAAAACCTCAAAGTGGTGATCATGTCGCTGCTTGGCGGCACCGCCGGCCAGGCGGTGGTGTGGTACACCGGGCAGTTCTATGCGCTGTTCTTCCTGTTGCAGACGCTCAAGATCGACCCGCAGACTGCCAACTTGCTCATCGCAGGTTCGCTGCTGATCGGCACGCCGTTCTTCATCATCTTTGGCAGCCTGTCGGACCGCATCGGCCGCAAGAAGATCATCATGGCCGGTTGCATCATCGCCGCGCTGACCTACTTCCCGATCTTCAAAGCCCTGACCGAGTACGGCAACCCGGACGTGTTCGTCGCCCAGGAGCAGAACCCGATCGTGGTGGTGGCTGACCCTGGCCAGTGCGCGTTCCAGTTCGACCCGGTGGGCAAGGCCAAATTCACCAGCTCCTGCGACATCGCCAAGAGCCTGCTGGCCAAGCGGGCGATCCCGTATTCCAACGAGAAGGCCGAGCCCGGCAGCGTGGCGCAGATCCGGATTGGCGAGCGGGTTATCCCGAGCTTTGATGGCCGCAGCCTGGCCGCAGCCGACCTCAAGACGCAGAGCGATGCTTTTACCGCCACCCTCGTCGGGGCGCTGAAGGAGGCGGGCTACCCCGAGAAGGCTGACCCGGCGAAGATTCACTACCCGATGGTGCTGTTGCTGCTGACCATCCTGGTGATCTACGTGACCATGGTCTATGGGCCGATTGCGGCCTGGCTGGTCGAGCTGTTCCCGGCGCGCATCCGCTACACCTCGATGTCGTTGCCGTACCACATTGGCAACGGTTGGTTCGGCGGCTTCCTGCCGACCGTGGCGTTTGCCATGGTGGCGGCGACCGGGGATATCTACTACGGCTTGTGGTACCCGATCGTGATTGCGCTGATGACGGCGGTGCTGGGGATCTTCTTCATGCCGGAGACCAAGGACCGCGATATCAGCCACACCCGAGTCAGGCCATGAAACCCGTGTAGGAGCAGCCTTGTGCTGCGAAGAGGCCGGTGATAACAACGAAGATCTTCGCTGCTATCCCCGGCCTCTTCGCAGCACAAGGCTGCGCCTACCGAAGCGTGCATGACCTGCCTCAGTCAAAATACCCTCGTAGGGTAAAGGCGTACCCGGTATCCACCCCGGTGGCTTCCCCGCGGCTCCAGCGCTTCTTCAACACGAACTCGAACGCCGGCTCGTACAACCCGTCCCGCACCACCGCACCGCCGAGCACCTCCACGTCATACCAGCCGTTGTCCAGCTCGATGATCGGCCGCCCAGGCGCCTGGTAGCGTGCCAATAGATCACCGAGGGCCTTGTTGGTGAAGTGCTGCAGGATGCGCCAGGTGTACAGCATCAACGCGCGGTGCTCAACGCGCAGTACGTAGCCGGAACGCTGATGCTTCAGGCGGCTACCCGGCTCGCGCAGGGCAGGGGTGTGGCCATCGAGGGTGAAGATGATCCGGTAGGGCAGGTTATCGATGCCGGCAATGGGCAGTACCACACCTTCGCGCACCGCCTTGTCACCGCTGTCGTCATGGGTGAATGCGTGGGCCAAGTCGTCCGCCAAATCGTTCTCTTGCTTAAAACGCTCGAGCAACTGAATGTCGCCGACCAGGAAGTAATCGATCAGGTCGTTGAGGACCTCACTGAATTCGTGGCGCATTTGTTTTCCTTGTTGGCTGCGCAAGTAAGCAAAGGCAACTATAGCGGAGGGCGGGCCACGCGTGCCCGCCAGGCGGGGGTGACCGCTAGTGTTTCTGTGCGATCTGGATCAGGTTGCCGCAGGTGTCGTCGAACACGGCCACGGTCACTGGCCCTGCGGCGGTTGGCGGTTGAGTGAACTGCACGCCGGCCGCGCACAGACGGGTGTATTCAGCCTGGATGTCGCGCACGCCGAACGAGGTGACGGGGATGCCGTCCTGCTTGAGCGCAGCCTTGTACACTTTGGCCGCAGGGTGGGCATCAGGCTCCAGCAGCAGCTCGACGCCGTTTGGCTCGTGGGGTGAGGTGAGGGTAAGCCAGCGGTGCCGGCCCAGGGGGATGTCATGTTTGGGCATGAAACCGAGCACGTAGTGATAGAAAGCCAAGGCCTTGGCCTGGTCGTCGACAAGAATACTGGTGACAACGATCTTCATAGGCGCACACCGTTTTTTGGGACTTGTCCACTTTCATTAAAGACCTTTTGGGCAGCGCCGGGGTTCATTTCAGTGTGCAGGGGCTGGGGCATTTCCCGGTGGGTATGGGCGCAAGCAGGTTGTAGCTTGAATGGGCAGTTCACATAAACCGGAGAAATGACCATGCAAGATGAACCGAAGAACGAATCGCCATCCCTTGATCACCTCGAGCACGTGGAGGAAGTGGTAACTCAGAAAACCGTATCGTGGCGTACCCGAGGTGCAGCCCCTGTAGTCGGCGCGCCTTGTGCACCAGGCTACAAGCGCGTCGGTGACGAGTGCGTGTTAGCGAACATTCCCTTTGAGTGAGCCGCGTAACGGGGGGCGCATGGCGCCCCCCACTAAAAAACATGCTCAAGCCATAGGTAAATCCTTCATCACCCAATCCCCCGGCAGCCAGGCGCCACGTTAAAGTGACAGGCAAAATACCAGCGCGCCCAGGCGGCGCCGGAGAGGTGCCTGTGGCTTCTTATACCTTGCGACAACTCAAGTATTTCGTCACCACCGTGGAGGCCGGTAGCGTCGCCGAGGCCTCGCGCCAGCTGTACATCGCCCAGCCGTCGATTTCTACGGCCATCAAGAGCCTGGAAGAAAGCTTTGGCGTGCAGCTGTTCATCCGCCACCACGCCCAAGGTGTGTCGCTGACGCCCAGCGGCAAGCGCTTCTACGCCAAGACCAAATCGCTGCTGCAGATGGCCCATGAGTTCGAGCAGAACGCCTTGGCCGACAACGACACCGTGGCTGGGCAAATCGACATCGGCTGTTTCGAGACAGTGGCGCCACTGTACCTGCCGCGCCTGATCGCCGGCTTTCGCGAACGCTACCCAGGCGTCGACATCCGCCTGCGCGATGGCGAGCAGCAGGACCTGATCCAGGGCCTGACCGCCGGCACCTTCGACCTGGCGTTTCTCTACGACCACGACTTGGACGGCACCATCGAGGCCGAGCCGCTGATGCCGCCGCAAAAACCCTATGTACTGTTGCCCGAAAAGCACCGCTTTGCCGGGCAAAGCCAAGTCTCGCTGCGCGATCTCTGCCCCGAGCCGATGATTTTGCTGGACGTGGCGCCCAGCCGGACCTACTTCGTCAGCTTGTTCAACGAAATGGGCCTGACCCCGAACATCGTCTTCAGCTCACCGTCGATCGAGATGGTGCGCGGGATGGTGGGGCAGGGGTTCGGTTTTTCGCTGTTGGTGACCCGTCCACATTCGGAATGCACCTATGACGGGCAGCGCTTGGCGATGGTCGATATCGCCGAACCTGTGGCGCTGTCGGGGCTGGCGGCAGCCCGCTTGAAGCGGGTTCAGTTGACCAAACCGGCACAACTGTTCGTCGAGTTTTGCCGGGAAGAACTGGCCAAGTTCTAATGCCTGCCGTCGGCCTGACCTTGGTGCATCAAACGTTCAAGGGTTGACCTGGTACCCACGCCCTTGCAGGCAACCGCTGTACGCGCTGGCATGGGCCGAGCTCTGTGCTTCGCCCTGGGTACGCCGGTCCTGGCGGCGATCCTGGCGCTGGCGCATGCCCCCCACTGCCGCACCGGCAGCGGCGGTTTCACCGGCGCGGTTTTGCCGGTATTGCTGCTTGGCATCGTCACTGGCCCGGTCATACAGCTCTTCATGCTGATTGCCGCGGACTTGCGCACCCACGGCACCTGCAGCTGCGCCGGCTGCCGCGCCGCGCACCCGGCCACCGACGTGGGCATCGCTGGATGTCGAGGCGCTGTTCGCGGCATTGGTGGCGACGGTATTGCAATCATTGATGTCCAGTTGCATCTGCTGGCTGCTCTGGCCTTTCAGCGGTACCACTGACTGCGCCTGGGCGGCAGGTGCTGTGCACAGCAGCACCAGCAGGTAACTCCATGTGAGCGAACGCATGGCACACCTCCTGTGGGCGTGAACCCCCTCTCACAGGATAGTCCGCCTGGGCGGATTCTCAGCAGGGGTTGCGCAGCCCCTTGAGCATCAGTTCCATGGCGTCCAGGGCCTGCTCAAGCCGTTGGCCTTGGCCCTCTTCTTCGGCAATCCAGAATGCCGTTTCTGCCAGGCCCCCGCAGATCAGCGACGCCAACGCCTGTGGATTGGCCTGGGCGACCACGCCCTGCGCCATCAACTGCTCCAGCATGCTGCGCAGCGAGGCGACGCAGTGCAGCTGCGCTTGCGGGGTAGGGGCACCCAATACGGCACGCCCATCGCGCAACACGATGCGCTGAATCTCCGGCTCGCGGGCCATTTCCAGGTAGGCGCGGCAGCGGTTGCGAAAGCCCTCCCAGGGGTCGCTGGCCGTGTCAGAGATCGCATGCAGTCGCGCGTCCATTTCTGCGTCGATTTGCGCGATAACGGCGGCCAAAAGGCCCTTCTTGTCGCCGAAGTGATGATAAAGGGCGCCACGGGTGAGGTTGGCCTGGGCCGTCAAGTCGTCCATCGATGTCTCACCATAGCCACGTTCGCTGAAAACCTGGCGTGCAGTCTCCAGCAGGGTGGCTCGGGTCTGTTCCATGTCGGCGCGGGTACGTCTGACCATTGGGGCTCCTGAAAGTACGGCTTTACATTCAGTGCGTATGATAATAGGGTTTTAATCATACGGCTTGTATGTAAGCCGCTTTTTTCGATACGGAGAGTCGATCATGCTCAACCCTTACCGCCAGCTGTTCCAGGCAAAAGGCACGGCCGGCTTTGCCTTGGCAGGCCTGGTGGCACGTTTGCCTTTGCCGATGACGGGCATCGGCATCATCACCCTGCTCTCGCAGCTACGCGGTAGCTATGCCCTGGCGGGGGCCGTGGCGGCGACGTTCGTGTTGACCTATGCGCTGATGTCACCGCAGGTGTCCCGCTTGGTCGACCGGCACGGGCAGCGCCGTGTGCTGCCCGCCGCTGCAGGCTTGTGTGTAATGGGCCTGCTGGTGCTGCTGGCCTGTACTTGGTGGCAAGCGCCCGATTGGGGGCTGTTCGTCGGGGCCGCGTTGGCAGGCTTCATGCCGAGCATGTCGGCGATGGTCCGTGCGCGCTGGACGGCGCTGTACCGGGGCACGCCGCAGTTGCAGGTGGCGTATTCCCTGGAGACGGTGCTCGACGAGGTCACGTTCATTGCTGGGCCACCGGTGTCGGTGGGGCTCTGCGTGGGCGTGCTGCCCCAGGCCGGGCCATTGGTCGCGGCGCTGCTGTTGGCGATCGGGGTGTTCGCCTTGGTCGCTCAAACCGGTAGCGAACCGCCCGTGGATGCAGACGCGGGAGCATCGAAAGGCCAGGGCTCGGTGTTGCAGCACTGGGATGTTCGGCTGCTGGCGTTGCTGATGGTGGCCATGGGCGTGATCGTGGGCAGCGTCGACATCGTCAGCGTGGCCTTTGCCGAACAGGCCGGCATGCCGGCAGGGGCCAGCGTGGTATTGGCGTGCTATGCCGTCGGTTCCTGCGCTGCTGGCCTGGTATTCGGGGCCTTGAAATTGCCAACGGCCTTGCACCGGCTGCTGTTGCTCGGTGGCCTGGCGACGGCAGTGACGACTTTGCCGTTGCTGCTGGCTGACAGCGTCTTCGGGCTTGCTGCCGCCGTCTTGCTGGCGGGCCTGTTCTTTGCGCCGACGCTGATCGTGGCGATGTCACTGGTGGAGCGCAGTGTGCCCGCACAGCAGCTGACCGAGGGCATGACTTGGCTGCTGGCGGGGTTGAATGTCGGTGTCGCGCTGGGGGCGTTGGCGTCAGGGCAGGTGGTCGACCTGCTGGGCGCCAAGGCGGGTTACCAAGTCGCGGTGGTCGCGGGTGTAGCGGTCGCGTTGGTGGCGCTATGCAGCTACCGACGGCTGGGCACAGTGGCCTTCGCAAGGCGAATGCCACTTGGGTGATCAGGCTGCAACCGGGCACGTTGCAAGGCCGCCCCAAGGGGCTGCAGGCGCGTATCAGTTCATGTTACTGCCCGCCTGGACTTTGGCGCTGCTGGCGGTGTCTTGCACGCGTTCGGCTTCGTCCTGTGGCAGGTGATCGAACTCGCGTAGGCCGTTGTTGCGGTAAGGGTCACCGATCCAGCGCGGCACAACCTCAAACTGCGGGTTGACGATGCTTTTGGCAGGCTCGTAAAGGTCATAGCTGAGCCCGGCCAGATCGGACAGCGTGTGAATCAGGTGCGAACTGCTGTAGGCACGGTTGGCCGTGGCCTGCAGGTCGCGCGGGTGGGCCGCTTGCCAGCTCGGTGAGGTCCACAGCAGGAACGGGATGGTGTACATCGGCCGGGTTGGGGCGCCTTCGTTGCGCCCCAGGCGGTCGTGATCGCCCGAGCTGTAAACATCCTCACCGTGGTCGGAGAGGTACAGCAAGAAGCCGTTGGGGGTGGTGGCCGAGTAGCGCTTGATCAGGCTCGACACCACGTGGTCGTTGTAGCGCACTGCGTTGTCATAGAAGTTGTAGGTTTCCACCTCGCTGGGCGAAAGCTTGGCCGGCACGCCCTGGCGATCGCTGAAATGCTGGAAGGCATTGGGGTAGCGGTAGCGGTAATCCATGTGCGTGCCCAGCAGATGGATGATGATGAACTTGTTCGGTGCAGGGTCTTGCAAGGCTTTCTCGAACGGGTCCAGCACCACTTCGTCGTACTGGCTGGCGTTCTGGTTGCGCTGGTTGTTCAGGTAGACCGGCACGTCCGTTTGCTGGGAGAAGGTGGTCAGCATGGTGTTGCGCTTGGTCATGGTCTGCTGGTTGGTGATCCAGAAGGTCTTGTAGCCTGCCTGTTTCATCAAGTTGATCAGCGACGGGTCGGTGAGGAAGCGGTCCGGGTGCTGTTCGTCACCAAAGGTCAGGATCTGCTGCATCACTTCGATGGTGTAGGGGCGTGGCGACACCACGTTGCTGAACACCGTCAGGCCCTTGTCGCTGGCGGCCAGCGCATCGAGGTTGGGCGTGGTATCGCGCGGGTAGCCGTACAGGTGCATGTGCTCGCGGGTGGTCGATTCGCCCAGCACCAGGACCAACGTGCGCGGCGCGTCACCGCTGCTGTTGCGCAGGTTCTGCAAGGGCGGCAACGCAGCGTTCTGCGCCAACAGTTCCTGCATGTTGTTCAGCTGTTGGCGGTATTGCTTGTAGCCGACCAGCAACTGCCACGGCACGGCAGGTTCCATGCGCTGCTGAACCTTTTCGGCAGCGTCGGCAAAGTTGCGTTCCTGGGTGACCATCTGTTTGTAGAAGGGGTATACCAGGTTGGCCAGCAGCAGCAGGACAACCACCGGAATGCGGCTGCGCAAGGGCAGCGTGACCGGGCGCACGCGCTTGTACAGCAGCACGGCCACCACGGTATACAGCAGCAGCGCCAGGCCCAGCCAGAGGCTGAAGTATTGGCTGAAATACTCGCCAGCCTCCGCGGTATTGGATTCGAACATCACGAAGATGACGCTTTGCGAGAACTCCTGGCGATAGATGCCGAAGTAGCTCAGGCCGACCAGCGAGGCGGCCCACAGCACCAGGCCGATGACTGCCGCGGTGGCGCGGGTAAAGCGCGGCAGCAGCAGTACAGGGGCCAGCCACAGGCTGCTGAGAAACAGCGCATCGCGAAAGCCGGCAAAGCCAGTGGTGCCACTGAACAGCAGCAGCGCCTGGGTAACGCCGGAGAAATACCAGAAGAACAGCAGGAGCCAGCCCAGGCCGGCCCAGTCCACGCCTTTGCGCGTGAGGTTTTTTTTAATAGCTGACACGTATGCCTCGTAGAACCTTGGCAGCCACCCAATGTGCGCGTGGCCGGAAAGGGCGTGACGCTAATCTGAAGGTTGTGAAAATAACGTCAAGGCGCAGCGCAACGAGACGGGAGGCATGCCCGTCCGGGGCGTTTCAGGTGGGTAGCCAAGCAAGACCAGTGCAGCCCACAGGCTCAGGTTGAGCATCTGCGCGATCTTGTCGCCACCGCCGTCGGGCAACTGGGTGTTGACCTTGAGGAAGTACACACAGACGGCATAGGCCAGCCCCGACAGTACCCTATAGATGACGCCCTTCATGCCCAGCGCACTGCTCATTTCGGGCATCAGCAGCAGGTACAGCCCGATAAAGGCCAGGGTGATCGAGACGAGGAAGTTGGCCGAGGGGCGTTCCTTGAGCAGGTAAAAACCCAGGATGGTCATGAAAAACACCTGGGTACCCGTTGAATCCAGGTGCGTGTCGCCCACGCCCAGCGCCTGTTGCGTGCAGGCCTGAGCATCGCCGATGCCGCCATCGCGTGCGGGTTCTTCGACCAGAGCCATTTGAACCGGGCATTCAAAAAGGTGGTGGGGCTGACGCCGGGCAGTTTTCGTAGCGGATATTCGCGGGTTTGATTTCTCAGGCGTACAGGTATGATGACTGCAGCGTAACCAGACCTACAGGCCATTGGACCATGAACCGTCGTAAGAAGATCAAACAGTTGATGCAGGCGCATGCCAAGAAAGCCAGTGCCAAGCTGGCGCCGAAAAGCAAGCCCAAGTACATCAGCAAAGCTGACCGGTTGAAGCTGGCAGAGGCTGCCGAAACCACAGTTGTCGAATCGCCGAGCTGATAAAACAGAATGGAACCCGGCCCGACCATCGGCCGTTATGCATTTCCCTGTAGGAGCAGCCTTGTGCTGCGAAGAGGCCGGTGACAGCACAGTAAATCTTCGCTGCTGTCACCGGCCTCTTCGCAGCACAAGGCTGCTCCTACACAGTGCGTAAGGTCAGGCCAACTGGTACGTGGTTTTTACCCGGGTGAAGAACTGCCGTGCGTGAGTGCCCTGCTCTCGTGAGCCCAGGCTCGATGCACCATTGCCACCAAATGGCACGTGGTAATCCACGCCCGCCGTGGGCAGGTTGACCATGACCATTCCCGCCGAACTGTTGCGCTTGAAATGCTCGGCATGGCGCAGCGACGTGGTGACGATCCCGGCCGACAAACCAAACGTGGTGTCCTCGGCAGCCGCAAACGCCTCGTCATAGTCCCGCACCTTCAGCACACTCAGCACCGGGCCGAAGATTTCTTCGCGGTAGATGCGCATCTGTGGCGTCACGTCGGTGAACAGTGCGGGCGTGAACAGGTATGCCCCAGCCTCGTTGTCGATGCGCTCCCCGCCACACACTAGCTTCGCGCCTTGCTCAAGGCCTGAGGCCACGTACGACAGGTTCTGCTCCAACTGCCGGCTATCGACCACGGGGCCGATGTCGGTGGTGGGCTGCAATGCATCGCCCACGTTCAGCGCCCGGGTACGCTCGGCCAGGCGCGCCACGAACGCGTCATGAATACCCGCGGTGACGATCACCCGGGAGCTAGCCGTGCAGCGTTGGCCGGTGCTGTAGAACGAGCCGTTCAATGCCACCTCCACGGCCTGCTCCAGGTCCGCATCGTCCAGCACGATCAATGGGTTTTTGCCGCCCATCTCCAATTGCACTTTCTTCATGCCATCGGCCGCCAGCCTGGCGATCTGCCGACCGGTGTGCTCGGAGCCGGTGAAGCTGATGCCATCGACCAGCGGCGAGCGGATCAGGGTGTCACCGACGCTGCGCCCCGGCCCGATCAGCAGGTTGAACACACCGGCGGGCAAACCTGCCCGTGAGATGATTTCGGCCAGCACCCAGGCCGAGGAGGGCACCAATTCGGCCGGCTTGAACACCACGCAGTTGCCGAAACACAGGGCCGGGGCAATCTTCCAGGCCGGGATGGCGATCGGGAAGTTCCACGGCGCGATGATGGCGACCACGCCCAGCGGCTGAGTGAACACGTCGATGCCCACGTCCTGGCGTACAGACTGGTATTTCTCGCCTTCGGCGCGCAGAGCTTCCTGGGCATAGAACTTGAACGAGCGGCCGGCACGGTCGACTTCGCCCAGTGCCTCACGCACCACCTTGCCTTCTTCGCGGGCCAGCAGTGTGGCCAGTTCTTCTCGGCGGGCGAGGATTTCGCTGCCGATGAAGTCCAGCGCATCGGCGCGTTGCTGCGGGTTGCTGCGCGCCCAGGCGGGAGCGGCGCGGCGGGCAGCAAGCAGGGCCTGTTCGGTCAGTGCCTGATCGGCGCGGGCGAAGCGCTCGACCACTTCGCTCGGGTTGGACGGGTTGCGGTTTTCCAGCACATCGTTGCCGCCTGGGGCGACGAAGGCGCCATCGACATAGCTGCTCTTGGTGACCAGGGTCATGCGGTTCGGCTCCTTTTTACGTTGGCTTGGCGGGCGACGAAGTCGCTGATGTTGTCCACGGCGCTGTCCATCAATTGCTGCATGGCATCTTCACTGCTCCAGGCGATGTGTGGGTTGAGCAAGAAATCATCACGCTCGATCAGCTGGAACAGCGGGTTGCTCGGGTGCAGCGGCTCATGTTCGACCACATCCAGCGCCACACCGCCCAGGCGGCCGTCCCGTAGCGCCTGGATCAGCGCGGCTTCGTTGACCACGCCGCCACGGCCGGTATTGACCACCAGGGCGTCGGGCTTCATCAAGGCCAGTTGTTCGGCACCAATGAGGTTGTAGGTGTCGGGCGTCAGCGGGCAGTTGATCGACAGCACGTCGCAGCTGCGCAGCAGTTCGGCCAGCGGTCGGCAGTCCAGTCCCTGGCGCTTGCCGCCCCGGTCTTCGAACAGCACCTGCATGCCAAAGGCCCGCGCCAGGTGCGCCAGGCGCAGGGCGATCGGGCCGCTGCCGATGATTGCCAGTTGCTTGTCGCGCACGTCACGGATGCGGTGGTTGAAGTAGATGTTCTGCTGCGGCTTCTCGCCCGCATGCACTTGGCGCATCAAACGCGTGAACGCGGCCGGGCGGCGGAACAGTTCGAGAATCATCGCCAGGCTGTGCTCGGCCACGGTATTGGCGGCATAGCCCGGTACACTGGCCACTTCGATGCCATGGGTATTGCAGTAATCGACATCGACGATATCGCGGCCGGTGAGGGCCAGCGAAATCATCTTCAGTTTTGGCAACTGGCTCAGGTGTTCCTCACGCAGTGGCACGCTGCAGGTAAAGGCGATGGTTGCGTCTTTGAGGTGTTCGAGCACCTGCTCGGGGTGGGTGTACGCAAACTGCTGCCAGGTGTGCTCGCAGGCCGGGCGCTTAAGGCGGGTGGAGGGCGCCAGGCCCTCGTCGTCGAGCAGTACGATGTGTTCGCTCACGGTCCGTTTCCTTATTTTTTCTGGGCCGGCACGTAGCCGGCCGGGGCCATGGCCACCAGGCGACGGGTGAGGAAACCGGCGTCCTGATCATGGTCTTCGAGGGATTCCTTGCGGACCAGGGCGTCACGCACCATGTGCGCGCCAAAGAAGCGGAACGGCTCTGGTGGCAGCATTTTCATCTTCTGGTTGACCAGGCCGCAGTTGGCCCATTCGTCATTGGCATGCTCGACCAGCGACTTGATGATGCGGCTGGCAAACACGGTGGTGGCCACGCCATTGCCAGAGAAGCCGATGCCGTAACTGATGTTCTGGTGGTGATCGAGGTAGCCGAAGTTCGGCAAGCCCTTCATGGCCCGGTCGATGGGGCCGGTCCAGCTGCTGACGACCGGTACATCGGCAAGTTGCGGGTACAGCCGGCGCAGCTCGGCAGCCACTTTGTCGGCAGCAGGGGAAGGCTTCTCGTAGAGGTTGCCGATGCGTCCGGCATACGCGAACTGGCCCAGCGGCTTGCCGAAGACTACGCGGCCATCAGGGGTGTTGCGCCAGTAGTTGAGCACGGTGCGCGAGTCGGTCATGCATTCGCCGCGGCTGAAACCGATGGCATCGAGCTTGGCCTTGACGGGTGCTGTCGCCACCATGTCGCTGGACATGATCGCGATCATCCGGCGCAACTCCGGGAACTGCGCGCCCCAAGCGTTGAGTGCCAGCACCACGTGCTTGGCCTTCACATGGCCCTTGGCGGTGTGCACCACCGGGTTGGCGCCACGTTGCAGGTGGGTGAATGGCGATTTCTCGAAGATCTGCACACCAAGCTTCAGCGCCACCCGGCGCAGGCCCCGCGCGAGCATGGCGGGCTGCACGGTGGCGGCGTTGGGGTCGTAGATGCCACCCAGTACCAGCGGTGAGCCGACGCGCCCGCGAATGGTCTGGCGGTCAAGCTCTTGGAACGGGTTGACGTCTAGCTTTTCCAGGCCATCGGTCAGCACCCGCCAGGAATTCATCTGGCGTTGGTTGGTGGCCGTCCACAACCAGCCATCCTTGCGGTACTGCGCGTCGATGCCGTGTTCCCGGCAGAAGCTGCCGATCTCGTCGATGGCCGACTCTGCGGCCTCGCAGATGCGCCGCGCCTCGACGTCGCCGCAAATGGTCCGCACCGACAGGTACTTGCCCCACCAGTTGGTGGCAACGCCGCCGTTACGTCCGCTTGCGCCTGAACCACAACGGTCGCGTTCGACGATGACGATGGTTTTTTCCGGGTGGGCCTGTTTCAGGCGGATGGCCGACCACAGGCCAAGGAAGCCACCGCCGACAATGCACACGTCGGCTTGAATCGAGTCCTGCAGGGCAGGGGCGAGGTCGCTGTCCAGGTCCAGCGCCTGGGCATACCAGAATCCACGGTACATGAGGGGTGCCTCTGAGCATGTTTGTCTTGTGTACACATGATGCTCAGTGCGGCCGGGGCGCGATATTACAGTCATGACAATTGATAGGACGTGGGCGCGTGCCTGGAGGAGGCGTTCTGAAAACCCTTACATCATGAGGGAATAAAACTGACGGCTTGTTTTCGAGGGTTGCAGTTACTAGCTAGCAGTTCTGAGAGGTCTTTTTTTAGGAGTGATCCATTAGTGTTGCCGCGTTTGAATGGGCTCGCCAAGTTAAAAAGTTGCTCACCCTGCGGGGTGGGCTTGTCCAGTGGTTTATTGCGGCAAGGTTATCTAATGATTCAAAATTTTTCTGAACAGAGTAAGTCTCTCATGAGCAAGTTGAAGGTCGATTCGCTGGCGTCCTTGGGCGATCTATCTGTCGAAGAACTGCGTGAGCAATTGGGCGATATGGTTGATATTGACGAAGCTCGCCAGTTGCACGACCAAGTACGCCGGGCACGCAACCGAACCCTGCTCGATGAGAAAAATATCATCATCCGTCATTCTCCGCTTGTGCCGAAGCGTCTCCAGCACGTTAACGATCGGCCGATCGAGCGCCCAGGACGATACTGTGCCCCTGGGGATGTAGCCTCGATGTTTTCGCCGGCGGCTTATCTGGCAGAGCTGTATAAACAGGCGAAGGAGTTGTATCCCGCGAAAAACCCCTGGCATATCGACGAACGCCGCCCCGACCTGCGGCAATTGGTACTTAGCCAGAACAATCTGGACACGCCGATCAATGCCCTCAGCCTGTCCAATGAGATATTGCTGAGCCGGGCGATTGAGGCGCTTACCCCGCCGGGCAGCCCGGCGTTGAACCATGACCAGCTTCTTGAAACGCTGTCGACCGATGTCGGCAACAGCACTACGCCGTACCATCATCATCACAATCGCCTGCGCCAGGTGTTTGTCCAGAACGATGCGGATTTGTCGCACCTGCTGGCGGCACCCCACTTCACCAAGCATCTGGATGACGCTGCACTGGCCTGCCTTCACTATGATATATCGCCCGCGTTGCGCCGTTTATTGACGGACGACATCAACGAGCAAAATGCTGAAGAGCAGTTTACCAAGTACTTCCCTGGCATGACGCCAACCGCCATGATGCAGCCCGCGCGCTTGCGCAGTTGGTTTGGCCTGACAGATGCTGAACTGCAAGGCTTCATGGGGGAAATGGATAAAGCTGAATACATTGGGCGCACGCTGACGACACGTGCCGATGACGAAATGATCCAGTTGACGTTGAGTGATACGCCTCCCAATATGCGTTATGTTCGACTGTATCCATTGCATAACGACACCTGGCAGTTGGCGTTCAAGTTTCAGATCAATCGCGTTGTTAAATTTGAACTCAGCGGTCCTTTTGAGTTTGAATTGAAAGCGGCAGATTATGGGCTCGACCACTGTGCGCCTGATGTCGAGTATCGCCACAGTTTCGAATGGGCCGACGTGCCGGCCGAGGCCGCGCTCACCGCTAAATGGACGCGGTCCGCTAGCGCTGACCATGAGAGCCGTGAAAGCACGTTAAATGTTACCTGCACGCGGTTGTCGATCGCTGCGTACCTGCTTCAGTTGAACAAAATCGTTCGCCTGTACAAAGTGACCCAGCTGTCCCCACGGGCACTGCAAGACATCATTAATAGCGTCGAGCCAAGCCAGATCACTGACCAGACGCTGGCCATTGTTTTGCGCACCGCCCATTCAGTAAAGCGTTACGGCATCGATCACCAGGACGCGCTGCTCATGGCCAGGGGGTTTATCTCCGAAGCGTCCGACGGCACTGAAAAAAGCCAGTTCGACCGCCTGTTCAATGACCCGCCACTGGTTGCAGGCGGTTTGATCAGAGACAATACGCGGCTGCGCCTGCACCCGGACCATGCCAGCGAGCATGCCGACATCAAGGCAACCCTCAAGCGTGCCTGCCAAACCGATGACGAAGGGCTGTTCGAGCTGGGCCGGCTTATCAGTGGCCTTGCGGATGCCGACGTTGGCATGAATGTCATCATGTCCCATTTGTCCGCGCTGTACACCTTGAGCCTGTGGGCTCGGCATCACGGTCTGACGCTTGCTGAGCTGCGCCAACTGCTGCAGATGATGGGTGCGCCGCATCCGATGCACTCGCTGGACAACAGCGGATGGCAGCTATTGTTGCAGGAGCTGCGCAGCACCACCGACTGGATGGCTACCCGTGGCTGGACCGTTCACGATCTGCAACTGATGACCCGCGCTGTCGAGGCCATCCCAGCCAGTACCGAAGTCGGCAATCTGCTCAACGACATGCGAGCCGCCTTGAGCGCCGCGCAACTACCCGAAGCACCGACAGTGCAGGATCTGCTAGGCGTGCTTTCGCCCTTGACCGCCTCCACGTTCAACCTCAGTGGTGATGCGTTGGCGCAAGCATTGTTGAACTGGGTAAACCGTGCCGAGCCGAGTGGGCTCACGCTGCAGCAGGCCTGCGAACGCCTGCGCAAGGCCGACCCTTCGGCCCCGCATGAACGTGTCTTGGTCGACTTTGCCTACACCCTCGCGCAAATGACACTCATCGCGCATGGATGCGGCGTCACAGGCGATGCGCTGCGCCTGTTGGTGGAAAAGCCACAGTTGCTGGCAGCCAACGCCGGGCACAGTGGCACCGCTGGCTTGCTGCGGGATGTGCAGACCCTCATGGCGCTCGGCAACTTCAGTGACTGGCTAAGCACGCTAGCGGACCCGTCAGGCGCAGGCGGCGCACTGCTGGCGGCACTTGGTGAAGGTGCAGGCGTATCGTTGTCCCAGCTTTCTATGACTACCGGTGTTGCTCAAGCGACGTTGGCGCAGGCGGCTGTGCATGCACATGACCAAGACGAGCTGAAAGAGCCGACAAAGGTCCACAGCTGGCAGGAAATCGAACTGCTGATGCAGTGGGCGAAACTGGCCGAAGCCTATGCCGTGATGCCAGACACGCTGGCAAAATTACTGGCCCAGGACGACGAGTGGGCCGCATGGCGGCAGATGGCAGACGCTTTTCATGCAGGCTTGAAACCGTCGCAGGTCACGGCGGCCCATGCCGCCACGGAACGGCCGCTTAGCCTGGCGCTGACCGGCGTGCTGGGCGCGAAACAGAACTTCTCTGTCGAAGCGCTGAACAAGCACCTGTTGATCGACGTGCTGAACGCCGAACAGGTGATAAGCAGCCGTATCGCCGAAGCGATGTCGGCCCTGCAGCAGTTCATCCACTGCACCCTGTCGACGCCAGAAGACCCGGCCAACGTGCGCCATGTTGTGCTGGGTCGCCAGTTTTTCAAGGACTGGACGCGTTGGAACGCTAGCTATGCCAACTGGGCTGCAGGGCAAATGCTGATGTACTACCCAGAAAACTACATCGACCCGACGGTACGCCTGGGGCAAACCCCGGCAATGGACGACATGCTGCAAACGCTGGGGCAGGCGCAGGTCAATGACGATACAGTGGGCGATGCCTTCCAGGGCTACCTGAGTGCGTTCGAGGAAGTGGCCAACCTGGAGACCATCAGTGGCTATCACGACAACCGCGAAGCCGACACGGGCAAATCCTGGTTTATCGGGCGTAGCCGCAGCCAGCCTCACCAGTACTGGTGGCGCACGGTAGACGAAGCCAAGCGTGCCCCAGAAGGCGTGCTGCCAGCCAATGCCTGGACCGCCTGGACAAAAATCGAACTGGCCCCGCAAGTGCAAGGGCGCCTGATTCGGCCTGTGGTGTTCCGCGGGCGTTTGCACCTGGGCTGGGTGGAGCGCCAGGAGCACATCATCACCCGTGATGACAAAGGGCAGCCAGAACTGCGTGAGTGGAACTGGACGTTCAAGCTGGCCTGGCTGCGTTATGACGGCAAGTGGAGCGTGCCCATCGAGTACCCGCTCGTGGTCGATATTGGCAAAGATACAGTTCTGGAAGACCTCTCGTTGTTTCTTGCCGCCTGGCCGCAACGTGATGGGCTGCTGGCAGCCATCTATGATCGGGCTGCAGAGAAAGTTAGCGAAGCTTCTACTGTTACCGGCTTGGAGATTTCCGAGAACTTCAGCAGCTGCCCGCTGGGCAGTGTCGAACTGTTCCTGGGGCCGGTGCAGCACTGGCTGGATACCACCCTTGATACCGGCATGTGCGCGGTTTTCGAAGGGCTGGAGTTACCAAGTGCGGAAAATCGCATGCCGGTCAGTGCCGGGAGTGGTACGCCCATCGGTTTTACGCAATTTGATGCAAGGCTCGATGAAGCCAAGGTTATCGGTGGTGAAGGGGAGATTGGGAACACTTACAGCCTGTATTTTCGCAGCCAGTTGTCGGTAACGTCAAAGCGGCCACCCATTGAAAATAAATGGGTTGAGGTACTCCTTGCGCAATACCCTGAATTGGGCGCAGAAACAAATCAAATACGCGGCCTGATACGCAGTAATGAGGGTGCATTGCTGACGCGTCATGAAAATGGCTGGTTTGTGGGGTATCTGGTCATCAGTGAGTCACAAATGAGTGCCTACTTCGGGCATAACAGTAGCTCTATCACACGCGTCGCTAACGATGTGCGCTTGCTTTATTGGACTGGTTTGAAGAGGGTTGAGAGCAGTGCCGGGAACGCAGTGGTCGCACGCGTCACTATTACGCAAGAGGGTCAGTTAAGGCGCATGAGTCTCTACTTTAATGAGGACTCGAGCTCAAATCCTACACCCAGAAATGTACTTGGGGTTTTGGGCTACCCATATGACCAACATGACGACACCCTCTACCCTCAGGATTACCTGAACCTGCTTGGCAAAGTTCGTGCTGAGGAAGTGTTGTGCCGCATCTACAGCGTCGATGGCACGCGCTGGAAAACCGTAAAGGCCAACCAGGAGTACGATCTGTCACAAGGGCCGGCGCAGGTACAGTTGAACACCACCGCACCTATGGGTGACATCAGCGAGTGGGAGGGTGGCAGCGAAGCCCTGCACCGCATCGAGTTCCAGTTCGGCAACGGCAACACCCGCAACTACACTCTCAAGGTTTACAAAGATGCCGATGTACTCAAGACCGCCATCATCGGTGCCACTGATCAAGGCGCTCAGTATCTGGCGCACAGAGGGCAGGTAACCCGCCTCAACACCCTGTTCGCTCGAGAGCTGACAGTAAAGGCGGTGTCGGGGATCGACGCTATCCTGAACTACGACACCCAGCACATACCTGAGCCAAAACTTGGCGTCGTTGTGCGTCTGACACTTCCGGTGTACAAGGAAACGTATCACGGCACAGAGCGCTGGGCCGAAGTCTGGCTTGCTACCGACAAAGAGGCGCGCACCTTGCTTTGGAGGGGCCAGCTCAGCGACAACACCAAGGTGCTCGCCAGCATGTTGTTCGAGTCGGATCAGAGCTATGTCGGGCAACAGTCCTACCACTTGGAGACGAAATACAGCGCTAAACACAACAAGGCCATATCAGGCCTTAGCATCATGATCTCAAGCGAGACCCTGGCAATTCAGCGTGACTCTGATGCGGCATCTACCGGCCAAGTGCTGCTCAAGGACAATGTGGACAGTGTGCAGGTATTTGGCAGGAACGACACTGAAAGCATGGACTTCACCGGCGCCAATGCCCTGTATTTCTGGGAGTTGTTCTACTACACCCCAATGTTGGTCATGCAGCGCTTTCTTCAGGAAGAACGCTTTGACCTTGCCGAACAGTGGCTGAAGTACGTGTTCAACCCGGCTGGCTACTCAGTATCCGGCGTAGGCACACAGCGGATGTGGAATGTACGGCCGCTGGAAGAAGACACCAGCTGGAACGACGACCCCCTGAAGTCGGTCGACCCGGATGCCGTGGCGCAGAACGACCCGATGCACTACAAGTACAACGTCTTCATGCGCCTGCTGGACATTTGCATCGGCCGCGGCGATGCCGCCTACCGCAGGCTGCAGCGCGACACCCTCAGCGAAGCCAGCGTCTGGTATCAGCGCGCGGTGAGCCTGCTGGGCGACGCCCCCTGGGCACCGCCGGCAACGGGCTGGAACGAACCCGTGCTGGGGCAGGCCGCAGCGCCCGGCGAAAGCCCGTTTCTGCCAGAGGTTAACCGGACTATGCTCGGTTACTGGGAGGCGCTGCGCATTCGACAGTACAACCTGCGCCACAACCTGACCCTCGATGGCCAGCCGCTAAGCTTGCCGCTCTACGCCACACCGGCCGATCCCAAGGCGTTGCTGGCCGCGGCAGTGGCAGCAGAGGCCAGTGGCGAACGTGGCCTGACGGAAGTCAACGACGTGCCGGCGCTGCGCTTCACCGTGTTGCTCGACGGTGCCCGCAGCATGGCCGCCCAGCTGATTCATTTTGGCAGCGAGATGCAATGGATTCTCGAGCGCCAGGATGCCGAGGCGTTGGCAGGCTTGCTGGCCAGCCAAGGTGCGGAGCTTGCCGAGAGCAATGTGGCGCTGTTCAAGCACACCCTCAAGGAGCTGGCAGCCGACCGCGTGACCTTGCAAAGCTCGCTGGTGGCGGCCACGGCCAGTCGGAATCACTACCTGAACCTCTACCAAAGGAACATCTCTGATCGCGAGCACCTTGCGCTGAAGTTGCGAACCGAGTCTGAACAGGCAGGTGCGGCTGAATCTGCCCTCATGGCAGGGGCTTCGATCATTGCCGCCTTCCCCAAGATCTTTGGTTTCTCCAACGGTGGCGGTAAACCGGAAGATGTATTGAAAGCCGTTGCCTACGGCTTTGGCGCGCGCTCGAAAGTGTATGGGATCAAGGCATCGCGCCTTAGCCAAGAGGAGGTCTTCGCGCGCCGCCGTGCTGAGTGGAAGTTCCAGTATGAGTCGGCAGAGAAACAGATGGCGACCATACAGGCTCAACTTGATGCCCTTACAGTACGTGAAACCTCCGCCCAGATGCACATTGCCCACTTGAACACCCAAGCTGCCCATTCACAGGCCCAGCTTGCCTTGTACCAAGGCAAGTACACTGGGAAGGCCATGTACAGCTGGCTGCGCGCACGCCTGGCGAGCATTTTCTACACCTATTACGACCTCACTGTGTCGCGCTGCTTGATGGCACAAAAGGCCCTGCAGTGGGAAAAAGGCGACACGGATGTGTACCTGCGCACCGGCACCTGGAACAGCGCCTGGTCGGGTTTGCTGTGTGGTGAGGGGCTGATGCTGGCACTGGGGCAGATGGAAACGGCCTGGGTCAAATGGCAGAAGCGCGAGCTTGAGGTTACGCGCACGGTATCACTGGCCAGGCTCTTCGACGGCAAGCTCAGCTCGCAAGGCCAACCCGTCACCTTGGGTGAGGCGGTCAAGGTGCTGCTTGACGGTAAAACAGTTGAGGTCGATGACCAGCTTGAACACAGCAGCCTGGCACTGGCGGCGAACGGCATGCTGTCGGTGCAGTTCGGCCTTAAAGCGTTGAACCTGGCAGCAGGCTTCGAAACTGCAGCTTCGCGACGTATCCGCAGTATTGCGGTCTCTCTGCCGGCCTTGCTGGGCCCCTATCAAGATGTGCATGCACGGCTGCTGACCAGTGCCCAAGGCCTGCCTGCGGGCTGTGAGCAAATGAACGTTTCCCATGCCATGCAGGACAACGGCCAGTTCAGCCAGCTCAATGGTTACCCGGCATTTCGCCCAGGTAACCAGTTGCTGCCGTTCGAAGGGCTGCACATCGCCAAGGCGGATGATCGCGACGACCAGACCCAGATGTCGTTGAACTTCGCCCAGGCCCAGGGTAATCAGCGGGCACTGCTGGAACGCCTCAACGACATCATTCTGCACGTGCAGTTCACCGTCCGCTAAGGAGCAGGGGAGGGTACCCAGGTGCCCTCCCGCTGAGGCCGACTTCCTATTCCCGACCCTTACGCCCAGGCGCGGGGGTCGTCAAGGAGCAACATCATGAATGATATGTCTGTCACCCCTTCGGGTGCCGGCGGTGAACCTGTGTTCAGCCCCCCCTCGCTGCCGAAGGGCGGCGGTACGGTTTCGGCGGGCGGAGGCATGCTGTCAGTCGGCAGCGCCGACGGCGCCGCAGGTTGGTCGCTGCCTTTACCATTGCCGGTCGGCCGCGCGTTGTCGCCGTCGTTGAGCCTGGCCTACCGTTCTTCGGCAGGTAATGGCGCCTTCGGTGCTGGCTGGCAGTGTAGCCCGCCCACTGTCTGCCGCCTGGACCGCCTGGGTGTCCCCCGATACACCCGCAGTGACCGTTGGCAGGGCCCAGATGGCGAGGAAATCCTACTCGACCGCGGTGCGCCGCGCACTGTCGCCGGTTTGCCGTTTTCCGATACCCCCGCTGCTCACACGGTAACCGCCTGGGTGCAGCGCAGTGGCGGCCGCGACCAGCGCCTGGAGCATTGGCAAGCGCAAGAAAGCCCCGACTCGCCGGGCTTCTGGCTGCAATACCATGCCGACGGCAGCATCACCTTGTTTGGCTGGTCGGCCTCAGCTCGCCTGGCCAAGCCCGGCAAACCGGCAGAGGTCGCCTGCTGGTATGCCGAAGAGACTGTCAGTGCCACGGGTGAGCATGTGGTCTACACCTACCGCAGCGAAGACCAGGCGGGGTGTGATGCGCACGAACTGGCCATGCACCCGCAGGTTGCCAACACCTACCTGGTTGCCGTCCACGCCATGAATGCAACCCCAAGCGCAGCGCTGCTGATACCGCAGCAGGCCTTTCGCCCAGACGATTTCATGACCGTGATGCAGCTGGATTACGGCGAGCGCGGCGTGGATGTGAACACCCCACCGGCGTTCGAGGTGGAGGCACCCTGGCCGGTGCGCGAGGACTGCTTTTCGTACTGGCGCTGGGGCTTCGATAAACGGGTGCGGCGGCTTTGCCACGAGGTACTGCTGTGGCACCGTACGCGCATGATGGCCGGGAACGCTGACCCAAGCCCGCAACTGGTTTCGCGCTTGCACCTGGGGTATGACACATCGGGCGTCGCCTCGGTGCTGGTCGCCGCGCAACAGATCGCTTACGAAACCGATGGCACGCCGTTGTTGCTGCCGCCGGTGGAATTCGAGCTGAGTCGCCCAGGGCGTGAGCACTCAGACTGGGAGGCATTGCCCGACCTCGATGGTTTCAGTGCACCGCACTGGCAGATGGTAGATCTACACGGTGAGGGGCTGCCGGGTTTGCTGTTCCAGGATGCAGGTGCCTGGTGGTATCGCGCGCCAGAACGCAACAGTGACCTGGGTGGCGATGCCATCACGTGGGGCGAGTCACAGGTATTACCGGGAGCGCCGCGCCCAGGCACAGGAATGCTGGCCGACCTCGAGGGTGACGGTCAGCCACAATGGCTGGTCAACCTGCCGGGTGTTCGCGGCAGCTTCACCCTGACGCCGGATGGGCAATGGTGTGACTTCATTGCCGCCGACGCCATGCCCAGCGAGCTGGCCCATGGGGATGCGCAACTGGTCGACTTCAGCGGTGGCGGGCAGCAGGACCTGGTGATGATCGGGCCACGTAGCGTGCGCTTGTCTGCCAGGGTGCGTGGTGCCGGCTGGCAGCCTGCCAGCGACATCGTGCCAGGCCCCGCGCTGCCATTGCCTGGCGGCGAGCACCGGCTGGTGGCATTCGCCGATCTTGCGGGCACAGGTTTGCAGCAATTGATCGAGGTTACGGCCGAGGGCGTCACCTATTGGCCGATGCTTGGCCACGGTCGTTTTGCCAACCCTGTGCAGATGTCGGGTTTTGCTATCGAACACTTCAACGCCGCGCGGGTATTGCTTGGCGATACCGATGGCAGTGGTACTACCGATATCCTTTATGTAGACGCCGACCGCATCCGGGTATTCGTCAGCCATAACGGCAATCGCTTCGTCGAAAGCCATTGCGTGCCGGCGCCAGAGGGGGTTGTGCTCGATGCCAGCTGCAAGCTGCAACTGGTCGATTTGCGCGGGCAGGGTTGTGCAGAGCTGGTGCTGACTGTGCCACACATCTCTCCACGTAGCTGGGCGTACCGCTTCAACGACCGACGCCCCTGGTTGCTGGCCGAGGTGTGCAGCAACACCGGTGGTCGTACGCTGTTCGACTACCGCAGTTCTGCGCAGAGTTGGCTGGATGAAAAGCGTGTTCTGCAAGGGGAAGGTAAGACGGCGATCAGTCGCTTGCCGTTCCCGGTTCACACCTTGGCCCAGGTGACCCTTGTGGACGACATCAGTGGCCTGCGTACTGTCAGTGGCATGCGCTATCAGAGCCCGGTCTGGGACCCAGTCGAGCGCGAGTTTCGCGGTTTCAGGCAGTTGATCCAGACCGACACCCTGAGCGACGCCCAGGGCACGGCCGCCGAGCGTTCGCCGCCGGCGCAAATACGCCAGTGGTTCCTCAGTGGCATCGAAGACCTGGATAGCATCGCGCCACAGGGCTTTGATGGGCAGGGCAGCGCAGAGGCGGACTTTCCCTTGCAACCGGTGCGCTTCACTCGCCTTGAAGGTGACTGCGATGTGCCCTACTCGCCGCAAGGTGCAGCCCGGCGTTGGCTGCTTTGTGCCTTGAAAGGGGCGCAAGTGCGCAGTGAAACCTACGGCCTTGACGGCACTGAACACGCGGGGCTGCCGTACAGCATCACCCGTCAGCGCTGGCAAGTGCGGGTTTACGAGACCGCGCACGCCGACCGGCCCGCCGCCTTGGTAACGCCAGTAGAGACCCTGGCCTTCACCACCGAGCGCATTGTCCAGGACCCGGTTATCACGCAGACACTGGTGATTGGCCAGGACAAGTACGGCCATGTCCTGCAGCAGGTGCAGGTGCATTACCCGCGCCGGGTTACAGTCTCCCCATCGCCTTATCCAGCCTTGCTGCCAGCCGGTTTGCTGGACGATGCGCGCGACCCTCAGCAGGACATGGCCTGGCTTGAGCACGCGCGTCATGGGGTACGCAACCTGGAGGACGGCCATGATTACGTGTCCGGGCTGATCGAAGCGACCCGTACCGATGTGCTGGCGCTGTCAGCGCACGCGCTGCCACAGGGCGGCTTCAGCGTGGAGCATCTGCTGGCACCCGACGGCCCGTTGGAGGGCCTGGATGCTGCCACGCTGTCGGGCTACCAGCGCAAGCAATGGTGCGATGCCCAGGGGCAACTGACCACGGCGCCAACCCGCCAGGCGCTGGTGGCCTACCGCGAAATCGCCATGCTCGAACACGCCACCCTGGCTGCGCTCGAGACAACGCTGTTGCCGCACGAGCTGGCACAGTGGCAGGCCAATGGCGGCTATCACCTCATCGCCTTGGCCGAGGACGGCAAGCGGGTGTACGTCAGCCGCCACGACTTGATCAGGCACCAGGGTGCGCCACTGTTTTATCGGCAGGCCACGCTGCGTGCCAGCGAGCTGCTTGGCGAGCAGCGTGTTGACTGGAGCCCACACGCCCTGCAAGTGCTGAAGATAACCGACGCCGCTGGCCTGGAAACCGGCTTCGAGTATGACTGGCGTTTCCTCACGCCTGTAGCCATGACCGATGCCAACGACAACCAGCACCAGGTCAGCCTCGATGCCTTGGGGCGAGTGACACAAACCCGCTTTTACGGCACGGAACAGGGCCAGTCGGCCGGCTATAGCAGCAAGGCATTCACGCTGCCGGCAACGGTCGAGGGCATCCTGGCACTCGAAGGAGGCGAGGTACCCGTGGCCACGGCGCACCGGGTAGTGACCGACAGCTGGATGCCCTTGGCACGTGACAGCCAAGGGCGTCCTCTGGCTACCCGCATGGGCGAGCTGGCGCTGCGTCGCCTGCTCAAGGCCAAAGGCCTGCCCGCTGTGGACGACAGCGAAAGCCGCCAGCCGCCACATATCATCAGCCTGCAGACCGACCGCTACGACGGCGACCCTGCGCAGCAGCTGCGCGTAAACGTGGCGCACAGCAATGGCGCCGGCCGCCTGTTGCAGACCGCCGTGCTGAGTGCGCCCGGCGATGCGTGGGTGCGTACCGCCGCAGGCAGCCTCGAGCGCGATGCCAACGGTGCTGCACGCGTGCAGCCCGCAGCGCGGCGCTGGGCGGTGACAGGTAAGACCGAGTACGACAACAAAGGCCAGCCCGTGCGCACCTGGTTGCCGTACTACCTCGATGACTGGCGCCCTGTAAGCGATGACAGCGACCACCCCGGGCTGTATGCCGATACCCAGCTGTATGACGCCATGGGGCGCGTTTACCGCGTCCTCACCGCTGCGGGCTGGGAACGGCGTACCGAGTACTACCCCTGGTTCACGGTAGCGCAGGACGAGAACGACACGGCCTGAACGCGACCCTGATGGCGCGCGCTACCTGGCGCACGCCATGCCACTCAACCCAATGCAGAATTCAAGAACAGGAGGCACGCGATGCCTGCTCTTTCGGACAACGCTGTCCATCGCAATACCCCTACCGTCACGGTCGTGGACAACCGCGGCCTGGTGGCCCGGACCATCCACTACCATCGCCACCCGGACACGCCGACCCTGACGCAACCTCGGATTACGCGCCAGCAGCATGACGCCAAGGGTTTCATGACCCACAGTTGCGACCCGCGCCTGCACGCCAGCGGCCGGGGTAACTTTGCCTGGCTGACCGACCTGGCCGGCACCCCGGTGTGCACCCAAAGCGCCGACGCCGGCGTGTCGATCAACCTGAGCGATGCAGCGGGGCGCCCGTTGCTTGCCGTGTCGCGAATCGCGCTTGATGAGCGCGGCGAGCACGTGCGCAGTGAAGCGGTCACCCGCACTTGGCACTACGAGAACGCCACCCTGCCTGGGCGCCTCGTGGGCATTAGCGAACAGGTCAATGGCCACGCGGCTTGTCGGTTGGAGCGGGTGGTATATGCCGGCAACAGCGCCGCAGAAAAAGCCCACAATCTGGCGGGCCAGGCGAGCCGGCACTACCACACCGCCGGTGTGCTGCAGACCCATGGCGTTGGCTTGACCGGTGTACCCCTAGCGACCACGCAGCGTTTGCTGGTGGATGCCGATAACCCGCAGGTGGAGGCGGATTGGCAAAGTGAACAGCCTGCCGATTGGGAGGCCCAACTGCAGCCGGAAAGCGAAGCCAGCACCACGCTGAGCACGGTGGATGCGACCGGTGCACCCTTGACGACGCGTGATGCCGCAGGCCATCTGCGTCGCCAGGCTTACGACGTGGCGGGCCTGCTCACGCAGCGTTGGCTGACGCTCGAGGGCGGCCCTGAGCAGGTCATTCTCAACGCCTTGAGCTATTCGGCGGCTGGGCAAAAGCTGCGCGAGGAGCACGGTAACGGCTTGGTCACCCAATACTGCTACGAACCGCGCACACAGTTGCTGGCAGAAGTACGCACCGAGCGCCCGACAGGGCACGCGCAAGGGGCCAAGGTGCTGCAAGATCTGCGCTACGCTTACGACCCGGTGGGCAATGTGCTCAGTGTGCGCAACGACGCCGAAGAAACCCGCTTCTGGCGCAATCAGAAAGTCGAACCGCTAAGCACCTATGTCTATGACAGCCTGTACCGGCTGGCCAGCGCCACCGGGCGCGAGATGGCCAATGCCGGCCAGCAGGGCGTCAATCTGCCGGATATGGCGATCCTCGATAACGTCACCTACAGCTGCTACAACCGCACCTATACCTACGACATGGCGGGCAACCTGACCCGCATCCGCCACAGCGCGCCCGCCACCAACCACAGCTACACCACCGATATCACCGTCAGCGACCGCAGCAACCGGGCCGTGGACAGCGCGCTAACCCAGGACCCGACCGCCGTCGAGGCGTTGTTCAACGCCAGTGGCCAGCAAAAGGCGTTGTTGCCGGGCCAGCAACTGAGCTGGACACCGCGCGGTGAGTTGCACGCCGTTACCCAGGTCATGCGCGAAGGGGCGGCGGACGATGGCGAAAGTTATCGCTATGACATTGGCAACCAACGCGTGCTCAAGGTCAGTACCCAAAAGACCGCGGCCCACATGCGCACGCAACGTGTGCAGTACCTGCCAGGCCTGGAGCTGCGCAGTACAACCCAGGGCGGCACGTTGACCGAACAGTTGCAGGTGGTGCTGGTGGGCGACGCTGGGCACGCCCAGGTGCGGGCCTTGCACTGGGCTGCAGGCAAACCCCCAGAACTTGCCAACGCGCAACTGCGTTACAGCTATGCCGACCAACTGGGCAGCGGTTGCCTGGAGGTCGATGGCAGTGGTGCGGTGATTAGTCGAGAGGAGTACTACCCGTACGGCGGCACGGCGGTATGGGCCGCTCGCAGTGAAGTGCAGGGGCGCTACAAGTTTGTTCGTTATTCGGGCAAGGAGCGCGATGCGACAGGGCTGTACTACTACGGGTATCGCTATTACCAGCCTTGGCTGGGGCGGTGGTTGAGTGCGGACCCGGCAGGTACGGTGGATGGCTTGAACTTGTACGCGATGGTGCGTAACAACCCGATGACATTGGTTGATGAGTTGGGGTTGAGGGGCAAAGGGAAAAAGAACAAGGGCGGGGGGAACAGCTCCGGAGCACAAGGCACGTCGGTTGCCAGCGGGGCCGGTGACGCTGCTAATGACCCAGTCGCATCAACTTCAGCTTCTGCAGGGGCGAGCCGAGATGGTGCTGGTCTGCTCGCTTCATCCTCTCAATTAGAGCCCTCTGCAGCAGATACCCAAGACGACGATGGCTGGTCGCAAGCTCCTAGTCCTAAGAGTAAGCAGGCAAGCAGGTCGCCGAAGAAAGAATCCGTGGCAGTCAGGGAGGCTGGCAAAACAGATAGTCCAGTGTATGAGAAGTTGAAACGATATCTACCGACAGACAGGCAATCGGGTTATGGTGTTATGGCTATTGGCCAAAGGCCAAAGAGTGATGGTACGAAGCAAGAATATTTCTTCTTGGAAAGAGGTACAGAATCTCGGGGCTTCAAGCATGTGACCACTCGGCACCGTGCCGACTTCGCTGATCAGGGCATAACGAGGGATAAGGACATCGCTGATTTGGTGATGGCCGCCTTGGCCCATGGCAAAGTAATAGGCATTCAAAACCCCCGGCCACTCATGGGTAAACGTCCAATTTACGAGGTCACTTTCAACAACGAACAGCACTTCGTTGCAGTACAACTTTCAACTGACGGCTACGATAAAGCAGAGAGCGTGATAGGCGCTAACCCTAGTGAGAAGCACTACTCCGCCAGAAATGCTGTTGCGAGGTCACGTAAAAAGTAACCCGTGTCGGAAATCTACTATTCTTGGCGCTAAATATGATATGGCGGACGCCTGAAGACGCCTAGAATGACACCCACTTCGGATGTCATGTGAGCAGCGTCCATGGTCGCCCTACAACAACAACCACAGCCCCCCGAAGCCACCTCGCAGATAAAACCGGAACTGCGGGTTGGCTTCGTGCTCCTCAACCAGTTCACCCTGGTCCCGGTCGCTGGCCTGGTCGACTCGCTGCGCTTCGCTGCCGACAAGTCGTTCCGCAGCCAGCAAGTGTATTGCCAATGGGACTGGATGACCCTGGACGACCAGCCGATCACCGCCAGTTGCGGCATGCCCATTTCGCCGACCAAACCGCTCAACCTGTTTGCCCAGTACGACTACATCGTGCTGGCGGGCGGGCTGCTGGGCGAAACGCGTAACCCCCCAGACTGGCTACTCGATGCCCTGCGTGAGGTGCATGCGGCCAATATCCCGATCATCGCCCTGTGTTCAGGTTCGTTCGTGCTGGGCAAGGCCGGCCTGCTCGATGGCCGGCGGTGCGCGTTGCATTTCACCTTGCGCGATGAGTTCAAGGAGCGTTTCCCGCTGTCCACCGCCGTGATCGACAAGAGCTATGTGGATGACCGCGGCATTATCACTTGCCCGGGCGGCACGGCCATCGACCTGGCGGCCAACCTGATTCGCCGGCACTGCGGCGCGGTGCGTGCGCAGAAGGGCTTGGAGTACCTGCTGGTGGACGAGCGTGCCGACGCGCAAGAGGACAAGGCCGCCAGCGAAAGCGTTTACCAGAACGACCGTGTGCAACGGGCCATTGCCTTCATGCGCGCCAACCTGGATGCCTCGATGACCCTCAAGGCGGTGGCCGAGGCAGTGGGCACACACCCGCGGCAGTTGCACCGCGAGTTCGTTGCCAACACGCAAGAGCCGCCGGCCAACTACTGGCGCAAGCTGCGCCTGGACCACGCCCGGCGCTTGCTGGTGAATACCAGCCAGAACATCACCACCATTGCCTTGGCGTGTGGGTTTTCCGATGCGTCGCACTTCATCTTGTGGTTCCGCAAGCAGTACGGCGAGACGCCTTACAGCTTCCGCAAACGGCGGCATGAAGTGGAGCGGTTTGACTGGCATGGGGACAAAGTAGGCTTGGACCCGGAGCTGTAGCTGTGTACACATCTCCAGCGCTACCCGTGTAGGCGCTGGCTTGCCTGCGAATGGGCCGCAAAGCGGCCCTGGCGCTATCAAAGCTGACCAAAAGCCTGAATTTCGATCCGATACTCAGGCGCCGCCAGCGCAGCCCCCACACACGCCCGTACCGGTGGCTGCTGCCCGACCCAAGCGTCATACACCTCATTCATCGCCGCAAACTCCCCCATGTCAGCCAGCCAGATCTGCACGCGGGTCAGGTTGCCCTTACCTGCGCCAACCTGTGCCAGCCACTGCTCCAACTGCGCCAGCACGCACCGCGTCTGCGCAGCGATATCGCCCGGTGCAAGGGCGACGATCCCGGAGGTTTCCAGGCGGCCATCCACCAGAACCATCTGGCTGGCCCGTTTGCCGGGGTTGATACGTTCGATCATCCGCGCGCTCCTCAGAACAGTACGTAGGTCTTGCGCAGGGTCTCGCGGATCTCCCACACGCCTTCGCAGTTCTCCGGGAACAGCACCGCATCGCCCGCCCGCAGCTCGACCGGCTCGCCACCGTCGGGGGTAAAGGTGCAGCTGCCGCTGACGATATGGCTGAATTCGCGGTTTTTCAGGAAGCGGCGGAATACCCCGGGGCTGCTTTCCCAGATGCCGATGCTGGCACCCACCGCTTCATCGGTCTGGTCCTGGGCGCTGGCGGCGTGGGCGATCGGTTCGCCGATCGGCAGCCGGGCAGGGGCTGGCGTGCCCAGGGGCGAGGTAGCGGCATTGCGGACAACGGTAAGCACTTGATTCATGGTGTGGCTCCTTCAGGCTTTTCGGGCAACGTTTTTGTAGGACGGTGACGGTGCAGGGGCGGCCCCGCCCAATGCGGCGGCTTGCTGCAGGTCGAGCTTGCTGGTCTCTGGGGCCAGCCACCACGAGATCAGTGCACCGAACAGTGAGATCAACGCGGCGGCGAACATGGTGTTGGCAATGCCATAGGTGGCCAGGGAAATAGGCACCAGGTAGGTGCCCACGGCCGCGCCGATACGTGACAGCGAAGTGGCCAGGCCAACGGCAGACGCGCGGATCTCGGTGGGGAACAATTCGTTGGGGTAGACGTATTCCAGCACCTGGGCGCCGCCGATCAACACCGCGTAGGCGCCAAACAGCACCAGCACGGTGGTGGGCGATGCGTCGGGGAACACGCCCAGCAGCACCAGCGACATGCCCGACCAGAGGAAGCTGTGGATCAGCATCTTGCGCCGCCCCAGGCGGTTGATCAGCTTGGTTGCCAGCAGGCAGCCAAGGGTGAACAGCAGGGTGATGGCGATCGAGCCGTAGGCGGCCCAGTCGCCGGTGAGCTTCAGCGCCTGCAGCACCTTTGGGGCGAACGCATAGATGGCGAACAGCGGGACGATGGCGCAGGTCCAGAACAGGGTGACAAAGGCCATGCGCTTGCCGTAGCCGGAGTGGAACAGCGACCACACCGACACCGGTTTGCCGCTGACGTGTTCGGGCAGATCGGCGATGGAGTAATCCGGGCCATAGACGCGTTTGATCACGGCATCCGCCTCGGCAGTGCGGCCCTTGCTCAGCAGCCAACGTGGCGATTCTGGCGTGCCGCTACGGGCAATCAGGAACAACGCACCCGGGACCAACGCACTGGCCAATACCCAGCGCCAGCCGTCATCGCCGCCGACGCGCAGCAACAGTTCACCGACCACGTAGGCCACGGCGGCCCCGGCGAACCACATCAGTACCATCGCCGCCAGCAGCGGCCCGCGTTGCTTGCGTGGCAGGAACTCGGCCAGCAGCGAGGTAGCGATCGGGTAGTCGGCGCCGACCGCGATACCAATCAACAACCGCCAGGCGAACAATGCCCAGGCCGACTCGACCCAGAACTGCGCCACCGAAAAACCGACAATGGCGATCAGGTCGACCAGGTACAGCACCTTGCGCCCGTATTTGTCGGTGAACCAGCCACCCAGGAAGCCGCCGAGGAACACCCCGATCAGCGCCGAAGCCGCAATCAGCCCCTCCCAGAAGGCCGACAGTTGCAGGGCCTGGGTGATCTGCAGCATGGCCACGCCGATGATGCTCAGCACATAGCCGTCGAGGAACGGGCCACCGGCGGAATAGACCGTCAGTTTGCGGTGGAACGCATTGAGTGGCGCATCTTCGACGGAGCGTTTCGGGACAGACATTGGACTTACCTCTTGTTGTTATTTGACGCACTTGCGTGGCGGCACTATGGCACCGGGTTGCAGGGGTTCCCTATAACGATTCGGACGGGTCGTGGGATGGCATTGCGAAGTGTGAATGGCACTGTAGAAGCAGCCTTGTGCTGCGAAGAGGCCGGCGACATCAGCCAAGATTTACGGCGTTGTCACCGGCCTCTTCGCAGATCAAGGCTGCGCCTACCGCGACCGAGTCAATAGCGCATCCAGCACCACTTCGCAGGCCGCGCCCCAGCTGGCACTTACCGGTTGATGCATCAACACGGCCAGCCCATCGGCGGTAAAGGTGCCCGGCGTGGCAATCGCTTGCCCCAGGGCCTTGAGCGTGTGTTCGGGTTGGCGCTGGGCACTGCTCACACAGTCGTGCAGGTTGCCCAGTACCAAAGCGCGTGCGTCGGTTGCGGGCAAGCCTTTGTCAGTCAGCCACTGCTGCAGGTCGTGCAAAAGGAAGTAGAACCAGCCATTCATGCACGCGGCCACCGTGGCCAGCTCGAACGCCGCTTCATCCTGCAATACCACCAGGTTGCCCAGCCCGGCCAGGCATCGCTCAGCGGGGGGATCCGGGGGGTAGACCACTACTGTGGACTGGTTGTGTTGCGCGGCATAAGACAGCATCACGCGCACGCAGTGAGCGGCGGGGAAGGCGGCTTGCAGCTGTTGCAGGTTCACACCTGCTGCGAACGACAGCAGGCGTTGTCCGGGGTGCAGGTGTACCTCGCCGGCCAGGTGTGCCAGTGATTCCGGGCGCACGCCCAGCATCAGCACCTCGGCCTGGTCGACTACCGCCTGATTGCTCGGCAGTACCTGGCAACCGTGTGCGTGGGTCAGTGTTTCGGCGCGCTGGGCGTTGCGTGGCGACAGCAGGATCGCGCCGTCGAAACCACCGCGGCGCAGGCCGATAACGACTTTTTCGGTCAGCTCGCCGACCCCGAGGATGCCCAGGCTATGCATGATGCCTCCTTGTCAGCTTTCCAGGCCGGCGCGGCGCTGGCCCCAGTGCAGGTTCAGGTTGACGCCCAGGCTCAGCAGCGGCTCCGGCGGGTTGCGGTTGGGCCCGGCCGCGCCCAGCAGGAAGTCGATCAGCTCGTCACGCTCGCCACTCAGCCAGTCGGCCAACAGGGTCCCGGTGGCGGTGCCCCGTGTAATTCCCAGGCCGTTGCAGCACAGCGCCGCATGGACATTGGGTGCCAGCGTGCCGAAGTGCGATTGGTGGTTGCGCGACAGGCACATCGAACCGCCCCAGGTGAATTCGAACGGTGTACCCGCAAGCATCGGGAAGCGCCGCTCGAACGACGCCCGGTGCTGTCGTCCGGCCCGTTGCAGGTGGCGCTGGTTGGCGCGCCCATCGGCGTTGAAACTGAAGCTGTTGCGCACCAGCAGGCGCTGGTCCGGGGTGCGTCGCAGGGTGCTGCCAAACGGGTCGGCGGGGATGATGCCCCAGGTCGCCTTGCCACCCAGGCGTGCTTGTTCGTCTTCGCTCAGGGGCCGGGTCATGCTGGCGTAGGTGAAAATCGGCAGCAGCCGCCCCGGCAGGAAGCCGAAGTACGAGGCGAAGGCGTTGTTGGTCAGCAGCAACTGCTCGGCAACGATCTCGCCATGGGCATGCGTAAGGGTGATGCGCGTGCCCTGTTCGATGCGGGTGATGGTGGTGTGTTCGTACAGCGTCACGTTGCTGGGCAGGCTGTCTGCCAGGCCTTTGGCCAAGGCGGCCGGCTGCAGTAACTGGGTACCTGGGGTGTACAACGCTTTGCGGTAGAACGCGGTGCCGAAGTGCTCGGGCAGGTCACGGGCATCGATCATCTGGTAAGGCTGGCCGAGTTTCTCCAGGCCGCTGCGGTACGCTTCGAGCACCGCCAACCCCTTGTCTTCGACCGCCGCCTGGTACTTGCCGTCCGGGCGGATCTGGCAGTCGATGCCATGCTGCTGGATCAGCGTGTGCAGTATCGACTGCGCGCGCAGGTTGAGCTTGAGGTTCATCCGCGCCGTGGCCAGCTCACCGATGTAGTCCGGTGCGCCGATGTCATGGGGCAGGTCGATGGCAAAGCCCGAGTTGCGCCCCGAGGCGCCAAAGCCGACTTCCTGGGCTTCGAGCAGGATCACCTCGTCATTCGGGTGATGCAGCGCCAGCTGCCGTGCGGCGGCAAGGCCGGTGAAGCCAGCACCGAGCACCACCCAGCGCGCTTCGCTCCGCCCCCGGTGCGCGGCACGTGGCTGGCGCAGGGGGCTGAGGTGGAACCAGCCGCAACCGTTGTCGTCCGCGGGGGTAGAGGTGTTTCTGTACATGGGTTTTATCCGTGTTGTTTTCTTCACTGTCGCATGGCCAGGGCGGGGGGCATATAACGGGAATGACGGGTCGTGGGAGGTTTTGGATTGACCGCGGCAAGCCCTGCATGATTTGCTCGGTTTGCCGGTGATTGGCCCGTGCAAAGGCCCCGGCACCTAACGATCATTCAAAGGAAACTGAAGGTCTGCCATGTCCGAATACACGCTCCACTGCTTCGCCGAATCCGGCAATGCCTACAAAGCCGCCCTCATGCTCGAACTCACCGGCCAGCCTTGGCAGCCGGTGTTCGTCGACTTTTTCAACGGCCAAACCCGCGAGCAGGCCTGGCGCGATGAAGTGAACGAGCAGGGCGAGGTGCCGGTGCTCGAGCACGCGGGCAAGTCGTTCACCCAATCGGCCTTGATCCTGGAATACCTCGCTGAGCAAACCGGCCAGTTTGGCCCACGCGATGAGGACGAAAAGCGCGAGATCTGGCGGTGGATGCTGTTCGACAACCACAAGTTCACCAGCTACTACGCGGCGCTGCGGTTTATCTATTGCCTGAAACAGATGGGCGAAACCGATGTGACCAAGTTTTTGCGTGATCGCGCCACGGCGGCCTATCGCATCGTTGATGCACATTTGGCGAAGACGCCGTTCATGGTCGGCGGGCGCTTGACCATCGCCGACCTGTCGTTGGCGGGGTATGTGTTCATGCCTGAAGACACGGGTATCGCGCTGGACGAATTCGTTCATATCGAGGCCTGGAAAGCGCGGATCAAGGGCACGCCAGGCTGGAAACACCCCTATGACCTGATGCCGCGGACAGCGCCTGTTCAAGTGCCATTCGGATGACTGGTCGTGACAAGCGCTAGCGCATGACTACGCTCAGGACGTAAGACACATTCTGCAACAACTGGCCAGTTGGCCCTGATGGATCTCGCTCACCCGCTGCAGATGGAAGGCCGCACTGGTTTGCAGGTCGCCCCATGGGGGGGCCGGAACTCACGGGGGTCATGTGCAACCCCCGTGCTACTCCAAGCGGAGGCTCTACATGCTCAAAAAATGCTTGTTGGCTTTGGCAATCGGCGCGGTTTTGTCAGCGTCGGCCGTGTTGGTGCCTGACTCCATTGGCGGTGCGTCCAGCGCGTATGCGAAGGATGGCGGTGGTGGAGGTGGCGGCGGTCACGGCGGCGGCAGCGGTGGTGGAGGTGGTCATGGTGGTGGCAGTGGAGGCGGCGGCAGTGGCGGTGGTGGAGGCCACGGCGGCAGTGGGAGCGGACACAGCGGCGATGGCGGCGGACATGCCAGCTCAGGCCGTGGTGAAAGTGGACGCAATGGCGCCGATGATGGTGCCAACCATGAGGCCAACCATGAGGCCAACCATGAGGCCAACCATGAGGCCAACCACGAAGCGAATCACGAAGCGAATCACAGTGTTGGCGAGGCCCACGGTGTAGGGCATGGCGCCGATGATGGGGCCGATCATGATGTCGGCGATGATCATGGCGGTGACCGCACCTAGCATTTGAGTGGCCCGTACCGGCCTTTTCGCGGGTAAACCCGCTCCCACAGGATCTTCACTGGCCTTGAAAGCAGTGGAATACCTGTAGGAGCGGGCTTGCCCGCGAAGAGGCCGGTACGGGCACTGCACATTTCAAATCGACAACCGCACCACCCGGTTATCTAGAACTTGCGATGCTTGCCCCCGCCTTTTGTTCACCACCAACTCGCCAATCGCAATCAGCCGGGTCCGGGTGATGTTGCGCGACAGCCCCAGCAACTGCGCGGTATGCACCTGGTTGTAATGGCAAAAACGGTACGCCGAGCGCAGCAGGGCATTTTCGACCTTCTCGTACAGCCCCCCAGGCTGCTCCTCGTACAATTGGCTAAACGCCCGCTGCAGCAGTTCTTCCACGGCATTGCTGGCAGGCTCCTCCTGCCGTTCGATACGCAGGTTGGACAGCCGCAAATCCTCCGCCTGGATCACCCCGTCAGCACAGGTCAACAAGCTGTGGTGAATGACGTTTTCCAACTCACGGATATTGCCCGGCCACGCATAGTCAACCAGCTTGGCCTGGGCCGTCGGGTTCAGTTCCACCGGCCCGTAGCCCAGCCGGTCGCTGTAGCTACGAATGAAATGCCGCGCCAATGGCAGGATGTCACCTGGCCGGTCACGCAGCGGGTGCAACTGCAAGGTCACCACGTTTAGCCGGTAATACAAGTCTTCGCGAAAATGCCCGGCATTGATGGCCTTCTCCAGCTGCACGTTGGTCGCCGCCAGCACCCGCACATTGATCGGGATGCTTTTGCGTGAACCCAGCCGCACCACTTCGCGCTCCTGCAACACCCGCAGCAGCTTGACCTGGATCGGCAAGGGCAGGTCGCCGATCTCATCGAGGAACAGCGTGCCGCCGTCAGCCTCCTCGAACCAGCCGGCCTTGGCCGCCAGGGCGCCGGTGAAGGCGCCTTTTTCATGGCCGAACAGTTCGGCCTCCACCAGCGACTCGGAAAACGCCCCGCAATTGACCGCGACGAATGGGCCGTTACGCCGGCCGCTGAGGTTATGAATATGGCGTGCGACCAGCTCCTTGCCCGTGCCGGTTTCGCCGATGATCAGCACGCTCGCCTCACTCGGCGCGACCTGTTGCAGGTGGGCGAGCAGCGCCTGTGACCTGGGGTCTTCGAAAACCTGCGCGGTCGCCCTGATCGAGGTGGCCAGTGTCGGGGACGGGGGGAGGGTCAGCAGTTGCATGGGCAATCCTCAGGAGTAGAAGGATGGGTCAGGGCGCTTGCCGTTGAGGGCCCACTCGCCCAATTCATGGATGCGGTAGTCCACGGGGTCGTGCAGGGTCTGTGTCCTCAGGTTGCGCCAGTGGCGGTCGAAGCGCAGCGAGGCGTGGGTAGCGCGGGCACCGGTGACCTCGAACAGCCGGTTGCAGATATCCAGGCCATGGCGGCTGGCGGCAACCTTGGCGGTGCCGATGGCCAGGGCCAGGTCGCCGCGTTCCTCTGCGCTTAAGGCATGCTCCTTGGCCCAGGCGCTATCGAGCTGGCGGGCAGCGCGTTCGATCAGCAAACGGACGCTTTCCAGGCCGATCCAGAACTCGCCGTAATGGCGCAGCACATAAGGGTCTTCGGCAGTGGTGGTGGCGTTTGAGCGGAACCACGGCCGGCTTTCCTTGAGGGTGTACTGGCGGGCTTCCTCGTACGCGCCTTCGGCGATACCCAGGAACAGGTTGGCGAAGTGCAGCTGCGCGATCAGCGGGCGCAAGGCGGCGAAGGGCGTGCTCAGCGGCCCTGGGTCGAGCAGCAGTTCAGAGTGCTCGACCCGCACCCGTTCAAACGTGGCGCTGCCGCTGTCGGTCTGGCGCTGGCCGATGTTGTGCCAGTCGCTGTGCAGGCTGATACCGGTACGGCCACTGGGGATCGCGGCGATCAGCAGTTTGCCGCCCGCGCGTGCGTCCACGGCGGAGGCGATCAGCATTTCCGAGTCGCTGGCACCGGAGCAGAAGCTCTTCTTGCCAGAGAATTCGCACCAACCGTCGAAGTGCTTGACCACGGTGCGTGTGTCCAGCGGGTTGAGGGCGTTACCCCAAAACCACTGCTTGCGTGCAGTCTGCTCGAACCACGGCTGCCATTGGTCTGGGCGCGAAAACAGGCGCACGGTGGCCAGCATCAGGTGATGGAAACCGAAGACGTGGGCAATGGAGCTGTCGACCCGGGCGAACTCGCGCACCACTTCGAAAGTATCGAACCAGCTCGCGCCTTGGCCACCGAACGCTTGTGGGATAGCCAGCGACAACAGGCCGCTGCCACGCAGCGCGTCGCGCTCAGCCTTGGGCGTACCGCCGCGCTCGTCACGCTCGACGGCGGTCTGGGCGAACTGCCCAGCCAACTCGCGGGCGATGGCCAGGGCAGGGCGTGGTGCCGTGTTTACCGGTGCATTCATGGCCGCTCCTCAGGCGCTTTTGCGCAGCGCGTGATGGGCGCCGAACAGAGGCACGGCACGTTCGGCGGCCAGGCGGATACGCGCGGCGAGGGCCTCACTGGAAACGCGGTAGTCGGCCAGTTCCGCTTGGCTGGCAAACACACCAATCGGCAGTGTCAGGGCCTGCAGGAAGCTGAACAGCGGGCGCAACTGGTGATCGAGCACCAGCGCGTGGCGCTCACTGCCCCCAGTGGCGGCGAGCAGCACTGGGGTGTCGACCAGGGCGTCCTGACCAATAAGGTCGAACAGATGCTTGAAGTGGCCGGTAAAGCTGCCGCGGTACACCGGCGTGGTCACCACCAGCAGGTCGGCCTTTTCCACCAGCCGCAGTTGATGCTCCACCGCCTCGGGCAGCTCGCTGCGCCACAGGGCACTGCCCAACGGGCGGGCAATGTCACCCAGGTCGATGAGGTGAGGCTTGATGTTCAGGTGTTCGGCCAGTTCCGCGAGGATCGCCTCGGTCAGGGCCAAGGTGCGCGAAGGGCGGGAAGTACCGCCAGACAGGGCGACGACATTCAGTGGGGTGCTCATGGGCAAGTCTCCGGTTCGGGTTGAGCGGGGGACTTTGCTGGAGCAATCGTCGTGCCGTTTATAAAACGTATTTTAGATCAACGGGTTACGCGTTATAGCGCCCGGGGCGATGTTGCCGTGCGGGCGCTGGCTGTTGATCGGATGTTGCGCTGCAGACAGTTGGCCGGGTGTTGGCGGCTGTACAGTTGGGAGTGTTATAGAGGAATTTGGGTGCGGCTAAAAAAGAATAAGAACTCATATTCTTATTCCACGAACCAGTCGGCGCGCGCGAAGCTCGATTTCCTAGGCGCTGCAAATCCCATGGCGAACCCCTAGCAACCCATCGCCACATCCACCCCTAACCGTGCGGCACTGCCTTGGTCGCCGCATTGCCCGCATATTCAGGCTTCAAGTGCCCCTGCTCATCCAGCAGGTACGCATCCATCACCTCGCGCACCACCGGCCCCGCCACACGCCCGCCCGCTTCGCCGTTCTCGATCATCACCGCCACCACCACGCTTGGGTGATCGGCCGGTGCGAAACCGACGAACAGGGCGTTGTCGCGGTGCCGTTCCAGGGTCTTGTTGCGGTTGTAACGCTCGCCTTGCTTGATCGCCACCACCTGCGCCGTGCCGCTCTTGCCGGCGATGCGGTACTGGGCGCCGGTTGCCGAGGCGCGGGCGATGCCGCGGGGGGCGTGCATGACCATTTGCATGCCTTGGCTGACCTGGTCCCAGGCGCGTTTGTCATGCAGCACGATGTCGGGCATCGGGTTGGGGTCGACCGGGGTCTCGCCACCCACTGTCATGGCCAGGTGCGGGCGGTGCCATACACCCTTGCTCGCCAGCAGGCTGGTGGCCTGGGCCAATTGCAGCGGGGTGACCTGCATGTAGCCCTGGCCGATCCCCAGGATCAACGTCTCGCCCGGGAACCAGGCCTGGCGGCGCGTGGCGCGCTTCCATTCGGCGGAAGGCATCAGCCCGGACGCTTCCTCGAACATGTCCAGCGACACCTTCTGCCCCAGACCGAATTCGGCCATGTAGTCGTGCAGGCGCTCGATCCCCAGCTTGTGCGCGAGGTCGTAGAAGTAGGTGTCGTTGGACCGCATGATGGCGGTGTACATGTCTACCCAGCCGTCACCGCTGCGGTTCCAGTTGCGGTATTTGTGTTCGTAGTTGGGCAGCTCGTAGTAGCCCGGGTCGAACACCCGGCTGCCGGGGGTGATCACGCCACTGTCCAGGCCGGCGATGGCCACTTCCGGCTTGACCGTCGAGCCCGGCGCATACAAACCGCGCAGCACGCGGTTGAACAGCGGCCGGTCGATGGAATCGCGCAGGGCGGCGTACTGCTTGAAGCTGATGCCTTTGACGAACAGGTTGGGGTCGAAGCTTGGGTTGCTGACCATCGCCAGCACGTCGCCATTGGCAGGGTCCAGCACCACCACCGAACCGCGGCGGTCGCCCAGGGCCTTTTCGGCCGCCAGTTGCAAGTGGCTGTCCAGGCTCAGGATGATGTCCTTGCCGGGGATCGGGGCCTTGTGGTTGAGCACGCGCATGACCCGGCCCTGGGCGTTGGTCTCGACTTCTTCATAGCCCACCTGGCCGTGCAGCTGGCGTTCGTAGAAGTGCTCGATACCGGTCTTGCCGATCGACTGCGTGCCGCGATACTCGGTGCTGTCGAGGGTCTTGGCTTCTTTCTCGTTGATGCGCCCGACATAACCCACCGAATGGGCGAAATGCTCGGCCAGTGGGTATTCGCGGATGAACTGCGGTTCTACTTCAAGGCCGGGCAGGCGGAACTGGTTGACCGCAACCAGGGCGATCTGTTCTTCGTTCAGGCCGACCATCAGGGTGACCGGCTCGAAGGGTTTGCGGCCGCGGCGCAGGTCCTTGTCGAACTGCCGGCGGTCATCCTCCGAAAGGCTCAACACCTGCGCCAGGGTATCCAGCACTTTGGCTGAGTCGCCGGCCCGCTCACGGGTCATGGTCAGGTCGAAACTGGGCTTGTTGTCGGCCAGCACCACACCGTTGCGGTCATAGATCAGCCCGCGCTCAGGGGCGATGGGCAGCACGTGTACGCGGTTGTTTTCCGACACGGCGGTCTGCTGGTCATGTTGCAGCACCTGCAGCACATAAAGGCGGCCCACGAGGACGGCGACCAGGGTGAAGACCAGGGTGGCGCAGGCGATCAGCCGGCGGTTGACCAGGTGCTTTTCCTTTTCGTGGTCCTTGAGGGGGATGGGCTGCGGCATGGGTGGCTCTGTGGGGTGGCGGTGTGGCCGGGCGGCGGCCCCGGGGCCGGCGATGCTACGCAACCCCTCCCTTTCGCTCAAGGCAGGCGGCCTTGGGCAGGGGCTGGCGATCAGCTGTTGGCCCCGGTATCAGGGTGTTCACGGCGAACATGAAGATTTGTTCATGCCGGCACTCGCATGGCTGCGCAGAGGGGGCGTAGAAAGTTGTTTGTGGATCCACAAAACAACTGCTGTGCGATAAGCGAACGAAATAATCATCAGGCGATAAATTCATAAGATATTGAAAATTAACGGATTATTGTATTAATTCGTTGTGCGCTTGCCGCTTTGGGTTGTCGGATTGGTGTTTAGCAAATCACACACGGTTGTCTGTGGATCCATTATCTGGTTGATTAGCGCCTGACGACGGCCAGCCCTCCGGCCGTGCGCGACGACAATTACAAGAAGGGTCCAGTCATGAATGGCTTATCTCGGGCACGGAACTGTCAACGTTCCTTCTGCTCTGCTTGCGTGTGCACGCCTGTCCTCCCGCCTGTGGCCCGCATCGGCCTGCAGGTGGCCCCATGAACATCGATCTCAAGCAACGTCTGGACAATGACCCGATGGGCCGCTTCCAGTGCCTGGCCATCGGCATTTGCATCGTGCTGAACATGATCGATGGCTTTGACGTGCTGGTGATGGCCTTCACGGCCGCCTCGGTGTCTGCCGAGTGGGGCCTGAGTGGGGCGCAGGTGGGGCTGCTGCTCAGCGCCGGCCTGTTCGGTATGGCGGCAGGGTCACTGTTTATTGCGCCGTGGGCCGACCGCGTTGGCCGGCGCCCATTGATTCTGTTCTGTCTGGCGCTTTCCGGTGTCGGCATGTTGCTCTCGGCGTTGAGCCAGAGCCCGTTGCAACTGGCGCTGCTACGCGGGCTGACCGGCCTTGGCATCGGCGGCATCCTGGCCAGCAGCAATGTGATCGCCAGTGAATATGCCAGCAAACGCTGGCGTGGCCTGGCGGTGAGCCTGCAGTCCACGGGGTATGCCTTGGGCGCGACCTTGGGCGGCTTGTTGGCGGTATGGCTGCTGGGTCACTGGGGCTGGCGTTCGGTGTTCCTGTTCGGTGGCATTGTCACGGTGCTGGTGATCCCGTTGGTGCTGCTGTGGCTGCCGGAGTCGCTGGACTTTTTGTTGGCACGCCGCCCGGCGAATGCCTTGGCGCGGGTCAATCGGTTGGCCGACAAGCTCGGGCAACCAGCACTGTCCCAGCTGCCGCCGCCCGCGCAAAGCGTGCCCGGTGCCGCCACAGGGTTCAGGCAGTTGCTGACCCCCGCCATGCGTCGCACCACGCTGGTGATCTGGTTGCTGTTCTTCCTGGTGATGTTCGGCTTCTACTTCGTCATGAGCTGGACCCCGAAGCTGCTGGTCGCGGCTGGCTTGTCGGCGCAGCAGGGCATTACCGGCGGAGTGTTGCTGAGCGTTGGCGGCATCCTTGGTGCGGCGCTGATTGGCGGCCTGTCGTCACGCTGGCCACTGAGCCGCGTGTTGGCGATGTTCATGCTGGTCACGGCCGGGCTGCTGGTGCTGTTCGTGGCCAGCGGGTCATCGGTCACTGCCGCGCTGGCGCTGGGCTTGCTGATCGGGCTGTTCGCCAACGGTTGCGTGGCTGGGCTGTATGCGCTGTCACCGGTGGTCTATGACGCGTCGGTGCGCGCCACTGGGGTGGGCTGGGGCATCGGCATTGGCCGGATTGGCGCAATCCTGTCGCCGACCGTGGCCGGCGTACTGCTCGACGGCGGCTGGCAACCGCTGCACCTGTATGGGGTGTTTGCCAGTGTCTTCGTGCTTGCTGCTGGTTGCCTGCTGTTGCTCAAGCCAGCGTCGCGGCCGGGGCAGGCAGTGATGGCCGATGCCTAGGGTCGGGCTTGCCGTGCATCCCAGCAAAATTTTGCCAAGAATGGGTGTGGCTGGCAGGTGTACGCCGCAGCAATTTTGCCGGCATTGAGATCGCGCGCCGCGCGGGCGGCGCTCGATCTCATGGCCACCCAATGCGTCGTGGCGAGCACTGCGATAAGATTACCGCTCATGTCTCTGGAAACTGCCTGGATGAGCAAGCCCGGTCAATTGGTGCTGGTTACGCTTCGCAAGATGATCGCCTCCGGCGAGTTGGCGGCCGGCGAGCGTCTGATGGAAATCCCCACCGCCGAACTGTTCGGTGTCTCGCGGATGCCGGTGCGCATGGCATTTCGCACCCTGGAGCAGGAGGGCCTGCTGGTGCGTTTTGGCGGGCGTGGGTTTCAGGTGCGTTCCGTCAGCGCAGACGACATCGCCGGTGCGGTCGAGGTGCGTGGCGTGCTGGAAGGCCTGGCTGCGCGCCAAGCGGCAGAGCGTGGGCTGTCCGCTGAAGCGCGCGCAGCGCTGCAGCGCTGCCTGGTCGAAGGCGACCAGCTGTTCGACAAGGGTTTTGTCACCGAGGAAGACCTGCAGGCCTACCATGACCTCAACATGCGCTTCCACCAGGTGATCATCGCGGCCAGCCACAACCCGGCGATTGCCGATGCCCTGGCGCGCAATGACCACCTGCCGTTTGCCTCGGTCACTGCGCTGGCCGTGGACCGCCACGACCTGGCGCGAGAGTACCGGCGCTTCAACTATGCACACATGCAGCACCATTCGGTGTTCGATGCCCTGGTCAGCGGGCAGGGCGCCCGCGCCGAGGCCATCATGCGCGAGCACGCCAATGCCACATTACGCTACGCCGAGACGTTCGGCGCGGCCACGGCCGATGCGCGCATGAAGGTCATCCTGCCCTCGTCTTAAAGCGCTTCAGATATCCAGCACCAGCAGCGGCGTTTTCGAACGCGAGCAGCAGGGCGTGAACTGATCGTTCTGCGCCTGCTCCTGTTCCGTGAGGAACAGGTCGCGATGCTCCGGTGTGCCTGCCAGCACGCGCGTCAGGCAGGTGCCGCAAATGCCTTGCTCGCACGACATGGCGATCGCGATGCCGTGCTGTTCAAGCACCTGCACCACACTCTGGTCGGCGGGCACCTCGAAGACCTGGCCGGTGCTGTTCACCTGCACCGAGAAGCTGCCGTCGTTCTGCGTATCAACCGGCGCGGCGGCAAAGTATTCGCGGTGCAGGCAGGCCTCCTGCCAGCCCTGCGCCTTGGCGCTTTCCAGCACATGCTGCATGAACCCGCTTGGGCCGCACACATACAGGTGCATATCGTCTTGCGGGTTGGCCAATACCTGAGCGATGTCCAGTGCAGTCTCGGGTTGCTCGTCGAAATGCACGAACAGGCGGTCAGCGAAGGCGGCACCGCGCATGCGTTCGACGAAGGCTGCACGTTCGCTGGAACGGGCGCAGTAATGCAGTTCGAAGTCCTCGCCGCTGTGGGCCAGTTGCTCGGCCATGCAGAGGATCGGCGTAATGCCGATGCCACCTGCGAACAACAGGCTGCGACGGGCGCCCAGGGCCAGTGGGAACAAGTTGCGCGGTGCGCTGATACGCAAGCGGGCACCGTTGTGCACCTGCTCGTGCAGGCTGCGCGAGCCGCCACGTGAGGCAGGGTCCTTGAGTACGCCGATCAGGTAACGGTGGCGTTCTTCGGGGTGATTGCACAGTGAATACTGGCGGACTTGCCCATCCGGCAGGTGCACGTCAATGTGCGCGCCTGCGCTAAAGGGTGGTAGCAGGCTGCCATCGAGTGCGGCCAGCTCGAAGCTGCAGATGTCCTGCGCTTCGTCGTTACGGGAAACCACTACGGCATCGATCATGTCCGTTCCTCGTCAGGCTGGGCTTGCGCTGGTCGCGATCAGTTGGGCTTGGGCCGTGCGTTCGTTGGCGATCAGGCGCTCCAATATCTTGCGCGACTGGACCCCGCCGGCATCGATGTTGAGCTTGAGCAGGTTGCGCTCGGGGTAGGCGAGCAGGTTCTGTTGCTGGCGTTCGAGCATTTCCAGGTCTTCGCTGAAAATCTTGCCCTGGCCCTCGCGGATGTTGGCGGTCAGCGTTTCGTCGTGCGCTGCAAAGTTGCGCGCCATGCCCCAGAAGTACCAGATCGAGGTGTCGGTCTCTGGGGTGATGAAGTCGACCACGATGCTCGAGGCTTTATGCTGCGCATCGGCGTGATAACCCCCTTTGCATGCGTGGGCCACGCCAACTTCGATCAGCACATGGCTGGGTGGGGTGAAGCGGCAGATCTGCCAGCGGTCCACCGGCACATCGTCGGCCAGGCCGTTGCCGCGCAGGGCCATGCGCCAGAACGGCGGTGCCATGATGTTTTCCATGTGCCGGGCAGTCACCACTTCGTCACCGGTGACGGTGGTCACGGGCGGGGCTTCGTCGATTTCCTTCTGACCAATGCTGGAGGCATGCACGTAGGTTTCGTGGGTCAGGTCCATGAGGTTGTCGATCATCAGCCGGTAGTCGCAGCCAATGTGGAACAGCCCGCCGCCGTAGGCCCACGCGTCATTCACCGCCCACTCCAGGTGTGGGATCAGGCTTGGGTCCGCTTGCGCCTGGTCGCCGGGCCAGACCCAGATGAAGCCGTAGCGCTCGACCACCGCGAAGGTTTTGTTGCAAGGGAAGCCCCTGACCCGCTGCCCTGGCATCTCGACGGTCTTGCCGTCGCAGCCCATCACCAGGCCATGGTAGCCACACACCAGGTTGCCGTTTTCGACATAGCCCAACGACAGTGGGGCGCCGCGGTGCGGGCAAAAATCTTCCACCGCAGCTACCCGGCTTTCGTGGCCTCTATAGAACACGATCCGCTCCCCGCAGACCTGTCGGCCCAGCGGTTTCTCGGCGATTTCATCGGGGGTGCAGGCGACATACCACGTGTTTTTGGGATACATGGAGGCTCTCCGGGGTAGCGATTGTTTTTATTTAATGGATCCATTAAATAAGAAGGATGGCGGCTGGGTCAAACGGAAGCGCGCAATTGTCTTGGTATTTTGGGCGATTATCGAACTTGCTCTCGTTGGTTTGTTGCTTAGTGGATCCACTAAGTGGGTGGCTGACGGTCTAATGGCCTGCTTGTGCTATTCCTTATGAGGCGCTCAGTCACCTCGTGCGAGGTGGTGCCACGAGGAACCCCCGCAATGCTGGTCGTCGAGCAACTGCACAAGTCATTCATCACACCCCAAGGCCCGCTGCCTGTGCTGCAGGGCATCGACCTGCGCCTGGCGCGCGGCAGCAGCCTGGCGCTGATGGGGGAGTCGGGGAGTGGCAAGAGCACCTTGCTGCATTTGATTGCCGGCCTGGACCGGGCCGACAGCGGGCGCATCTTGATTGATGACGAACCCCTCGATGGCCGTTCGGAGACGGCACTGGCGCGGTGGCGCCGGGATGGCATTGGCCTGGTGTTTCAGCAGTACAACCTGATCAGCAGCCTGGACGTGGCGGCCAACCTTGCGTTTCAAGCCCGGCTTGCCAACCGGCATGACCCGCACTGGCTGGCGTACTTGGCAGAGCGCCTGGGGCTGGCTGCGTTATTGACGCGCTACCCGGAACAGCTATCTGGCGGCCAGCAACAGCGGGTCGCCATTGGCCGCGCCCTGGCCGGTCGCCCCGCCTGGGTGTTGGCAGACGAGCCGACCGGCAGCCTTGACGAAGCCAGCAGCGATGAGGTGTTAGGCCTGTTTTTGCAACTGGTCGCCGAGGCCGGCAGCAGTGTCCTGATGGTGACCCACAGCCAGCGCCTGGCGGCGCGGCTAGCGCACAGTTGCTACCTGCAGGCGGGCCGTGTGCGCGCCGAGCACGGCCTATGAGCCCATTGCTGCTGACCCTGCAGGCGCTGCTGAGCCATTGGCGGCGCCATCGCGTGCAGTGCCTTAGCATCTTTACCGGGTTGTGGCTGGCCACTGCGTTATGGACCGGCGTCCAGGCACTCAACAGCCAGGCGCGCAGCGACTACGCCCGCGCCAGTGCGGTACTGGCGGCACCGATGCAGGCGCAACTGGTGCCGCGTGACGGCGAACGCTTCGAGCAGGCGCTGTATGTGCAATTGCGCCAGTTGGGCTGGCCGGTTGCCCCGGTACTGGAGGGGCGGCTGCGGTTTTCTGGCGAGCAGCCGGTGACTGTCCGGCTGATTGGCGTCGAGCCGTTGAGCTTGCCAGTTTCCACTGCCGTGGCCGGTGTGCGGGTGGCCGATTTCGACCTGCAGGCCTTTATTGGCAAGCCGGGGCAGGCCTGGGTAGGGCCGGACACCTTGCGCCAACTGGGCAAAACCGTTAGCGACGTGGCCGTCAGCAGCGAAGGGCAGCGGCTGCCACCCTTTGTGCTCAAGCCGGAGCTGGCGCCCGGGGTGATCGTGGTCGACATCGGCCATGCGCAGGCCTTGCTGCAGGCACCCGGACAGCTGTCGCGGCTTCTACTGACAGGGCCTTCGGCGCCCTTGCCCGCAGCCATCGCTGCGCGGCTCGAACTGCAAACACCGAGTGATGACGGTGGCCTGCAACGCCTGACCGAGAGCTTTCACCTGAACCTCACCGCCCTCGGCTTGCTGGCCTTCGTGGTCGGGCTGTTCATCGCCCACGCCGCCATTGGCCTGGCACTGGAGCAACGCCGTGGCTTGATCAGAAGCCTGCGGGCCTGTGGCGTCAGTTTGCACTGCCTGTTGCTCGGCCTGGCGCTGGAGCTGGGCCTGTTCGCGGTGCTGGGCGGGCTGGCCGGGGTGGCGGGCGGCTATGGGCTGGCCGCGTTGCTGTTGCCAGACGTTGCCGCGAGTTTGCGTGGTTTGTATGGCGCCCAGGTCGCCAGCGTGTTGCACCTGTCGGCTGGGTGGTGGTTGGCTGGGGTGCTGGTGAGTGTGCTCGGGGCCTCATTGGCGGGGCTGAGCAGTGTTTTGCAGGCCGCGCGCCTGCCCCTGTTGGCGCTGGCTCAACCCCAGGCCTGGCGCTTGGCGCAAGGCCGTTGGTTGCGGCGCCAGACGTGGGGGGCACTGCTGTTGCTGCTGGTGGCGCTTGGCTGTTGGCAACTGGGCCAGGGCTTGGCCAGCGCTTTCGCCTTGCTGGCGGCGTTGTTGCTGGCCTCGGCGTTGCTGTTACCGCCCTTGCTCGACGGCGTGCTGGCCTGGGCTGCGCGTGGGCGCCGACGGCCGCTGTCGCAGTGGTTCGTCGCCGACAGCCGCCAGCAATTACCCGGGTTGAGCCTGGCGCTGATGGCCTTGTTGCTGGCACTGGCCGCCAGTGTTGGCGTGGGCAGCATGACCGAGGGCTTTCGCAAGACCTTCATCGGCTGGCTCGATGCGCGTTTGTCCGCCGACCTTTACGTGACGCCTCGGGACACTGCGCAGGGCCTGCAGATCAGTGAGTGGCTCAAGCAGCAACCTGTGGCCACGGCGGTGCTGCCAGGCTGGCGTGTGGAAACGCACCTTAAGGGTTGGCCAGTGCAGGTGCAGGGGGTTATCGACCACCCGGCCTACCGCGACCGCTGGCCGTTGCTGGACCAGCACGCGCAGGCCTGGCAGCAGTTGGCGGCGGGCAAGGCGGTGATGCTCAGTGAACAACTGGCCCGCCGCCTAGGGCTGGCGGTGGGCGACACTTTGATGCTGGCGGCCGACGCTGCGCCGCCCATGACAGTGGTGGGGGTGTATGCCGACTATGGCAACCCCAAGGGCCACGTGCTGGTCAATGCCGACTGGCTGCGCAGGCATTGGCCGCAGGCGACATTGACCGGCCTGAGCGTGGATGTCGCGCCCACGCACCTGGCACCCCTCAAGGCTGCGTTGCAGCAGCGCTTTGCCCTGGACGACAGCCGGGTGGTCGAGCAATCGCGCCTGAAGCGCTGGTCGACCGAGGTGTTCAACCGCACCTTTGCCGCCACCGCCGCCCTCAACAGCCTGACACTGGGTGTCGCCGGCGTGGCCATGTTCATCAACCTGCTGACCCTGAGCCAGAGCCGCCTGGGCCAGCTGGCGCCGCTTTGGGCATTGGGTGTGCGGCGCACGCAACTGGTTTGGCTGACCCTGGGCCAGACGCTCATGCTGAGCAGCCTCACCGTGCTGCTGGCGATCCCTGTCGGTGTCGTGTTGGCCTGGTGCCTGGTGGCGGTGGTGAACGTGCAGGCATTTGGCTGGCGGTTGCCGCTGTATGTGTTTCCTGGGCAATTGGTGCAACTGGCGGTGCTGGGCATCCTCACCAGCCTGCTGGCCAGTGCCTGGCCGCTGTGGCAACTGGCGCGGCGCCAGCCCAGCGATCTGTTGAGGCAGTTTGCCGATGAACGTTAAAGCCTGTGTCGTGCTGTGCGCGCTGCTGAGCGGCTGCGACCAGCCTGCGCCAGCGCCGCAGAGTTTTGCCGGGTTGGGCGAGCAGGCCAGTGGGTTCAGCCAGGTGACCCGCGATCACCCCTTGGTGTTCCCGCGTGATCACGGGGCTCATGAGGGGTTTCGCATCGAATGGTGGTATGTCACCGCCAACCTTGAAGACGCCCAAGGGCGGGACTGGGGCGCGCAGTGGACGTTGTTCCGTTCGGCCTTGCGCCCGGGGGCGGAAACGGCCGACTGGAACAGCCCGAACCTGTGGATGGGGCATGCTGCCCTGACAGGGCCGGGTGGGCATCGCGCTGGCGAGACCCTGGCGCGTGGCGGTGTCGGGCAAGCAGGCGTCGAAGTCCAGCCGTTCAGGGCCTGGATCAATGACTGGTCACTGCAAGGTGATGAGGGCATTGCAGGGTTGCACATGAAGGCTGCCGCCCAAGGCTTTGGTTACGACCTGAATCTGCGCAGTGACAGGCCGCTGGTGCTGCACGGCAGCCAGGGCTACAGCGAAAAGTCGGGCAAGGGGCAAGCGTCGTATTACTACAGCCAGCCGTTCTACCGTGTCAGCGGCGAGGTGGAGCGCGATGGCCTATGCATTGCGGTCACCGGGCAGGCTTGGCTGGACCGGGAGTGGAGCAGCCAGCCGCTGGCGGCCGGGCAAACGGGCTGGGACTGGTTTTCACTGCACCTGGACAGCGGCGCGAAGCTGATGCTGTTTCAGGTGCGCGAGGCCAAGGGTTTGCCGTATCGGGCGGGGACCTGGGTCAGTGCCCAGGGTGAGGGGGTAGCGCTGCGAAGCGATCAGATTCAGCTTCAGGCGTTGGCCTGGACGCGGCAGGAAAACGGCAAGGAGGTGCCGACACGTTGGCGAGTGCGGGTGTTGGCGTACGGCGTTGATGTGCAAGTTGATGCCGTCGAGCCGCGTGCCTGGATGAACACCCGGTTTCCATACTGGGAGGGGCCGGTGAGGTTGCAGGGGAGTGCGGGCGGGCGGGGGTATCTGGAGATGACGGGGTATTAGGGCGTATGCAGGGTGTGGGGCTGCCAGGTGTATGGCGATGGGGTGGCGCCAGAAATCGAGCGCCGCCCGCGCGGCGCATCGCGAGCAACGCTCGCTCCTACGTTTGTTTCGGGCCAATTTTTCCTGGGGCAAACGCGCGCGACCGTCTTGGTGCATGGCGCGATATTACGTCGGACCAACAAGGCGGTCGCGCGCAAATTGCACAGGCGAAACTGGCCCGAAACAAACGTAGGAGCGAGCGTTGCTCGCGATGCGCCGCGCGGGCGGCGCTCGATCTCGACAGCGCCGCAAACCTCAACCCGATCACCTCAATCCTTGATCAACCCCCGTAACGCCGCCTTGGCCTCAGGCGTACGCAGGCATTCGATAAACAACTGGCTCTCCCGCTCCACAGTGGCCTCCAGCTCCGCGCGCCCCCCCTCCTTGAGCAGGCGCTTGCTAATACGCAGCGCCTCTTGCGGGTAACTTTGCAGCCGCCGCGCCAGCTGCCGGGCGGCTGCCAAGCACTGTTCGCCATCGTCATGCAGCTCACTGGCCAAGCCCCAGGCTACCGCCTGCTCACCCTCAAGCAACGCGTTGCCCATCAGCAAGCGGGCGGCGCGGGCGTGCCCGAGCAGGCGCGGCAGCAGCAGGCTGGAGCCGAACTCCGGGCATACCCCCAACGGCGCAAACGGCATGCGCAGCTTGGCCGTGCGGCTGACCAGCACCTGGTCGCAATGCAGCAGCAGGGTGGCGCCGATGCCGATCGCCGCGCCACTGACGGCAGCGATCAGGGGTTTATCCAGGCCCATCACAATGCGCATCAGGCGGAACACCGGGCTGTCCCTGTCGCTGGGCGGGTTGTCGAGGAAATCGCGCAGGTCATTGCCGGCGCTGAAGCAGTGGGGGCCGCCCGTGATCAGCACCGCATCAACGTGCGGGTCTTCGCCCGCCGCCAGCAGCAGGTCGCCAAACTGGCGGTACATGGCGATGTTCAGGGCATTGAGCTTGTCGGGGCGGTTGAAGGTCAGGGTCAGCAGGCCCTGGTCCAGGTCGCGTGTGATCAGGTCGTTCATGGCAGCCGCTTTTGTTGTTGTGGTCAGGCCCGGCAACAGGGTGCACACCGGGCATTGGCCACTAGGGTTTATCATGGCGCTCGGCTTGCTGTACAGTCGTTCAGCCCAGTCTACTGCCCGAGAATCGCCGATGAGCCAGGAAGCCCGCTACCACCGCATGCTGCCGGAATTGCGCAAAGCCAACCTGGTCGAGGCGACCTTGGTGTGCCTCAAACGCCATGGTTTTCAGGGGGCTTCGATCCGCAAGATTTCCGCCGAGGCGGGGGTTTCGGTGGGGTTGATCAGCCACCATTACGCGGGCAAGGACGAACTGGTGGCCGAAGCTTACATGGCGGTCACCGGGCGGGTCATGGGCTTGCTGCGCGAAGCCATGGCCCAGGCCGCGCCCACGGCCCGCGAACGGCTGTCGGCGTTCTTCCGTGCCTCGTTTTGCGCCGAACTGCTCGACCCGCAACTGCTCGATGCCTGGCTGGCGTTCTGGGGCGCGGTGAAGACCGCCGATGCGATCAACCAGGTGCACGACCATTCCTACGGTGAGTACCGCAACGAGTTGAGCCGGCTGCTCGCCACGCTGGCGGTGGAAGAGGGCTGGCAGGGCTTTGACGCCGACCTGGCGGCGATCAGCCTGAGCGCGTTGCTCGATGGCTTGTGGCTGGAGTCGGGCCTCAACCCGGGCACCTTTACGCCGGCCCAAGGCGTGCAGATCTGCGAGGCCTGGGTGGATGGCTTGCAGGCCGGTGGTCGGCAACGCTTCAGCCTGCCCAAGGGCTGTTGATCGTCTGTTCAGTAACGAGTAGGCTGCTGTCGCGAGTGTGTAGAACAAACCAATAAAAAAAGAGACTTCACGCAATGACGCCTCGGGTATTGATCGTCGATGACGATCCGCTTATTCGTGACTTGCTGCAGGCCTATCTGTCCCAGGAAGGCTATGACGTGCACTGCGCCGACACCGCAGAAAAGGCCGAGGCATTGCTCGGCAGCCAGGACGTCGACCTGGTGCTGCTGGACATTCGCCTGCCCGGCAAGGACGGCCTGACCCTGACCCGCGAGCTGCGGGTGCGCTCGGAAGTCGGCATCATCCTCATCACCGGGCGCAATGACGACATCGACCGCATCGTCGGCCTGGAGTGCGGCGCCGACGACTACATCATGAAACCGCTCAACCCCCGCGAGCTGGTGTCCCGCGCCAAGAACCTGATTCGCCGCGTACGCCATGCCCGCGAGGTGCACCCGGCGCCCGCCTGCGCGCACTCGCTCAAGCAATTTGCCGACTGGGCACTGGACACTGACCGTCGACGCCTGATCGACCCGCGTGGCGGGCAAACGCTGCTGACCCATGGCGAGTTCCAACTGCTCAGCGTCTTCCTGCGCAACAGCGGCCACACCCTGAGCCGCGACCAGTTGATGGACCAGATCCGCAACCGTGAGTGGGTACCCAACGACCGCTCCATCGACGTGCTGGTCGGCCGCCTGCGCCGCAAGCTGCATGACGACCCGGCCGAGCCGCAACTGATCATCACCATTCATGGCACCGGCTACCTGTTCACCGCCAGCGTGGCCGCGTGAGCACCCTGCGCCGCCTGCTGGCGCTGGCGGTGCTGGTACCAGGCTTGCCAGCAGCGGCGGCTGAGCCGGTGCGCTACTGCGACTACCCCGTGTACCCGCCGATTTCCTGGAGCGATGGCCACCAGGTGCGCGGCCTGGCGCCGACGGTGGTGCGGGAGCTGTTTGCGCGCATGGGCCGAGAGGTGCAAACCGTGGTGCTGGGCAACTGGAAGCGCTGCCTGATGGACGCTGCCGCCGGGCGGGTGGACGTGGTGCTGGCCTACGACAGCGACCAACGTGACCAAGGCATGCGTTTTTCGTCGGTACCGGTGATACGTGAAGAGGTGGCGGTGTTTTTCAATCGCCGCCGGCCCGTGCAGTTTCAGCACCTGGAAGACTTGGCCGGGTACCGTGGCGGCTTGCTCTACGGTGAAAGCTACGGCGCCGACTTCGACCGTTTTGTCGCGCGCCACCAGAACATCGAGCGGGTCTCGTCCAGCCAGCAGAACTTCGGCAAGCTGATCCGTGGGCGCATCGACTTCGTGATCCAGGAGCGGCGTACCGGCGAGCTGTTCATCGAGCACCTGCCCGGCGCCGAAGACATCCGCGCCTTGCCGGCCGCGCTGAGCGTGGACTACCTGCGCGTGGCGGTGTCGCGCCAGTCCTCCCTGAGCCAGCACATGGACGAGATCGACCACCAGTTGCGGCGCATGCACGAAGCTGGCGAGATCGACCGCTGGCTGGAGCAGAGCGAAGTGACCTACCGCGACATGATCAACCTGCCGGCGGATGCCCGATGATCCGCCTGCGCACCGACGGCCTGTTGCGCCGCCTGCTGCTGTTTATCCTGCTGTTCAGCCTGTGCTTCACGGTGCTGGCCAGTTCCGTGCAGCTGTATTTCGAGTACCGCCGCGAGATGCGCGACATCGAGGCGCGCATGGCGTTGATCCGCGCGGGTTACCTGGCCAGCCTGGAACGCAGCCTGTGGGACCTCGACGAAGCGCAACTGGATGTTCAACTGCGTGGCCTGGTGGACTTTTCAGATGTGGCGCGGGTACGCCTGCTCAGCGATGACTTCACCCTGTTGCGCGGTGAAGCCGAGCCTAAGGGGCCACTGCGCATCGAGCGTTTTCCGCTGGATTACCAGCCACCGTCGGGGCCGGCACGGCACCTTGGCGAGCTGGAGGTGAGCATCGACCTGGGCGCGGTGCACCGGCGGCTGTATGCCACGGGCCTGGCCAGCCTGTTGTGGATGGGGGTGTTTCTGTGTGGCCTGGCGGTCGCGTTGTCTGGCTTGTTCTACCGCTTGGTGACCCGCCATTTGCAAGTCATGGCCGAGTTTGCCCGGCGTATCGGGGCCGGGCACTGGCAGGAGCCGCTGCGCCTGGATCGCCGCCGTTCGGCGCATGCCGATGAGATCGATACCGTGGCGCATGCCCTGGACGACATGCGCCGGGCCATCCTCAGCGACATCGAGCGCCGCGAGCTTGACCGCGTGGCCCTGCAGGACAAACGTGACGAGCTGCAGGCCATGGTCGAGCGGCGTACCGCGAGCCTGGCCCGGGCCAAGGACGAGGCCGAAGCCGCCAACCTGGCCAAGTCACGCTTTTTGGCGACCATGAGCCATGAGCTGCGCACGCCGCTCAATGGCATCCTCGGCATGGCTGAACTGCTACGTGGCGCCAGGCTCGATGCGCTCGACCGGCAACGCCTACAGGCTTTGTACAAGGCGGGTGAAGGGCTGTTGGCCATTCTTAACGAGGTGCTTTGCTTTGCCCGTCTCGAAGAGGGCGAGAGCCAGGCCGAAATGCTCGGTTTCTCACTGCGCCAGTTGTGCACGGAGGTGCTGGCATTGCTCGAACCAATGGCCTTGGAACGCGGCGACACCCTGCACGTGGAGGTCGATGAGCAACTGGCGGCGCATCAGCATGGCGCCGAGCAGTACCTGCGCCAGGTACTGAGCAACCTGCTGGCCAACGCCATCAAGTTCACCGCGCACGGCCAGGTCGAACTCAGGGTGCAGGTGCTGGCCAGCGATCAGAACGGGCAGCGCCTGCGCGTGTCGGTCAGTGACAATGGCATTGGCATCGAACCGGCCATGCAGGCGAAGATTTTTGACCGTTTCGTGCAGGCCAGCGAAGCGGTGGCCCGGCGCTATGGTGGCACTGGCCTGGGCTTGGCGATCTGCAAGCACCTGGTGGAAAAACTTGGCGGCCGCATCGGCCTGAATAGCGTACCGGGGCAGGGCAGTTGCTTCTGGTTCGAGCTCGACATAGCGCGTGGGCAGCCTGCCGTTGCCCATGAGCCGGCCTGCTCGGCGTCGGCCAGCCTGCGTATCCTGGTGGTCGAGGACGTGGCGTTGAACCGTGAGGTGGCGGGTGGGTTGCTGGTACGCGATGGCCACCAGGTGTGCTTTGCCGAGGATGCCGAGCAAGCCCTGCAAGCCTGTGCCCAGCAGCGCTTCGACCTGATCTTGCTGGATGTGCACTTGCCCGGCTTGAGCGGGGTTGAGGTGTGCCGGCGCATCCGCGCCATCCCAGGGCCAAACCGTGGCAGCCGGATCCTGGCGCTGACTGCCGGGGTGCAACCGGCGCAAGTCCCCGACTACCTGGCCGCAGGCATGCAGGGGGTACTGGCCAAACCGCTGCGCCTGGAGCACCTGCGCCAGGCCCTGGCCGAGGTTGCGCCTGCCCCGGTGGCTGCTCTTGGCTCGGGCATGGACTGGTCACTGATGCAAACCCACCGCAGCTTGCTGGGTGAACAGAAGTTGCAGGCGCTGCTGGCAGTGCTGCGCCAATCGATCGAGCAGCACGCCACGGCGCTGGCCGAAGCCTTGCAGGCACGCGACTGCGCTGCAGTGTCGCACCTGGCGCACCGCCTGGCGGGCAGTTGCGATTCCCTCGGTTTTGCTGGCCTGGCTGGCGTTTTGCGCCGCCTCGAAGACGCTGCCCAAGGCCAAGATGAACAGGCGCTGCTGGCGCTCAGCGAGCCACTAGCGGCAGAACTGGAACAGGCCCGCACCACCCTGAAACACTTGATCCAGAGCTGACGTACAAAAAACTTACGACTTTTTACATCTTTGATCGGTTCGTACAACGGCACCTTACATCCGTTTCCAATAATCGATGGCAACCGTGTTGCACGCGGTCCATGAGGCTTATTGGAGATAACAATAATGACATGCCGTAGCGCTCAGCCCCTCCTTGAACGATCGTTTTGCACCCCCTGCTACAGCGGGGTGAACCATGACTGATACCCACGAAGGCAAAATCCAGCTGACCCGCGCGCTGAAAAGCCGGCACATCTTCATGCTGTCGCTGGGCGGCGTGATCGGCACCGGCCTGTTCATGGGCTCGGGCGTCACCATCAACCAGGGCGGGCCGGTGGGGGCGATCCTGGCCTACCTGGTGGCGGGGCTGTTGATGTACCTGGTGATGGTCTGCCTGGGCGAGCTGTCGGTGCAGATGCCGGTTTCCGGTTCGTTCCAGGCCCATGCCACCAAGTTCATCGGCCCAGCCACGGGCTTCATGATTGGCTGGGTGTACTGGATGAGTTGGGCCACCACGGTGGGCCTGGAGTTCACCGCTGCGGGCATGCTGATGACCCGCTGGTTCCCCGAGGTGCCAATCTGGTATTGGTCGGCGTTGTTCGTGGTTGTGCTGTTCGGCCTCAATGCCCTGGCCACACGGGCCTTTGGCGAGGCGGAGTACTGGTTCTCGGGGATCAAGGTGGCGACCATCCTCGGCTTTATCGTGGTCGGCCTGCTGGTGATCTTCGGCGCCATCCCGCTGAACAACGGGGCGCCGGCACCGATGCTGAACAACCTGGTGGGCGAGTCGCTGTTCCCCCATGGCCTGTCGGCGGTGTTCGCGGTGATGATGACCGTGGTGTACGCCTTCCAGGGCTGCGAAATCATGGGCGTGGCGGCCGGTGAGACCGAGCACCCGGAAAAGAGCATCCCCCGGGCCGTGCGCAACGTGGTGTTCCGCGTGCTGATCTTCTACGTGCTGGCGATTGCCGTGCTGTCGGCCATTGTGCCGTTCGAGCAGGCCGGGTTGATGGAAAGCCCGTTCGTGCAGGTGTTCGACATGGTCGGCATTCCCTATGCGGCCGACCTGATGAACTTCGTCATCCTCACCGCCATCCTGTCGGTGGGTAACTCCGGGCTGTATGCCTCCACGCGCATCCTCTGGGCCATGTCCAAGAGCGGCATGGCACCCAAGAGCCTGTCGCCGCTGAGCAAGCGCGGCGTGCCACTGCGTGCCCTGAGCATCACCCTGTGCTTTGCCCTGGTGTCGCTGATGACCAGCTTCGTGGCTGCCGACACCTTGTTCATGGTGTTGATGGCCGTGAGCGGTATGTCGGGCACTGTGACCTGGATCGTCATCGCCCTGGCGCAGTACCGGTTCCGCAAGGCGTACCTGCGTGATGGCGGGCAATTGCAGGACCTCAAGTACAAGGCGCCGCTGTACCCCTTGGTGCCGCTGCTGTGCATCACCCTGTGCTGTTCGCTGTTCGTGTTTTTGGCCATCGATGAGACCCAGCGGCCCTCGTTGTACTGGGGCTTTGGTTTCATTGCCCTGTGCTATGCGGCGTATTACGGGGTGAACCGCCGGCGGCAAGGGGCTTTTGCGCCGAGTGCGCCTGGGGTTTGACGCCGCTTGTTGGGGGCAGCCTTGTGCTGCGAAGAGGCCGGTGCAGGCATCGACATTGTTTTGAGCCTGCACTGGCCTCTTCGCAGCACAAGGCTGCTCCTACAAGGGAAGCGCCAGGGTTGTGATCCGAGTTGTGCAAAGTTGTAACAACCCATCCCGCCTTGTTGAACACTCGTTTAGTATCACCTTCATCACGTCCTCCACCCCAATAACAACAGCGAGGCCTCCCATGACCACCCCGTCATCGTCAGTGTTGAGCAAGGTCGAAGCCGGCGTTGCCTGGCTCACCCTCAACCGCCCCGAGCAGCGCAACGCACTGGACATTCCCACCCTCAAGCAACTGCATGCCCTGCTCGACACCTGCAACAGCGACCCCGCCGTCCGTGTGGTGGTGCTGACCGGCAGCGGGCGCAGCTTCTGTGCCGGCGCCGACGTGGCGGAATGGGCCGAGGCCGAGGCCCGTGGGGCACTGGAAAGCTACGGCTGGACCGAGACCGCCCACGCCCTGATGCTGCGCCTGCACAGCCTGGATAAACCGACCCTGGCCGCCATCAACGGCACCGCCGTCGGCGGCGGCATGGACCTGAGCCTGTGCTGTGACCTGCGCATCGCTGCTGCCTCGGCACGCTTCAAAGCCGGATACACCAGCATGGCCTACAGCCCCGATGCCGGCGCCAGCTGGCACCTGCCACGGCTGATTGGCAGCGAGCAGGCCAAACGGCTGTTGTTCCTCGACGAACTGTGGGGCGCCGAACGGGCTTTGGCGGCAGGGCTGGTGAGCGAGGTCTGCGCCGACGAGCAATTGCCTGCGGTGGCCGCTGAACTGGCGGGCCGCCTGGCCAACGGCCCGACCTTCGCCTACGCGCAGACCAAGCGGCTGATCCGCGAAGGCGCCCAGCGCACCCTGGCCGAGCAACTCGAAGCCGAGCGCCAGGCCGGCTTGCTATGCGGGCGCAGCCAGGACGGCGCCGAGGCGCTCAAGGCTTCGGTAGAACGGCGCCCAGCGCACTTCGTCGGCCAATAACCCGTTACCTCTTCAGGACCTTCGCAGATGAATTTCCAACTGACCCAAGAACAAGAAATGTTGGTGGATGCGGTACGCAGCTTCGTGGCCAAGGAACTGCTGCCCCATGAAGAAGCGGTAGACCGTGCCGACGCGGTGTCGCCGGAACTGGCTGCGCAGATCCGCGGCAAGGCCATCGCCGCCGGGTTCTATGCCTTCAACATGCCTGAAGAAGTCGGCGGCGGTGGCCTCGATTACCTGTCCCAAGCGCTGATCGAGCGCGAACTGTCCAAGGTTTCCTGGGCGCTGCACGTATTCGTAGCGCGCCCTTCGAAGATTCTCATGGCCTGCAAGGACCAGCAGATCACCGACTACCTGCTGCCGTGCGTGCAGGGCGAAAAGACCGATTGCTTCGCCCTTACCGAGCCTGGCGCGGGCTCTGACGCCAACGCCATCAAGACCCGCGCCGTGCGCCAGGGCGATGACTTCGTGATCAACGGCAGCAAACACTTCATCAGCCACGCCGGGCATGCCGACTTCGCCATCGTCTTCGCGGTGACCGACACCTACGAGCACAACGGGCGCAAACGCAATGCGGTCACCGCCTTGCTGGTCGACCGGGACACCCCCGGCATGACCATCCGCCGCGGGCCCAAGTGCGTGAGCAACCGCGGCTACCACACCTACGAGCTGTTCTTCGACGACTGCCGGGTGCCAGCCAGCAACGTGCTGGGCGAAGTCGGCAAAGGCTGGGAGGTGGCCAACGCCTGGCTTACCGCTGGCCGGGTGATGGTCGCCGCCAACTGCGTCGGCCAGGCCCAGCGAGCACTGGACGCATCGCTGCAGTGGGCCGCTGACCGCAAGCAATTTGGCCAGCCCATCGGCAGCTACCAGGGTGTGTCGTTCAAGCTGGCGGACATGGCCACGCAGATCCGCGCCGCCGAACTGCTCACCCTGCACACCGCCTGGAAGATGGACCAGGGCAGCATGACCGATGGCGAGGCGGGCATGGCCAAGTTGTTTGCCAGCGAAGTGCTGGGCAAGGTCGCTGACGAAGCCGTGCAGATTTTTGGCGGCATGGGCCTGATGGATGAGGGGCCGGTCGAGCGCATCTGGCGCAACGCCCGCATCGAGCGGATCTGGGAGGGCACGTCGGAAATCCAGCGGCACATCATTTCCCGTGAGCTGCTGCGCCCGTTGCTGCGCTGATCGACCTGGAGACTCAGCATGTCGCATTCCAATCGTGACAACCTCAAGCGCCTGCTGGCCCCACGGCACCTGGCCTTCGTGGGTGGGCGCAGCATGGCCCGTGCCCTCAAGCGCTGTGCCGAAGGTGGCTTTGCCGGCCCGCTGTGGCTGGTCAACCCGCAACACGCGAGCCTGGAGGGCATCCCTTGCGTGGCGCGGGTGGCAGACCTGCCATGCGCCCCAGACGCGGTGTTCATCGCCACCCACCGTGAGCTGACCTTGCAGTGTGTCGCGGAACTGGCCGCCATCGGTGCCGGTGGCGCCATCTGCTACGCCTCGGGCTTCGCCGAAAGCGGTGAACAAGGCCGTCTGTTGCAGCAGCGCCTGCTTGAGGCCGCTGGCAGCATGGCTTTGCTTGGCCCCAACTGCTATGGCCTGCTCGACTACTTGCATGGCGCGGCCCTGTGGCCGGTGGCCCATGGCGGCAAGCAGGTGGAGCAGGGCGTGGCGATCCTGACCCAGAGCGGCAATTTTGCCTACAACCTGTCCATGAGTGACCGCTCGCTGCCGGTGGCCTACATGGCATCGGTCGGCAACCAGGCGCAGTTGGGCGTGGCCGAACTGATGGACGTGCTGCTCGACGACCCACGGGTGACCGCCATCGGCTTGCACCTCGAGGGGCTGAAAAACGTGCCGGGCTTTGCCCGCGCCGCCTACAAGGCACTGCAACAGGGCACCCCGATCATTGCCCTGAAAACCGGCGTGTCGCAGATCGGCGCTGAACTGGCGCTCAGCCACACCAGTTCGCTGTCAGGCTCCGATGCCCTGTACGACAGCCTGTTCCAGCGCCTGGGCGTGATCCGCGTGAGTGGCCCGGTGAGCTTCGTCGAGACCCTCAAGGCTGCCGCCTGTGGCCGTTTGCCGGCCGGCGACCGGCTGATCGCCCTGGCCTGTTCGGGCGGCGATGCGGGCTTGATCGCCGACTACGCCGAGCGCAACCAGTTGCGCCTGCCCGCGCTGGCGCCAGGGCAGGTGAGGGCACTGGCCCAGGTACTTCCGGCCTACGCCAACCTGGTCAATCCGCTGGACTTCACAACAGCGATCTGGGGCGATGAAGTGGCCCTGCAACAGATGCTCGACAGCACCCTGGGCGCTGACGCCGATGCCGCCATGCTGGTGCTCGACTACCCCGCAGCGTTCACCGGTGAGCGAAAGGAATGCGACCTGTTGCTGGCGCTTTACTGCGACGCCCTGGCGCGCCACGGCAAGATCGGCTTCGTCACCTCGGCGTTCCCCGAGCTGTTGCCAGCCTCGGCCCGTGAGCGCCTGCATGCCCATGGCATCGCCGCGCTGCAAGGCGTGGAAGATGGCCTGGCAGCGTGGGGGCGGATCGTGGCGTATCAGCGCAACCGCCAGCGGCTGCTGGAACAGGGCGAGGCGGCGCAGGTGCCGCTGTGCCCACGGCCCCTCGCAGGTGAAAGCCGCCTGCTAGACGAATGGCAGTCCAAGCAGGCCCTGAGTGCGTTTGGCCTGCCGGTGCCGGGCGGGGTGCTGAGTACCCCGGAGCACGCGCTAAACGATGCCACCCGCGTTGGCTACCCGCTGGTGCTCAAGGCGGTCAGTGCGCAGTTGCCGCACAAGACCGAAGCCGGTGCGGTGGCGCTGAACCTGCGTGATGCCGCAGCGCTTCAGGCCGCCCTGGCGCAGATGCGCCAGCGCATCTGCGCCAGGGCGCCGGGGGTAGCGTTCGACCAGGTCTTGCTCGAACCCATGGCGCCGCCGCCCTTGGCCGAGTTGATCGTCGGCATCAAGCGTGAAAACGACTTTGCCCTGGCCTTGGTGATCGGGGCGGGCGGTGTGCTGGTGGAGCTGCTTAAAGACAGCGTCAGCCTGTTGCTACCCACCACCGACAGCGCCATTCGCGCAGCACTGCTTCGCCTGCGCAGCGCCAGCCTGCTGCAGGGTTTTCGGGGTCGCCCGGCTGCCGACCTGGATGCCCTGGTGGCGGCGATCCGCGCGGTGGCCGACTACGCCTGCGAAAACGCCGGGCAGCTGCTGGAACTGGATGTGAACCCATTGATGGTCGGTGCCCACGGCACCACCGCGGTCGATGCGCTGATCCGCCTCGGCCAGCCGCAAGGAGATCAGCATGAATGAGCACTCGATGACCGCCGGCCAGGCGCTGGTACGGTTGCTGGCCAACTATGGGGTGGATACCGTGTTCGGCATCCCAGGGGTGCACACGCTGGAGCTGTACCGCGGCTTGCCCGGCAGTGGCATCCGCCATGTGCTGACGCGGCATGAGCAGGGCGCGGGCTTCATGGCCGATGGTTACGCCCGGGTCAGCGGCAGGCCGGGCGTGTGTTTTGTCATCACCGGCCCAGGCGTGACCAATGCCGCCACTGCCATCGGCCAGGCCTATGCCGACTCGATCCCGTTGCTGGTGATATCCAGCGTCAACCACACCGCCAGCCTGGGCAAAGGTTGGGGCTGCCTGCACGAAACCCAGGACCAGCGCGCCATGACCGCGCCGATCACGGCGTTCTCCGCCGTGGCACTGAGCGCTGAAGACCTGCCCGAGCTGATTGCCCGTGCCTGGGCAGTGTTCGACAGCGAACGCCCGCGCCCGGTGCACATCTCGGTCCCGCTGGACGTGCTGGCCGCGCCGGTTGCCCGTGACTGGAGCGACGCGGTGGTACGTCGCCCTGGGCGCGGCCAGCCCGACCGGGGCACGCTGGAGCAGGCCGCGCTGAAACTGGCCGCAGCGAAACGGCCAATGATCATCGCCGGCGGTGGCGCACTGCAGGCCGCCGCGCAACTCGAACAGTTGAGCACTCGCTTGGCAGCGCCGCTATTCACCAGCGTCGCTGGCAAGGGCCTGCTGCCGCCTGAGGCGCCATTGAACGCGGGTTCTAGCCTGTGCGTCGCGCCGGGCTGGCAGATGATCAGCGAAGCCGATGTGGTGTTGGCGGTGGGTACCGAAATGGCCGATACCGACTTCTGGCGCGAGCGCCTGCCGCTCAACGGTGAGTTGCTGCGGGTCGACATCGACCCACGCAAGTTCAACGATTTTTACCCGTGCGCGGTGGCCTTGCACGGCGATGCTCGACAGACCCTCGACGCTTTACTGGCGCACTTGCCCGAGGTCGAGCGCGACCCTCGCCAGGCCATCGAAGCGGTGGCCGGCCTGCGCCAGGCCATTCGCACTGGGCACGCACCGTTGCAGGCCATCCATCAGGCCATTCTCGACCGCATCGACTCGGTGCTGCCAGACGACGCCTTCATCAGCAGCGACATGACCCAACTGGCCTACACCGGCAACTACGCCTTTGCCAGCCGGGCGCCGCGCAGCTGGTTGCACCCCACCGGTTACGGCACCCTCGGCTATGGCTTGCCGGCGGGTATCGGCGGCATGCTCGCCACTGATCATCGCCCCGGCCTGGTGCTGGTGGGCGACGGCGGTTTCCTCTACACCGCCCAGGAACTGGCCACTGCGGTCGAGGAACTGGACCGGCCGTTGGTGGTATTGCTGTGGAACAATGACGCCCTTGGCCAGATCCGCGACGATATGCTCGGCCTGGATATCGAGCCGGTCGGCGTACTGCCGCGCAACCCTGATTTCATCGGCCTGGCCCGTGCATTTGGCTGCGCGGTGCGTCAGCCACGTGACCTGGATGCCTTGCAGGCTGACCTGGCCGACGGCTTCGCCACGCCAGGCGTGACCTTTATCGAACTCAAACATACCTGCGTCTGCTGACCGCAGCGCATCGTCCATAACAAGAGAAACCACCATGCAATTTCGCCGTACGCTCCTCGCTGCCTCCCTGGCCCTGCTGATCACCGGCCAAGCCCCGCTGTATGCCGCGCCGCCGCTGTCGATGGACAACGGCAGCAACGCGCTGACCGTGCAAAACAGCAACGCCTGGGTCGAGATCAGTGCCAGTGCCTTGCAACACAACATTCGCACCCTGCAAGCGGAGCTGGGTGGCAAGTCCAAGCTGTGCGCCGTGCTCAAGGCAGACGCCTACGGCCACGGTATTGGCCTGGTGATGCCGTCGGTGATCGCCCTTGGCGTACCTTGCGTGGCGGTGGCCAGCAACGAGGAAGCCCGCGTGGTGCGGGCCAGCGGCTTCACCGGGCAATTGGTGCGGGTACGCCTGGCCAGCCTGAGCGAGCTGGAAGATGCCCTGCAATACGACATGGAAGAGCTGGTCGGCAGCGCCGAGTTCGCCCGCCAGGCCGATGCCATCGCCGAGCGCCATGGCAAGACTTTGCGCATTCACCTGGCGCTCAACTCCAGCGGCATGAGCCGTAACGGCGTGGAAATGGCCAGCTGGAGCGGGCGAGGTGAGGCACTGCAGATCACCGACCAGAAGCACCTCAAGCTGGTGGCGTTGATGACCCACTTCGCCGTTGAAGACAAGGATGACGTGCGCAAGGGCTTGGCAGCGTTCAACGAGCAGGCCGACTGGTTGATCAAACATGCCAAGCTCGACCGCCGCCAACTGACCCTGCACGCCGCCAACTCCTTCGCCACCCTGGAGGTGCCGGAAGCACGCCTGGACATGGTCCGCACCGGCGGTGCGCTGTTCGGCGACACCGTGCCCGAGCGTACCGAGTACAAGCGTGCCATGCAGTTCAAGTCGCGGGTGGCGGCGGTGCACAGCTACCCGGCTGGCAACACTGTCGGCTATGACCGCACCTTCACCCTGGCGCGCGACTCGCGCCTGGCCAATATCACCGTCGGCTATTCCGATGGCTACCGCCGGGTGTTCACCAACAAGGGCCATGTGCTGATCAACGGCCACCGCGTGCCGGTGGTGGGCAAGGTATCGATGAACACCTTGATGGTCGATGTCACCGACTTCCCAGACGTCAAGAACGGCAACGAGGTGGTGCTGTTCGGTAAACAGGCCGGTGGCGAGATTACCCAGGGCGAGATGGAGGAAATCAACGGCGCTTTACTGGCCGACCTCTACACCGTGTGGGGCAGCTCGAACCCCAAGATTCTCGTCGATTGACCGCATTTGAAGGGAGACTGCCATGCGCTATGCCAAGCTGACCCAACGCATCGCCGGTGACGGTGCTGCCGCCTGGGACATCCACTACCGCGCCCTGGCGATGCAGGCCGAGGGCAAGGACGTTTTGCTGCTGTCGGTGGGCGACCCGGACTTCGACACCCCGGCCCCCATCGTCGAAGCGGCCATCGACAGCCTGCGTGCCGGCCACACCCATTACGCCGATGTACGCGGCAAACTCGCGCTGCGCCAGGCCATTGCCGATCGCCACCGGCAGCGCAGCGGCCAGCCCGTCAGTGCTGACCAGGTCACGGTACTGGCGGGTGCCCAATGCGCCTTGTTTTGCGTCGCCCAGTGCGTGCTCGACCCGGGTGATGAAGTGATCGTCGCCGAGCCGATGTACGTCACTTACGAGGCGGTGTTCGGTGCCTGTGGTGCCACGGTGGTGCCGGTGCCGGTCAAGCCGGAGAACGGCTTTCGGGTGTGCCCGCAGGACGTGGCCGCGCGCATCACCCCACGCACCCGCGCCCTGGCCCTGAACAGCCCGCACAACCCTTCGGGCGCGAGCTTGCCGCGCTCGACCTGGGAGGCGTTGGCCGAGCTGTGCGTCGCCCACGACCTGTGGCTGATCTCCGACGAGGTGTACAGCGAACTGTTGTACGAAGGCGAGCATGTCAGCCCGGGTAGCCTGCCAGGCATGGCCGAGCGCACCGCAACCCTCAACAGCCTGTCTAAATCCCATGCCATGACCGGCTGGCGGGTGGGCTGGGTGGTGGGCTCGCCTGAGCTGGCCACGCACCTGGAGAACCTGGCGCTGTGCATGCTCTATGGCTCGCCGGACTTTATCCAGGACGCCGCCGTGGTGGCCTTGAATCAGCCCTTGCCCGCCCTTGAGGCGATGCGCGACGCCTATCGCCAGCGCCGGGACCTGGTGTGCGAACAGTTGGCTGGTTGCCCGGGCGTCAAGGCGCTCAAACCCGACGGTGGCATGTTCGTGATGGTCGATATCCGCGAAACCGGCCTCAGTGCCCAGGCCTTCGCTGACCGCCTGCTGGACCGCGAAGGTGTGTCGGTACTGGCGGGAGAAGCCTTTGGCCCGAGCGCCGCCGGGCATATTCGCCTGGGGTTGGTGGTAGGCGCCGAAGGCTTGGCCGAGGCGTGCCAGCGCATTGCCCGGTGTGCGGGTGAACTGATGCAAGGAGAACTGTCGTGAATGTATTGATCGTCCATGCTCACCCCGAGCCGCAATCCTTCACCGCCGCCCTGCGTGACCAAGCGGTGGCTACCTTTCGCGCCCAGGGCCACGCGGTCAAGGTCAGCGACCTGTATGCCATGGGCTGGAACCCGGTGGCCAGTGCGGATGATTTCGCCACGCGGGAGAACCCCGAGTACCTGGTGTACGCGCTGGAGCAGCGCCTGGGGGTGAAGAGCGGCGCCATTGCCGCAGATATCCAGCAAGAGCTGGACAAGCTGTTATGGGCCGACTTGCTGGTGCTGAACTTCCCAGTCTTCTGGTTCTCGGCGCCGGCCATGCTCAAGGGCTGGATCGATCGGGTGCTGGTGTCGGGTGTCTGTTATGGCGGCAAGCGCTTCTACGACCAGGGTGGGCTGGCCGGCAAGAAGGCACTGGTGACGGTGACCCTTGGCGGGCGTGAGCACATGTTCGGCGAAGGGGCTATCCATGGGCCGCTCGAGGACATGTTGCGGCCGATTCTGCGGGGGACGCTGGCGTACGTTGGCTTCGATGTACTGCCGCCGTTTGTGGCCTGGCATGTGCCGTATATCAGCGACGAAGCGCGGCAGGGTTTTCTGCAGCAGTATCAGCAGCGCCTGCAGCAGTTGGCGGATGATCAGCCGCTGGTGTTCCCGCGGTTGGCGCAGTTCGATGAGGCGTTGTACCCGTTGGCGTGAATCAACCCGAGTTTGAGTCGATTGATCCGGCCCTATCGCCGGCAAGCCGGCTCCCACAGTTACCGCACCGACTCTGGATTGTGTGCGATACCTGTGGGAGCCGGCTTGCCGGCGATAGGGCTATGAGTACCTACCAATGAGTATCTGCCCAAAAACGACCACCCACACATTCGGGGTATGTTGCCTTCAAGCAAATCCCCCGATAGTGAACCCATCGGCTCGATCCGGAGCAGTCACACGATGGAGTTGCTATGCGCAAGGCACTGAAGGTGATTGGCAGCCTGTTGCTGGCGTCGACCGCGACGCAGGCACTGGCGGTAGAGGGGGACAGCGGTAACACGTTAAGGCTGTACAACTGGACCGACTACATCGGCGAAACCACCTTGGCCGACTTCGAGAAGGCCACCGGCATCAAGGTCATCTACGACACCTTCGATGGCTACGAAACCGTCCAGACCAAATTGCTCACCGGCCGCTCCGGCTACGACCTGGTAATGCTCAACGCCTCCCTGGTACCCCCGTTGATTCAGGCTGGCGTGTTCCAGCCGCTGAACAAGCAGCAACTGCCCAGCTGGCACAACCTGGATGAGCAGGTGGTGAGCAACCTGCAAGGTTACGACCCCGGCCTCAAGTACTCGGCTCCCTATACCTGGGGCAGCTCCGGGATCACTTACAACGTCGACAAGATCACTGCGCGCATGCCCGATGCACCGATCGGCTCGCTGGCCATGCTGTTCGACCCCAAGATCGTTTCGCGCTTCGCCGACTGCGGTGTCACCCTGATGGACGCGCCGACCGAGGTGATCCCGCTGGCCCTGCAGTACCTGGGCAAGGACCCCCGCAGCGCAGCGCCCGCCGACCTCAAGGCTGCCGAGCAGCTGCTGATGGGCATTCGCCCGTACATTCGCAAGTTCGACTCGGTCAACTACCTCACCAGCCTGCCCAACGGCGATGTCTGCCTGGCCCTGACCTGGTCAGGTGACTACGCCACCGCCCAGGCCCGTGCCATAGAAGCGAAAAAGGCCATCAAGCTGGCGTTCTTCATCCCCAAGGAAGGCTCGCTGATCTGGTTCGACAACCTCTACATCCCCAAAGACGCGCCGCACGCGGCCAATGCTCACCGCTTCATCGAGTTTTTGCTGCAGCCGCAGACCATGGCCAAGGTCACTGACTTCATCCACTACGCCAACAGCAATGCGGCTGCCACGGCGCTGGTGCACGCCGACATCCGCCAAGACCCGGCGATCTACCCCGATGTCCAGACCCGCCAACGCCTGTTCGCCCAGAAGACCCAGAGCCCCAAGGACATGCGCGCCATCACCCGGGTCTGGAGCACGGTCAAGACCGGTTTCTGAACACTGCCAAACGATTCCCGCCAAGGAGCTGCCCATGGCCACACCCAGCAAAGCATTCGCCATTGCCCACGACCCACTGGTGGACGCCGACAAGGCCCACTATATGCACGGCTACCATGTGTTCGACGAGCACCGCGAGCAAGGTGCGCTGAACATCGTCGCAGGTGAGGGCGCCTATATTCGCGATACCCACGGCAACCGTTTTCTCGATGCGGTCGGCGGCATGTGGTGCACCAACATCGGCCTGGGCCGTGAAGAGATGGCCCTGGCCATTGCCGACCAGGTGCGCAAGCTGGCCTACTCCAACCCGTTCTCCGACATGGCCAATGACGTCGCCATCGCGCTGTGCCAGAAGCTCGCGCAACTGGCGCCAGGTGACCTCGACCACGTGTTTCTCACCACCGGTGGCTCTACCGCCGTCGATACCGCCTACCGGCTGATTCAGTACTACCAGAACTGCCGGGGCAAACCGGACAAGAAGCACGTGATCGCGCGCTACAACGCCTATCACGGCTCCACCACCCTGACCATGGCGATTGGCAACAAGGCTGCCGACCGCGTGCCAGAGTTCGACTACGACCATGACTTGATCCACCATGTCTCCAACCCCAACCCGTACCGTGCCCCGGACGACATGGACGAGGCCGAGTTTCTCGACTTCCTGGTGGCCGAGTTCGAGGACAAGATTCTCTCCCTGGGCGCCGACAATGTGGCGGCGTTCTTCGCCGAGCCGATCATGGGCTCGGGCGGGGTGATCATCCCGCCCAAGGGCTACTTCGAGCGTATGTGGCAGGTGTGCCAGACCTACGACATCCTGTTCGTCGCCGACGAGGTGGTGACCTCATTCGGCCGCCTGGGCACCTTCTTCGCCAGCGAGGAACTGTTCGGTGTCACGCCAGACATCATCACCACCGCCAAAGGCCTGACCTCGGCCTACCTGCCGCTGGGCGCGTGCATCTTCTCCGAGCGGATCTGGCAGGTGATCGCCGAGCCAGGCAAGGGCCGCTGCTTCACCCACGGGTTCACCTACAGCGGGCACCCGGTGTGCTGCACGGCGGCATTGAAGAACATCGAAATCATCGAACGCGAGCAGTTGCTGGCGCACGTCAAGGACGTGGGCAGCTACCTGGAGCAACGGCTGCAAACCTTGCGCGACCTGCCTTTGGTGGGGGATGTGCGTTGCCTGAAACTGATGGCCTGTGTCGAGTTCGTTGCCGATAAAGCCAGCAAGGCGCTGTTCCCTGATGCGGTCAACATCGGTGAGCGTATCCACAGCAAAGCCCAGGCCAAGGGGCTGCTGGTGCGGCCGATCATGCACCTGAACGTGATGTCGCCGCCGTTGATCATCACGCATGCGCAAGTCGACGAGATCGTCGAAACCCTGCGCCAGTGCATCATCGAAACGGCGCGCGAACTGACCGCGCAAGGGCTGTACCAAGGGCGATGAGCCTGGCGCAAAGGGCTGTGCGTGGGCGTGCCTGGCAGGCTAGACTGCCGGGCATGACCCAGGCCACTTCCGACACTCCGCTCACCCTCTCGCTGGGGGCGCTGCAGCACTGGCATGCAGCGCTGCAGCGTGCGCTCGCCCACTGTGAATCAGCCGATGCCCTGAGCTACGTGGCGGCTGCGATCAGCCAACTGGTGCAGGTCGAGTCGATGATGATCAGCCTCGAATGCCAGGGGCGTGCACCGCGCCTGCTGTACAAGCAGGGCATCCCCGAGGTGCATCGTGATGCGGTGCTAGGGCGTTATTTCAGCGCGGGCTACCTGCTCGACCCCTTTTGCCTGGCCGTGCAGAGTGGCTTGGCCGAAGGGTTCTATCACTTGCAGGAAATCGCCCCGGACAACTTCTTCGACAGCGACTACTACAAGGCCTACTACCTGGGCACCGGCTGCAGTGAAGACAGTTACTACATCGTCGACCTCAGCGAGGGCCGCAAGCTTTCGTTCAGCTTGTTTCAGGGGTGCAGTGGCACGGGTTTGAGTAGCGGGCAGATCGACCTGTTGCGGGCGGTCGAGCCCATGGTGCGCGAGCTGCTGGTGCGTTATGCCCGCTACAACCTTGAACCTGCCACGGCCTCGGCCGAACGGGGCAGCGTACAGGCAGCGTTCGAGAGTTTTGGCTGCCAGGTGCTTACGGATCGTGAGCGTGAAGTGGCGCATATGATCTTGCGCGGGCACTCGGTGAAGTCCACGGCGGTGGAGTTGGGGATCTCGCCGGAGACCGTGCGCATGCACCGCAAGAATTTGTACCTGAAGCTTGAGATCAATTCACAGTCGGAGCTGTTTGCGCGGTTTATCGACTGGTTGCGCCAGGGTGCCGTCGAGCACACCCAGGCGTTGTAGGCGCGGCCCTGCGACGTCAGGCCTCGATCAGGGCAGTGATGGCCCGGCCGACCTCCTGGGTGGACTTTTGCCCGCCCATGTCGCGGGTGGTGTTGCCTGCGGCGATGACCTGCTCGATGGCCTTGAGGATGTCATCGTGAGCAGCGCGGTAGCGCGGGTCGGCACCGTCGTTGCCGAGGAATTCGAGCATCAGCGCACCGGACCAGATCATCGCGATCGGGTTGGCGATGTTTTTGCCGAAGATGTCCGGCGCCGAGCCGTGTACCGGTTCGAACAGGGACGGGAACTTGCGTTCGGGGTTGAGGTTGGCCGAAGGGGCGATGCCGATGGTGCCTGCGCAGGCCGGGCCGAGGTCGGAAAGGATGTCGCCGAACAGGTTAGAGGCCACGACCACGTCGAAGCGGTCCGGTTGCAGCACGAAGCGGGCGCAGAGGATATCAATGTGCTGCTTGTCCCAGCTGATTTCCGGGTAATTGGCAGCCATGGCTGCGGTGCGTTCGTCCCAGTACGGCATGCTCACGGCCATGCCGTTGGACTTGGTGGCCGAGGTGACGTGCTTGCGCGCGCGGGTTTGTGCCACGTCGAAGGCGTATTTGAGGATGCGGTCGACCCCACGGCGGGTGAACACCGATTCTTGCAGCACAATCTCGTTTTCGGTGCCTTCGAACATGCGCCCGCCCAGGGACGAGTACTCGCCTTCGGTGTTCTCGCGGATCACCACGAAGTCGATGTCGCCGGGTGCGCGGCCGGCCAGCGGGCACGGCACGCCCGGGAACAGGCGCACCGGGCGAATGTTCACGTACTGGTCGAAGTCGCGGCGGAACTTGAGCAGCGAGCCCCACAGCGAGATGTGGTCCGGGACCTTGTCGGGCCAGCCGACTGCGCCGAAGTACAGAGCGTCGAAGCCTTTGAGCTGCTCGAACCAGTCGTCCGGCATCATCTTGCCGTGGGCCAGGTAGTAATCGCAGCTGGCCCACTCGAAGAACTCGAAGCTGATGGCCAGGCCGTGCTTGCGAGCGGCAGCCTCGACCACGCGAATGCCTTCGGGGAGCACTTCGGTGCCGATGCCGTCACCGGGGATGGCTGCGATTCTGAATGTCTTGGTCATGGGGCGCACTCGTTGGCTAGGGAACAGGTGCGAGCCATGCTATAAGGCCTTCAATCGGAGATAATCCAGCCTTTCATGGATTCTTGGAACACGAAACGTGAATAATCTGCCCAACCTCGACGACCTCAATATCTTTCTGCAGGTGGCCAAGCGCGCCAGCTTTGCCGCCGTGGCCGACGAGCTGGGCATGTCGGCGGCGTACATCAGCAAACGCATTCGCGTGCTCGAGCAAAACCTGCAGGTGCGCTTGCTGCACCGCACCACGCGGCGGGTGACGATCAGCGAAGAGGGTGAGCGGGTGTACCAGTGGGCGCTGCAGATTTTCGATGCGGTGCAGCGCATGGGCGATGACATCAGTGCCCAGCACCGCGAACCGGCAGGGCAACTGCGCATCGCCAGCAGCTTGGGCCTGGGGCGCAGGTTCGTGGCCCCAGCCTTGTCGGAACTGGCCGAGCGCTACCCGCGTCTGGATATTCGGCTGGATGTGCATGACCGCCTGGTGGACCTGATCGAGGAGGGGGTCGACCTGGACATCCGCGTGGGCAATACCATCGCGCCCAATCTGATCGCCAAGTTGCTGGCCAAGAACCGGCGAGTGCTCTGTGCTTCACCTGCGTACCTGGCGCGGCAAGGCACACCGAAAGTGCTGGCCGACCTGGGCAGCCATGACTGCTTGGTGATCAAGGAGCGCGACCACCCGTTTGGTATCTGGCAGCTCGAAGGCCCTGAGGGCCAAGAAAGCGTGCGGGTGACAGGGGGCTTGTCCAGCAACCATGGCGAGGTGGCCCACCAGTGGTGCCTGGATGGGCGTGGGATATTGCTGCGTTCCTGGTGGGATGTGCACGACAGCCTGCAGGATGGGCGCTTGGTGCAAGTCCTGAGTGACTATCACCAGCCTGCCGATATCTGGGCCGTGTACACCTCGCCGCTGGCCAGTTCGGCCAAGGTGCGGGTGGCGGTGGATTTCTTTCGGCAGTACTTTGCCGAGCGGTACAGCTTGCCGGATTGAGTTTGGCTTTAAAGGTAGCGACATCTCTGTGGGAGCGGGCTCGCCCGCGAAGATGGCGACTCGGTGTATGGCACCGGCTTCGCCGGTGTTCGCGGGCAAGCCCGCTCCCACAGGGTAGGATGGTTGTTTCTATGCGGCTACCTCACCGGTATCCGGCTAACCGCCTTGATTTCGCGCAAAGCCAGGCTCGACTGGATCGAAGCAATACCGGGTTGCCGCCGCAACACGTCTTCGACGAAACGGCCATAGCTTTCCAGGTCGGTCGCCAGCACCGTCAGCACGTAATCAGCCTCACCCGTGACCTTGTGGCAGGACAATACCTGCGGCAATTTCAGAATCACCTGCTCGAAGTCGTCAGGTGCTTCGGCCGAATGGTTGCCGAAGCGCACCTGGGCGAAGGCCATGACGTCATAACCCAGTTTCTTGCGGTCCAGGTTGGCCTGGTAGTCCTTGATCAGGCCCAGCTCCTCCAGGCGTTTGCGCCTGCGCCAGCAGGGCGTCACGGTCATCGACAGGCGCTCGCCCAAGGCGGCGCTGGACAAGGTGCCGTCCTCCTGCAGTAGGCGCAGCAGTTCGCGGTCTACTTCGTCCAGTTCTTCGTAAGCAAAGGCTTTGCTCATTATGGGGCTACCGGGTGAATGTTTCGCTCAAGCATCCGGTTTGGCTGAGCATAAAGCAAAGCATTTTCAGCGGTCTGTCGCGAAAATTGGTTATCCGATACCACCTTGAAAAAGGACATTCGCGTGCTGACAGTCTTTAGCAACAAACACCGCTTGCACCATGGCTCCGAGCTCAAGGACGGGGCCATCACGCCGTCATTCGAGAACCCTCAGCGTGCCGATACCGTGCTGGCGCGTGTGCAGTCCACAGGCCTGGGCGATGTCATCGCCGAGCAATCGTTCGACCGTGCCTGCTATGTCGCGGCGCACAGCGAGCGCTATGTGAGCTTTCTGGAAAATGCCTGGGCAGAATGGACCGCCACCGGCAAGACCCATGATGCGCTGCCGCTGGTATGGCCGGTGCGCGACCTGGCCATCGACCGGGAGCCGGGCTTCATCGATGGCAAACTGGGCTTCTACGCCATGGACGCCGGCGCGCCGATTACCGGCGGCACCTGGGAAGCCGTGCGCAGCAGTGCCAACGTGGCACTGACCGGCATGCAGCGTGTAATCGATGGCGCGCCCAGTGCCTTCGCCCTGTGCCGCCCCCCTGGGCACCATGCGGCCCGCGAATACATGGGCGGCTATTGCTACCTCAACAATGCCGCCATTGCCGCCGAACGCTGCCTGAGCCAGGGTGCACGGCGCGTGGCCGTGCTGGACGTGGATTTCCACCACGGCAACGGCACGCAGAACATCTTCTACGGCCGCCCCGATGTGTTTTTCGCCTCGATCCACGGTGATCCGCATGTGTCCTACCCGTACTTCTCCGGCTATGCCCACGAACAGGGCGCGGGGGCCGGGGAGGGCTTCAATGCCAACTACCCGCTGGGCAAAGGCACCCTCTGGGCGCAGTACCGGCTGGCGTTGCAGGACGCGCTCAAGCGCGTTGTCGCGCACCAGCCGGACTTTCTTGTCGTGTCGCTTGGCGTCGATACCTTCGAGGACGACCCGATCAGCCACTTCAAGCTCACCAGCGAAGACTTCCTGCGCCTGGGCGCCGAGATCGCACGCGTAGGCATCCCGACGCTGTTCGTGATGGAGGGCGGCTACATGGTCGATGAAATCGGCATCAATGCCGTGAACACGCTGCAAGGGTTCGAAGGCGCGGTTCGATAGCACACCGCGGCAAGGCCCTGCGCGGGCCTTGTTCGAAAGCCCTGATACCCACAATAAAAAGAGGTCGCTCATGCAAGACATGTCCGCAAGCCTTGATCAAAGCAAACCTACAGACTCAGCCCAAGACGGGCACCTCAAACGCACGCTGGAAAACCGCCATATCCAGCTGATCTCCATTGGTGGCGCCATCGGCACCGGCTTGTTCATGGGCTCGGGCAAGGTCATCGCGCTGTCCGGTACCTCCATTCTGCTGGTCTACGCGATCCTCGGTTTTTTCGTGTTCTTCGTCATGCGTGCCATGGGCGAGCTGCTGCTTTCTGACCTGCGTTTCAAATCGTTCGCCGACATCGTCGCCCACTACCTGGGCCCGCGCGCCGGCTTCGTGCTGAGCTGGTCCTACTGGCTGAGCTGGAGCGTGGCGGTGGTCGGCGACGTGGTGGTCGTGGCGGGGTTCTTCCAGTACTGGTATGCGGATGTGCCCGCGTGGATACCGGCGTTCTTCACCCTGTTCGTGCTGCTTGGGCTGAACATGTTGGCGGTGCGGATCTTCGGCGAAGTGGAGTTCTGGTTCGGGATCATCAAGATCGTGGCCATCGTCACGCTGATCATCACCGCAGCGGTGATGATCGCCACCGCCTATGTGTCACCCAATGGCGTGGTGGCCTCGCTGTCCAACGTGGTGGCGCCCGGGGCGGTGCTGCCCCATGGCATCAGTGGGTTTTTCGCAGGCTTCCAGATTGCCGTGTTTTCCTTCGCTGGCACCGAGCTGATCGGTACCACCGCCGCCGAGGCAAAGAACCCGCACCGTTCGCTGCCCAAGGCCATCAACACTATTCCTTTGCGCATCCTGCTGTTCTACATCCTGGCGCTGGTGTGCATCATCAGCGTGGTCTCGTGGGCAGAAGTGCCGGCCAACCGCAGCCCCTTCGTCGAGCTGTTCCTGTTGGCCGGCTTTCCCGCCGCTGCCGGCATGCTCAACTTCGTGGTGCTGACGTCGGCGGCATCCTCTGCCAACAGCGGCGTCTATTCAGGCTGCCGAATGCTGTTTGGCCTGGCTGAGCGGCGCAATGCACCCGCCATCTTTGCCAGGCTTTCGGCTCTGAGCGTGCCGGTGCACAGCTTGCTGTTTTCGGCGATGTGCATGCTGGCCGGGCTGGCCCTGTTGTTCATCATCCCCGAGGTGATGACGGTGTTCACGCTGATTTCGACCATCTCGGCGATTCTGGTGATCTTCACCTGGTCGATGATCCTCGCCGCGTACATCGCCTACCGCAAGCACAACCCGGCCGCGCACCAGGCGTCGAAGTTCAAGCTGCCGGGTGGCGTGCCGATGGCCGTCACCTCGCTGGCCTTCCTCGGCTTCGTGCTGGTGCTTCTGGCCCTTGAGCCGGATACGCGGATGGCCCTGTGCGTGATGCCGTTGTGGTTTGTCTTTCTGCTTGTGGCTTATCGCCGGCGCAAGGCCTAACGCCCCTTGGCCAGGTAGGCGGCATATTCGTCATCCGGCACCATGCTGCCACCGGTGCCCCACACCAAGTGGGTGGCGTTGGCCATGCGCTGCGCCGTCAGCCCCATGCGCGCCAGGTACTGCGTTGCTTGCAGTACCTGCACCATGCCGGGCATGCCGGCCAGCGCCGAGGGCTCGAGGCGTACCTGCTCCAGATCATGGGCCAGCACCAGCAATTGGTACAGCCGCTCGTCCGTGACCGTGTAGTAGCCGTCGAGCAGGCGCTGCATGGCCTTGCCGACAAAGCCGGAAGGGCGGCCTACCGCCAGGCCATCGGCTGCGGTGACGTTGTCGATGCCGAAGTCCTGCACGCTGGTTTCGTCATGCAGCCCGGTGTACACGCCAAGGAACATGCAGGGCGAATGGGTGGGTTCGGCGAAGACGCAGTGCACGTGATCACCAAACAGCAGCTTCAAGCCGAACGCCACCCCACCAGGCCCGCCACCCACGCCGCAGGGCAGGTAGACGAACAGCGGGTGCTCGGCATCGACCTTGATGCCGGCGGCCTTGAACTGGCCCTGCAAGCGTTCGGCAGCCACGGCATAACCGAGGAACAGGTGAGGCGAGTTTTCATCATCGACGAAGTAGCAAGTAGGGTCCGCTGCTGCTTGCTGGCGGCCTTGTTCCACCGCAACGCTGTAGTCGGAGGGGTACTCGATCACGCTCACGCCGTTGGCGCGCAGCTTGTCCTTTTTCCACTGCCGCGCATCCGACGACATGTGCACCGTGGCCTGGAAACCCAGCCGCGCGCTCATGATGCCGATCGACAGCCCGAGGTTGCCGGTCGAGCCGACCGCTACCTTGTACTGGCTGAAAAATTGCCGGGCGTCATCGCTGGCCAGTACTCGGTAATCGCTGCCCAGGGTGATCAGGCCGGCCGCCAGGGCCAGGTCTTCGGCATGCTTGAGCACTTCGTGGATGCCGCCGCGGGCCTTGATCGAGCCGGAAATCGGCAGCTCGCTGTCGGCCTTGAGCCACAGCGCACCGCCTTGGGCAAGACCAGCTTCTTGCAGCAAGGTGTGCTGCAGGGCAGGCAGCGGGCGAATCGGCGACTCGATGATGCCGCCAGACGCGGCGGTGTCGGGGAACACCTCGGCCAGGTACGGTGCAAACCGCTGCAGCCGGGCACTGGCTGCGCTGACGTCGGTGGCAGTGAGGCCGACGTCGCCCAGGGCTTGTGCGGTGGGCACGATGCCTGGGTTGAACCAGCAGGTTTCGCGCAGCGCGACCAAGTCCTCGACCCGCGGGTGGGAGGCGTACCAAGCGTCTAGCGTTTTGCCGTGAATCATGCGTTGTTCCTGTGCTGGTGGGGATTGCCAGGGGGCTGATGGCTCTTGTAAGAGTGGCCGTGCTGGGGCGCCGGACCGGTCGGAAAGGGCTCCAAGCTTGGCCAGTTCATGTAAGTTACGGTGGTGTTGGTGCTCCCACTGGTCGCTCTCGATGTGATAGCGCAGCCCATCACGTCGCCTGTTGTGCAATCAACGCCAGGCACCGTTGCACGATCGGGCTCACATCGCCCTTGCGACGGCTTAGGATGATCGGGCTGACGGCGCTGGTGTCCAGCAAGCTGACATACTCGATATCCGTGCGGTGCTGCTGTTGCACCGACGCCGGCACCAGGGTCACGCCGAGCCCGACGGCCACCAGGCCGATGGCCGTTTGCAGTTCGTTGGCCCACTGGCTGATCTTCAGGGTCATGCCGTGGTGGGCGAACAGGGCCAGCACATGGTCGGCATAGCTGGGCCTGGGGTTGGCCGGGTACAGAATGAACGGCTCCTTGGCCAGTTGCGCGAGGGTCAGCGGGGTGCCTGCCAACGGGTGGCCCTTGGGCAATACCGCGACCAAGGGGTCTTCGCACAGCACCTGCTGGAGGATGGCCGGGTCATCGATACGAATACGGCCGAAGGCGATGTCGATGCGGCCACTCTTGAGTGCCTCGACCTGCTGCAGCGTGGTCATTTCGCTCAACCCCAGTTCCAGCTCGTTGTCCTGGCGCAGTTCGCGGATCAGCGCTGGCAGCACGGTGTACAAGGTCGAGGGAGCAAAACCGATGCCCAGCCATTGGCGTTGCCCGTGGCCGATGCGGCGGGTGTTGTCGCTGATGTTTTCCAGTTGCTGGAGCAGGGTGCAGGTCTGTTCATAGAAGAACCGCCCGGCTTCGGTCAGGCGCAGCGGGCGCTCACGCAGCACCAGCAGCGTGCCGAGCTGCTCCTCGAGCTGGCTGATCTGCCGGCTTAGCGGCGGCTGGGCGATATGCAGCAGCTCAGCGGCACGGGTGAAGTTCAGCGTTTCGGCCAGCACCTTGAAGTAGCGAAGGTGGCGCAGTTCCATCAGACCTCCAGGGTATGGTGGGAGATTCATTTGATATTGGACGGGTATCAGGGTCTCGCGCAATGCTTGATCAAACAAGTAAGTGCAACTATCGGGTCTGCCATCTGCGGTCCGATCTGACGGGACCTGGCAACAATGACAAACACCCTGATTGAACGTATAGATGCAATTATCGTCGACCTGCCGACCATTCGCCCGCACAAGCTGGCCATGCACACTATGCAGCAGCAAACCCTGGTGGTATTGCGCGTGCGTTGCAGCGACGGCGTCGAAGGTATCGGCGAGGCAACCACCATCGGTGGCCTGGCCTACGGCTACGAAAGCCCCGAGGGCATCAAGGCCAATATCGACGCACACTTGGCACCGGCGCTGATCGGCCTGCCGGCTGACAACATCAACGCCGCCATGCTCAAGCTGGACAAGCTGGCCAAGGGCAACACCTTTGCTAAGTCGGGGCTCGAAAGCGCCTTGCTCGATGCCCAGGGCAAGCGCCTGGGCCTGCCGGTCAGCGAACTGCTGGGCGGCCGAGTACGCGATAGCCTGGAAGTGGCCTGGACCCTGGCCAGTGGCGATACCGCCCGTGATATCGCCGAAGCCCAGCACATGCTGGAGATCCGTCGCCACCGTGTGTTCAAGCTGAAGATCGGCGCCAACCCGGTGGAGCAGGACCTCAAGCACGTGGTGGCGATCAAGCGCGAGCTGGGTGACAGCGCCAGCGTGCGGGTCGACGTCAATCAGTACTGGGACGAGTCCCAGGCCCTGCGCGCCTGCCAGGTGCTCGGCGACAACGGAATCGACCTCATCGAACAGCCCATTTCGCGGATCAACCGCGGCGGCCAGGTGCGTCTCAATCAGCGCAGCCCAGCGCCGATCATGGCCGACGAATCGATCGAAAGCGTCGAAGACGCCTTCAGCCTGGCCGCCGACGGTGCCGCCAGCATCTTTGCCCTGAAAATTGCCAAGAACGGCGGCCCACGTGCAGTGCTGCGCACAGCGCAAATCGCCGAAGCGGCCGGTATCGCCCTGTACGGCGGGACCATGCTTGAAGGCTCGATCGGCACCCTGGCTTCGGCCCACGCGTTCCTCACCTTGCGCCAGCTGACCTGGGGCACCGAGCTGTTCGGGCCGCTGCTGCTGACCGAAGAGATCGTCAACGAGCCGCCGCAGTACCACGACTTCCAGCTGCACATTCCACGCACGCCAGGCCTTGGCCTGACCCTGGACGAGCAGCGCCTGGCGCGCTTCGCCCGCCGCTGAACTGTACATTCAACGCCTTAAGGAGAACCCGCATGCTGTTCCACGTGAAGATGACCGTGAAACTGCCGGTCGACATGGACCCGGCCAAGGCCGCCAAGCTCAAGGCCGATGAAAAGGAACTGGCCCAGCGCCTTCAACAAGAAGGTACCTGGCGCCACCTGTGGCGCATTGCCGGGCACTACGCCAACTACAGCGTGTTCGATGTGGCAAGCGTCGAGGCCCTGCACGACACCCTGATGCAACTGCCGCTGTTCCCGTACATGGAGATCGAGGTGGACGGCTTGTGCCGCCACCCGTCGTCGATCCACAGTGACGACCGCTGATTCGTCCCTGACTACCTGACAAGAACAAGATGAGGTAAGCAAAATGACCGTGAAAATTTCCCACACTGCCGAGATCCAGTCGTTTTTTGAAGAAGTCGCAGGCCTTGGGCACGCCGAGGGTAACCCGCGCTTCAAACAGATCATCCTGCGCGTGCTGCAGGACACTGCCCGCCTGATCGAAGACCTTGAAGTGAGCGAGGACGAGTTCTGGCATGCCGTCGACTACCTCAACCGCCTGGGCGGCCGTAACGAGGCGGGCCTGCTGGCAGCGGGCCTGGGGATCGAGCACTTCATCGACCTGCTGCAAGACGCCAAGGATGCCGAAGCGGGCTTGACCGGCGGTACCCCGCGCACCATCGAGGGCCCGCTGTACGTTGCAGGCGCGCCGCTTAGCCAAGGTGAAGCACGCATGGACGATGGCACCGACCCCGGCGTAGTGATGTTCCTTCAGGGCCAGGTATTCGGCGCCGACGGCAAGCCGCTGGCAGGCGCTACCGTCGACCTCTGGCACGCCAACACCCAGGGCACCTATTCGTACTTCGATTCGACCCAGTCCGAGTACAACCTGCGCCGACGCATCATCACTGACGCAGAGGGCCGCTACCGCGCCCGCTCCATCGTGCCGTCCGGTTATGGTTGCGACCCGCAGGGGCCAACTCAGGAGTGCCTGGACTTGCTTGGCCGCCACGGCCAGCGCCCGGCGCACGTGCATTTCTTCATCTCCGCGCCGGGGCATCGCCACCTGACCACGCAGATCAACTTCGCCGGTGACCAATACCTGTGGGATGACTTTGCCTATGCCACCCGTGATGGGCTGATCGGTGACCTGCGCTTTGTCGAGGATGCGGCGGCGGCGCATGATCGGGGCGTGCAAGGGGAGCGTTTCGCCGAGTTGGCCTTCGACTTCACGTTGCAGGCTGCGCAGGCGCCTGAGGCTGAAACCCGCAGCCATCGACCGCGTGCTTTGCAAGACGGCTAAAGCTCGACCCTTGTAGGAGCAGCCAGCCTCCACAGTATTCACCGTTTATGCCTGGGCCTTTCCGTGCGGGGAGGGTCCGGGCTTTTTTGTGTTTACAAGGAATATTGGGGAAGCGGGCTGCTATGTGCTTGTTGGCAGACAGGGTGAAGGCGGCCAGGTGCTTGCCTTGGGCTTGGAGGTGGGGCGGATATCGAGCGCCGCCCGCGCGGCGCTTCGCGGGGCAAGCCCGCTCCCACATCTGTTTCGGGACAGTCTCGCCTGTAATAGAGGCGCGCGGCCCCTTGTTCGTACGACGCGATATTGAGGTGGGCGAGAAAAGGGGGCGCGAGCCAATGCTTCAGGAATAACTGGCCCGAAACAGATGTGGGAGCGGGCTTGCCCCGCGAAGCGCCGCGCGGGCGGCGCTCGAACTGATAGGCGCTGAAAATGCCGAGCCAGGCACCTGGTTTGTCGGCAGACAGGGTGAAGGCAGCCAGGTGCTTGCCTTGGGCATGGAGGTAGGGCGGATATCGAGCGCCGCGCGGGCGGCGCTCGATCTGATAGGCGCTGAAAATGCCAAGCCTGGCACCCAGTGCCCCCGACTACAATCGGGTCATGCTGGCCTATGTGGCCAACACTTCAGGCCGCGACGGGGTGCTCACGCTGCATGCTGTGTCGGAAGCACTTGCAGCCTTTGGCCAGCAACACGATGGCCAGCAACGACGCGACGAAGCTGACAATCGACATCGAAGAACCGACCGCAGCCGGTACACCGAAGTAGCGGTCGGTGATCAGCGCCACCAGCGTGGTGCCCAAGCCCAGGCCCAGCAGGTTACTGATCAGCAGGAATACCGCCGATACCTGCGCACGCACCTGGTTCGGCGAGAGGATCTGCATGGCCGCAGTGGACGCCGGCATGGGGAACGAGGCGAAGAACATGGCCGGTACCAGCAGGGTCACCGACAGCCACAGTTGGTCCACCTGCGAATACAGCACGGCCGGCACGATCATGCCCAGCGCACCGATTACCCCGGTACGCATGGCTGCATCGCTGCGGCCGCGCTTGGCCAGGTGGTCGGTCAGCCAACCGCCGAACACCACACCCGTGGTGTTGGCCAGCAGCAGGATGGTGCCGAGCATGAAGCCGGCTTGCTCGGGGCTCATGCCGAACTTGCGGATGTACAGCGCCGGTGTCCAGCTCATCATGCAGAACAGCGCCATGGCGTAGAACGAGAAGCCCAGGTAGTGGCAGCTGAACGTGGCCCGGTGACGGCCGATGAAGCGCAGGCCGTCGGTGAGCTTCACCTTGCGCACATTACCGTCGGCGTCCAGCTGCGCGCCCTTGCGCTCGGGGTTGCGCACGGTCAGCCAGATCAGCAGGCCCACGATCACCCCAGGCAGGCCGACGATGAAGAACGCCAGTTGCCAGGCCTTCATGGCGCCAAGGAAGGCCACCTCGATGGTCTGTGCGTCCTTGAGCAAGGTGATCACGTAGCCGCCGACCAGAAAGGCAATGCCGCCACCGACGAACGACCCGATGGAGTAGATGCCCACTGCGCGGCCGAGCTTTTCCTTGGGGAACAGGTCGCTGAACATCGAGTAGGCCGAAGGCGACAGGGCCGCTTCGCCGACGCCCACGCCGATACGGGCAAGGAACATCTGCGTGAAGTTCTTGCTCAGGCCGCAGGCGGCGGTGGCGAAGCTCCAGAAAATCACCCCGACCGCGATGATGCGTGGCCGCGAAAAGCGGTCGGCCAGGTAGGCGATGGGCATGCCCATGAAGGCGTAGAACAGCGAAAACGCCAGGCCGTGCAGCAGGCTGAACTGGGTGTCGCTCAGCTGCAGGTCGGCTTTTATCGGCTCGATCATCAGGGCCAGAATCTGCCGGTCAACGAAGGAGAAGATGTAGGCCACCATGCACAGGATGACCACATACCATTCGTACACGTAACGTTTTTGGGTGTGCTTGAGGTGTTGCGCTTCGGTCAGGGTATTCATGCTTGCAAGTTCCTGAGGGGACAGCCCTGATTGGGACAGCCTGATGGCCCCTTCGCAGCCCAAGGCCGCTCCTGCGAAGGGGCTGAACACGCGGTCAGTTATTGTCTGCAGAGGCTTGTGGCTTGATGGAAATCACCGCCAGGGTGGTGATCGCGCCCATCACCACGAGCATCACCGACACCGGCCAGGCATCCTTGTAAATGCTGAACAGTGCCGTCGCCGCCAGTGGCGCCAGGCCGCCGGAGAAGATCGAGGCAATCTCGTGCCCCATGGCCAGCCCCGAATAGCGCACCTTGGCCGGGAACAGCTCACCCATCAGCGCCGGCTGGGTGCCGATCATCGCGCCGTGACAGAAGGCCATGCCCAGCAACGCCGCCAGGTACACCCACACCGGTGAGTGGGTATCGAGCATCCAGAAGAACGGGAACGCCAGCACCATCAAACCGACCGAGCCGATGGCATACACCACCCGCCGGCCAATGATGTCCGACAGCCAACCCCAGAACACGATGGTGCCGGCCTCGACGATCATCGCCACCATCACGCTGGCCAGCACCAGTTGCGTATCCAGGCCGGTGAACTTGGCGTAGGCGATGGTGAAGGCGAGGAACAGGTAGGCGCTGCCGTTTTCGGCAATGCGGATACCCATGGCCTGCAGCACGGCCTTGGGGTGGTTGCGCAGCACTTCCATGGCCGGCATGTGCTCGGGCTTGTCCTGCTGGGCCTGTTCCTCGACGAAGGCTTTGCTCTCTGGGAGGCGACGGCGGATGTACACCCCTACGCCAAAGATCAGGATGCTGGCCAAAAATGGCACCCGCCAGCCCCAGCTCATCATGTCTTCGACGGGCAGCATCTGCACCAGGTAGAACGCAGCGGCAGACAGTACGAACCCGCCGGAAACACCCAGCTGGCTCCAGGCCGCATAGAAGCCGACGCGGTCCTTGGGTGCGTTCTCGCTCAGCAGCAGCACGCCACCGCCCCATTCGCCGCCCGAGGCAACGCCTTGCAGCACGCGCAGGATCACCAGGCAGGCGGGGGCCAGGTAGCCGACCTGTTCGAAGGTTGGCAGCAGGCCCATGGCGAAGGTTGCCGCACCCATGATCGCCAGGGTCATCACCAAGGCCTTCTTGCGCCCGGCCTTGTCGCCGATATGGCCAAAGATCAGGCCACCCAGCGGGCGTGCCAGAAAGCCCACGGCGAAACCGGCAAACGAGGCCATGGTGCCAAGCACCGGGTCGGTGCCGGCGGGGAAGAACAGCGGGGCGAAAATCAGTGCTGCGGCCGTGCCGTAGAGGAAGAAGTCATACCATTCCAGGGCATTGCCCAGGACCGAGGCGATGACAATGCGGCGCATGGTGCGCGGGTCGGTATCGCGGGTGATGCTGGTGTTCAGGTTACTCATGAGCCATCTCCATGCGGGCCGGTCACCAGAACTTCCAGGTGTAGGAAGTGATCAGGCGATACTCGTTGTAGTCGTTGCCGTACTGCTGTTGGGTACGCATGTTCTTCAGGTCGAAGGCCAGGTCCTTGAGCGGGCCGCTCTGGATCACGTAGCTGAGCATGATGTCGCGCTCGCTTTCCTGGTCCCTTGCAAGGCCCGGGCCGCGGTCGATGTCGGTGCCTTTGATGTAGCGGGTGAACAGCTTCAGCCCGGGCAGCCCCATGGCGGCGAAGTTGTAGCCATAACGCACCGACCAGCTGCGTTCATCCGGGCGAATGAACGGCAGGCCCGCCCAGTTCGGCAGCCACAGCTGCGGCACGTAGCCGTTCAACGTCGGGAACACGGTATCGCCGGTCATGCGCTGGTAGCTCAGGCCCAGCATGTGCCCGCTTTTTTCCAGGGTGACCAGGCCGAAGTAGGCGCGGTTGTCCACGGCGCCGCTGCGTGCGGCGCCGTCTTCACGGTTGTTGAAGTACCCCACGTCGGTTTTCAACTGGTAGCCGTCGGCGAACTTCAGGGCGTGCTTGATGCCGCCGTAGTCCTGCTTGTAGATGTCGTTGAGCACACCATGGAAGTAACTGGCTTGCAGGTCTGGGGTCAGGGCGTAGGTGGCGCCGGCGAAGTCCAGGCCATCACTGTCCTGGTCGTCGCGGGTGCCGTAGCGGTAGAGGCGCTCATGGTTGGACGACTCGCGGGTGACGATGGACCAGAAGCGCCCGCCAACGAGGGTCAGGTTGTCGATGTCGCGTGATTCGATCACCGCGCCCTGGTAAATCGTGTCGAGCTGCCGGCTGGGGTCGTTGGAGGCGACGGGGTAGAAAGGTTTCTGATCGCCGATCAGTACCTTGGTGTTGGCGTACTTGAGCTTCAGGGTCGCACCGCCGCGGCTGTAGTCGTCGGCGGCCTGCTGGCGGTGCTTGCTGAAGGGCAGCGAGCCATCGTTGCCGGTGGAGTCCAGGCGCACGGCGTATTGGCCGTTGAGGTCGAGACCGACCGCCACGGGGGTATCGGTGTAACCGGATTCGAACTGCAGGTCGAAGCCCTGCGACCAGTTGCCGACCTTGGACACCGGCGCGCTGGGGTTGGTGAAGTTACGGTTCAGGTAGAGGTTTCTGAAATTGAGCGAGAGGTGGCTGTCATCCACCACATCGGCCAAGCACATCAGGGGTAATACGGCGCCCACACACAAGCAAAACGGTTTCGCACGCAACGGCCATTTGAGTTCCATGGGGTAATCCTGGAAGTGTGATCAGTACAAGTCCTGGGCAGTCGAGCAACTGGGCAGAAGGGCTGCAGGTCTTGCGCCCGCTTGTCTGTCACGTATTGTTTTTGTTTTTCAAATATCCAGCACCAGGCGCTTGCCGCGCGCCCGGGAACAGCACAGTACGATCTGCTCGTTGGTGTGTTTCTCCTCTTCGGTCAGGTAGTGGTCACGGTGGTCGGGTTCGCCTTCGAGCACGTCGCACAGGCAGGTGCCGCACACACCTTGCTCGCAGGACACCTCGACCTTGATCCCGATACTGCGCAGGGCGGCGGTCAGGGGCTGGCCTTCCTGCACCTGAACGGTCTTGCCGCTGCGTGCGGCGACCACCTCGAAACTGCCGCCCGAGGTGTCGACCTCGGCCTGGAAGTACTCGTGGTGGATGTGTGGGTCGTCGTAGCCTTGCTGGCGCGCCCCCGCGATCACCCAATCCATGAAGCCCGCCGGGCCGCAGGTGTACAGGTGCACGCCAGGCATGGCGGGGCCCAGCACCTGGGCCAGGTCCAGGTGCTGCTCAGGGCCTTCATCGCTGAAGTGGGTGAACACGCTGGCCGCGAACGGTGCGCCGAGCAGTTCGTCGACGAACGCGCAGCGGCTGCGTGAGCGGCCGCGGTAATGCAGCTCGAACGGTTTACCTTGGGCATGCAGGGCATGGGCCATGGCGATCATCGGGGTGATGCCGATGCCACCGCCCAGCAAGATCGAGCGCGTGGCGTCGCAGGCCAGCGGGAACAGGTTGCGTGGCGCGCTGATGCGCATTGGCGTGCCGGGCTGCAGCTGCTCGTGCACCGCCACCGAGCCACCACGAGACTGGCTGTCCTTGAGCACGCCCAGGCGGTAGACATTGGCATGCGCGGGGTCGCCGCATAGCGAATACTGCCGCACCAGGCCGGGCGCCAGGTGCAGGTCGACGTGGGCGCCTGCCGCAAAGCGCGGCAGGGCCTGGCCGTCGACCGCGGCCAGCTCCAGTACGACCACGTCGCCGCCTTGCACTTCGCGGGCTTGCACGATCACATCGAGCAGTTGTTCGCTCATGGTCGTGGCCCTAAAGGATGTAGCCGATACCGGCGAGGGTATCGTCACTGTTGATCAGGCTGATCACCTTGCGGTGGATCTTGAAGCTGCCTTGCGCCCGTACCAGGGTGTAGGTCAGGTCGGCGCTGTAGTGCTTGAGGCTCTCTTTGCGGAACTCGCGCACGTTCTGTGCGCAGCGCACGGTCACGTTGACGCCGTCGTCGCCCAGCACCCGGAAGCGCGAAATCGTGCGCACGGTACGTGGCTGCGGGCTGGTGGAAATCGACTCGCCGCCGATCAACCGCTGCACGCGCAGGCCACGCATGTGGTGGTCGTCGTAGGCGTAGTTGAGGGTGTTTTCGTAGTCGCTCTCGCGCGGGTCGATGGGGATGATGTACGTGCCTTTTTCGGTCCATTGGCCGAGCCAGGTGTCGTACTCGCCGTGGTCGAGCATGTCGCCTTCCTGCCAGATGAAGGCGGTGACTTCTTGCAGCAATTGCAGGTTCATAGGGTTCTCCACGCTCACGCCGACATCATCTTTTTCCACTGCTGGTACGCCGCGCGCATGCCGGTTTCGGCACTCACGTCGGACACCAGCCCGTCTGCGCTGGGCTTCTCGCCCGGCAGGCCGCGGTTGAGCATGATCCACAGGTCTTCACCGGCACGAGCGCCTTTCTGCACGCGCTCCCAGGCCTCGGAATCGTCCGGGGTGCCAAAGCCCATCGGGCCTTGGAAGTGCTCGTGCAGGCGCAGCCGGTAGCGGTTGGCTGCGGCTGGGCCGCCGTCCATGGTAATCACCGAGTGGTGGATTTCGGTCTCGGTCACCGAGATCGGCTGCAGCACGCGGAAAAACGCCATCGAGCAGGCGACGTTGGGGAACAGGTTGAGGTTGAAGCCCGAGCCACCGACGGCGCGGACGATGCGGCGCACCTGCTGCTCGTCGATGCCTTCGTCGCGCAGTTCGGCAGCGAGGGACTCGAAGCGCTCGGGGATCGGCTTGTCGAGGTCGGCTTCCAGGTCCACCAGCTCGGGGATCATCACCATCACGCTGTGGCCGTTGCCGAGGTCCTCGACATAGCCGGGGCCTTTGACGAAGTCGAACAGCTCCAGGGTCTGTTCATCGACCGAGGACAGGAAGCTTTTGTGCACCAACGGGAAGTGGTAGGCGTCGGTGGTGTTTTCCAGCTGGATCTTCCAGTTGCCGGGGAAGCGGAAGCGGTGCTCGCCGGGGACCTTGATGCCGTAGCCGGCGCCTTGCTTCATGAACAGGTCCATCCACTTCTTCGCGGCGCCGAGGAAGTCTTCGAGCGGTTCGATGTCGTCCTTGAAGGTGGCGAAGACCATGCCGGCGTAGCGCTCGACGCGCAGGCTGACCAGTGGCAGCTCGGCCTTGTCCAGGCAGTCGCCGTAGCTTTCCGGGTGGGGAATGCCGCGCAGCGAGCCGTCGAGGGCGTAGCCCCAGCCGTGGTAGGGGCAGACGAAGCTGTTGGTCTTGCCCTTCTTGTGCTCGCAGACCGTGGCGCCGCGGTGGCGGCAGCGGTTGAGCAGCACGTTGATGGCCTTTTTGCGGTCACGCACGACGATCACCGGCTGTTTGCCGATGAAGGTGGTCTTGTAGCTGCCGGGCTCGGGGACTTCGCTCTCGTGGGCGACCCAGATCCAGGTGCTGTGGAAGATCTTCTGCAGTTCGGCGTCGAACAGGGCCGGGTCGGTGTAGAGGGAGGTGTGGACACGGTCGGGCTGGACCAGCTCGGCCGGGTCGACCGTCAGGTTGACGGCGGGGATCAGGTTGCTCACGGGGTCACCTATGGGGCGTTTTCTTATGAGAGCAACGCTAAAGGGCAGGGGGGTGGGGCTCAATGACAGGGGGGATCAATGTTGTTGCGTTTTTTGCAATGGGGGGTGGCTATGCGTTCGGCGTAGTTTTTTTGTGGGGGCGGACATCGAGCGCCGCGCGGGCGGCGCTCGATCTCATAGGCGCTGCATCTCCCAAAACAAGCACCAAGACAAGCACCAAGACAAGCACCAAGACAAGCACCAAGATCACAACGCCATCCGCACCGCCTTGGCCATCTCCGTCGCCAATTCCCGGCTCATGCCATCCAAGGTTCGCCCACGGCGCGTAACAATCTGGATATCGGTCGCGTTCATCGCCTCGCAATCGATGGCCAGGGCCTTGAAGGTGCCGTTCTTGAGCTCGTCGATGATCGGCAGTTCGGCCAGCAAGGTGGCGCCCAGCCCCGACCGAACGAAGTCCAGAATCACCGCCAGGGAGTTGGAGGTGAGGGTGGGCACGATGGCGAACGGCTGGTCCTTGCAGGCGGCATCCGCCAGCTCCCGCACGCGGAAGTTGGCGCCGGGCAGCACCAGTGATTCGCGGGCCACTTCGGCGAGGCTGACCGTGGAGCGCTCGGCCATCCGGCTGTCACGGTGAACAATCATCCGCAATGGCTGCGCCAGGCTGAACAGGCGCGTCAGGCGGGCCGATGCGTTAGGCGCAAAGACCACGCCGAGGTGCGCCTCGTCGTTCATCACCATGCGCTGCACCTCCAATGACGGGGCGCTGATGATCTCGGCCTTGTGCGCATTGTGCGCGTGCAAAAAGCCCTGCAACGAATTGATCGCCCGTGCCCCCAGCAGGCCTTCGCCGATGGCGATCACCGTCGAGGCTTGCTGGCGGCTTCGCAATTCATCCAGCCGGTCGACCAGCAGCGCGTGTTGACGAATGCGTTCGATGTAGTAGTCCACGGCAGCCTCGCCCGCGGCGGTCAGGCTGATGCGGTGGGTGCCGGGGCGCACCAGTTCGATGCCCAGTTCTTCTTCCAGCCGGGCGATCTGCCGGCTGACCGATGAGGTGGCGACGCCGAGCACTTCGGCAGCGGCGCGCATGGAGCCCTTGTCATGGCTCAGGTGCAGGTAGCGCAGGCGGTGGTCCTGCAGATCGATATGGCGGGTGGGCATGACCTCGACCTCGGGAGTAATCACGGCAGGCATTGGCGTGTCCCCATCCATCCTGGTGGGGCGTTGGCTTGTTTTTTTTGTGTGCTCGGCGTGGGTGGCCGGCGTTGTCGCGCTCCATGCCAGGCCATCGTACACGCGTTTTTTTCTGTCCGAAATCATGTGAAAAAGGCGCTAAAAATTTTTCGTGATATCGGCGCGGGTCGTTAGTTTTTTTAGGCGCGTTGAAACCGGTTTTTGAAGTCGTATAAATCCATTTAAATCATGTAGATAGCCAATTTTTAGAGGGTTTATCCGTTAGGTATAGGTAAATTTTTCTCCTGTTTTAGCGTGAAAATTCAATTGACAATTCACGTAAATCGCCGCAAATATTTGTCACCGGCACCTAAAACAAGAGAGACAGACCATGCCGCCCGAACCTGCCTTCGCCCCTCTGTATGGCCAGTGCTTGCCTTCCACGAGCCCAGCCAACGCCCCCCACAAGCATCAGTACAAAAACCGCGCCTGAGACGGAGAATGTCCATGGATTCGCTTTGCCTGCGTGCCGCGCCTGTGTCGGCGCTCGCCTCTGGCCCTGCTTTCGAGGCCTTGCTTGACGGTGTTCGTGATCGTGCTCGCCTCGGTGAGTTCGACCGCCAGCGCTACATATCCCGCGATGTGATCGACGCGTTCAAGGCCCATGGCGTGTACCGCGCCTTGGTGCCTAAGCGCTTTGGTGGGCTTGAGTGCTCGCCGGGGGCCTTCTGTGAAATGATCGAACGCATCTCCCATGCAGACGGCTCTGCCGGCTGGGTGGCCAGCTTCGGCATGAGCCCCGTGTACCTGGCGGCGCTGCCGCTGGAGACCATCGCCGAGATCTACGGCAACAGCCCCGACACGGTGTTTGCCGGAGGCATCTTCCCGCCACAACCGGCCGAGATCGTGCCTGGAGGCTTCAAGGTCAACGGCCGCTGGAAGTACTCCAGCGGGTCCATGGGTGCGGACATCGTGGGTGTCGGGATTGCCCCACGCAATGGCGACAAGCTCGACCTGCCGCGCCTGGCCGTGATGCCGCGCCAGCAGGCGCGCATCGAAGAAACCTGGGACACCGTCGGCCTGCTCGGCACCGGCAGCCACGACCTGGTGGTCGAGGACGTGGTGGTGGGCGAGCAGTGGACCTTCGTGCGCGGCGGCAAGCCCAACCTGGACGAGCCGTTCTTCCGTTACCCATCGCTGTCGTTCGCCACCCAGGTGCTCTCGGTGGTCGGGCTGGGCATTGCCCGCGCTGCATTGGACGAACTGTCAGGCATGGCCAGTGGGCGCATCTCGGTGACCGGCGCCCCGGCACTGGCCGACCGGCCGCTGGCCCAGGTCGATGTGGCCAAGGCCGAGGCGGCGCTGCGCTCGGCGCGCGCGTTCTTCTACGAGTCCATCGAACGTGCCTGGGAGCACGTGGTGGCGGGCGACCCGGTACCGGTCGACGTCACCAACCTGTTGCGCCTGTCCTCCACCCATGCCGCCCGCGTGGCCGCTGAAGTGGCACGCAGTGCGCAGATGCTCTCGGGCATGACCGGCATCTACAACGAAAGCCCGCTGGCCCGCTGCGTCAACGATGCGCAGGTGGTGACCCAGCACGCCTTCATGGGCGACGTCACGTACCAGAACGCCGGTGCGATGTTCTTCGGTAAACAGCCCCTTCCGGGCTACCTGTAACTTTCGGGAATTTTGTCATGAGCGATAAGAAAGCGTTGCGTGTGCTGTTCTGCATGGGCATCAACCAGAACTTCTTCGATGCCCCCCGTGAGGAGCAGCTGCAGGTGTGGGCCGCCTTCAGCGCGATGTGGAATGGCATTCACGACCTGACCGGGGTGAACGTGCTGGGCAACATGGACGATGACCAAGGTATGGTCGGCCCGTCCGACGGCTTCCCCTGGACCACCTACCTGCTGGCCGACGTACCGGACATCGAGACCGTGCACGCCGCCTGCAACCTGTTCCGCACCACGGCCGTGGGCGAGGGGCCGTACAAGCTGTGGCGCTACGCCAAGGTCGAGGCCCGTGTCGGCCGCGAACTGATCATCCAGCGCGCCTGAGTCGAGGACGATACCGTGAGCAACCTGATCCCCGCCGTCAACCTGACGGTAGACCCGGCCGAGCTGGTCCAGCCCGACCGCGTCCACACCTCCCTCTACACCGACCCGGCCCTGTTCGACGCCGAACTGCAGAAGATCTTCCACAGCACCTGGGTCTGGGTCGCCCACGAGAGCGAAGTCCCCGAGCCCGGCAGCTACAAGACCACCTTCATCGGCAAACAGCCGGTGATCGTCGTGCGTGACCGCAAAAAGGCCATCAACGTGCTGCTCAACCGCTGCCGCCACCGCGGCGCCACGGTCTGCGAGCACAAGAAGGGCAAGACCAACAGCTTCGTCTGCCCCTACCACGGCTGGGGCTACGCCCTCGATGGCTCGCTGCGCGGCATTCCCCACCCGGAAAGCTACGGCGACTGCCTGGACAAGGCCGAGCTGCCACTGGTCAGCCTGCGCGTCGAGCGCTACGCCGGCATGGTCTTCGCCACCTTCAAGGACGACATCGAACCGCTCGAAGACTTCCTCGGCGCCGCGAAGAAGTGGATGGACCTGTTCATGAAGCAAGGCGCCGGCTACGGCATCAAGGTCCCCGGCGAGCACCGCTTCCGCTTCCCCGGCAACTGGAAGATCCAGCTGGAAAACACCACCGACGCCTACCACTTCCCGTTGGTGCACAAAAGCTTCCTGTCCTCGGTCGACGAGCAGACCCTGGAGCTGTTCGACTTCGTCAAAGGCCCAGGCTACGTCGAAGACCTCGGCAACGGCCACAGCGTGATGGTGATGATCCCCGAGCTGGTGGACCTGGAAGCCGACCTCGACAAGCCGATCCCCGAGCGCTTCGAGTCCCTCGCCGCCGAACTGCGCGACGAAGGCATCGACGAGCAGCAGGTGCGCCGCATCGTCCGCGCCGTCGGTGGCTCGGGCTTCAACCTCAACCTGTTCCCCAACGTCGCCTGCTCGATGGCGTTTTTCCGCGTGCTGCAGCCGATCTCGGTGACCGAGACCGAAATCCACCACTCGGTGATCACCATGGACGGCGGCCCAGCCGCAGCCAACCGCTACCGCCTGCGCCTGCACGAGCACTTCCAAGGCCCGATGGGCTTTGGCACCCCGGACGATTCCGAGGCCTGGGAGCGCGTGCAGAAAGGCGCTCGTGCCGGTGAAGACCTGTGGATCATGCTCAACCGCGGCCTGCCGGGCGAGAAGCCCAGCGCAGACGGGCTGGTGTCCGACGTGAGTGCCGAAACCGGCATGCGCGCGGCGTACCAGCAGTGGAAAAAGATGATGTCGGCGTGAGCGTGGAGAACCCTATGAACCTGCAATTGCTGCAAGAAGTCACCGCTTTCATCTGGCAGGAAGGCGACATGCTCGACCACGGCGAGTACGACACCTGGCTCGGCCAATGGACCGAAAAAGGCACGTACATCATCCCCATCGACCCGCGCGAGAGTGACTACGAGAACACCCTCAACTACGCCTACGACGACCACCACATGCGTGGCCTGCGCGTGCAGCGGTTGATCGGCGGCGAGTCGATTTCCACCAGCCCGCAGCCGCGCACCGTGCGCACGATTTCGCGCTTCCGGGTGCTGGGCGACGACGGCGTCAACGTCACCGTGCGCTGCGCGCAGAACGTGCGCGAGTTCCGCAAAGAGAGCCTCAAGCACTACAGCGCCGACCTGACCTACACCCTGGTACGGGCGCAAGGCAGCTTCAAGATCCACCGCAAGGTGATCAGCCTGATCAACAGTGACGATACCCTCGCCGGTATCGGCTACATCCTGTGAGGAACCGACCATGAACCAAGTCGCATTGGTAACCGGCGCCGGCCAGGGCTTGGGCCAGCGCTTCTGCGCGCAACTGCTTGCCGCAGGCTTTGACGTGGTGGTCTCGGACCGTGACCTGGCGCTCGCTCAGGCCAGCGCCGAACAACTGCAGCAAGCCCGGCAAGGGCAGGGCGGCCGTACCCTCGCGGTCAAGCTCGATGTCGCCAGCAAGGCCGATTTCGAGCAGGCGCTGGCCCAGGTGCTGGAGCACTTTGGCGCCCTGCACGTGGTGATCAACAACGCTGCGGTGACCAAGACCACGCCGCTGATGCAGATCAGCCCGGAAGAATTCGACGCCGTGGTTGGCCTGAACCTGCGCAGCGTGTTCCTCGGTTGCCAGGTGTTCGGCGCGTACCTGGCCGAGGCCGGTTACGGGCGGATCATCAACATGGCCTCGCTGGCCGGGCAGAACGGCGGCACCGCGACCGGCGCGCACTACGCGGCGAGCAAGGGCGCGATCGTCACCCTGACCAAGATCTTCGCCAAGGAGTTCGCTGCCCGTGGCGTCACGGTCAACGCCATCGCCCCCGGCCCGATCGATTCGCCGGCGGTGCATGCCGCGGTGCCTGCCGAGCGCCTGCCAGGGCTACTGGCGAACATCCCGGTGCAGCGCCTGGGGGACGCCGGTTTTCTGGGCGACCTGATCGTGCAACTGGCGCGGCCCGAAGCCTACTTCACCACCGGGGCGACCTGGGACGTGAACGGCGGCCTGTTCATGCGTTGATTTTTTTTGCGGGGCGCTGCGCGCCTCCTGTCGTTACACGGGACACCGGCCATGAATGAACAATTGTTGAACGTAGTCGTGCGCAAGCGCGAGATCCAAGGGGCCGACGTGGTCGTCCTCGATCTGGGGCACGCTGATGGCGCGGCGTTGCCGGCCTTCGAGGCGGGCGCGCATGTCGATATCCACGTCGCGCCCGGCGTGGTGCGCCAGTATTCGCTGTGCAGTGACCCGGCCGATGCTTCGGTGTATCGCCTGGGCGTGCTGAAAGACCCAGCTTCACGCGGCGGCTCGCTGGGCGTGCACGAGACTTTGCTGGAAGGGCGCGAGCTGCAGATCAGTGCGCCGCGCAACCTGTTCCCGCTGGCGCCGCAGGCCAGCCGTTCGATCCTGCTGGGCGGTGGTATCGGCATCACGCCGATGATCGCCATGGCCCATGCCCTGCACCAGCAGGGCGCGGATTTTGAACTGCATTATTGCGGGCGCTCGCGCAGCCGCAGTGCGTTTCTCGAGGCGCTGGCGGCGGCGCCGTTCGCCGCGCGGGTGGTCACTCACTTCGATGATGAAGACCCGGCACAGCGCCTGAACCTGCAGGCGGTGCTGGGCACTGCCAGCCAGGGCACCCACCTGTACACCTGCGGCCCGTCCGGCTTCATGGACTGGGTGATTGAGGGCGCGCGTCGGCAGGGTTATGCCGAAGACCACATCCACAAGGAGTACTTCCAGGTCGAGGTCGACGCCAGTGGCCAAGGTTTCGAAGTGGTGGCGGCGCGCAGCAACAAGACCGTGCAGGTGGCCGAGGGGCAGACCATCCTCGAAGCGCTTGCCCAGGTTGGCATCAAGATCGACATTTCTTGCGAGCAGGGCGTCTGCGGGACCTGCATGTGCGAAGTGCTCGAAGGCGAGCCGGACCACCGCGATGTGTACCTGACCGATGAAGAAAAAGCCGCGAACGACCAGATCCTGGTGTGCTGCTCGCGGGCCAAGTCCAACAAGCTGGTGCTGGATATCTGAGGAGCATGACCATGGTAGATGTAAGCCAGTTTCGCAATGCAATGGCGCTGCTCGGTGGCGCCGTATCGGTCATCACCACCGATGGCCCCGCAGGCCGTTTCGGTTTTACCGCGTCGGCGGTGTGCAGCGTGACCGACGCGCCGCCCACGTTGTTGGTGTGCATGAACCGCGCCTCGTATTCGAATGAGCAATTCAAGGCCAACGGTGCGCTGTGCGTGAACGTGCTGGCCGGTACCCATCAGGAGCTGTCGGGGGCGTTTGCCAACCGCAACCTGAGCACGGAAGAGCGCTTTGCGACCACGCACTGGACCGTGCTGGAGAGCGGCGCGCCGGTGATGCAGGAGGCGCTGGTCAACTTCGACTGCCGCATTGCCCAGGTGCATGAGGTGGGTTCGCACAGCATTTTCTACTGCGAGATCCAGGACATCCGCCAGGGTGGGGCGGACGATGGGCTGGTGTATTTCAACCGCGCCTATCACCGGGTATGCGAGGCCTCGAAGGCGTGCTGAGCAGCTTGCGCTGACCCTGTGTAGGAGCAGCCTTGTGCTGCGAAGAGGCCGGTGAAAGCACCCGCGATGTGTGCTCCCGAAGGCGTGCCGAACAGCTTGCGCGGACCTGTGTAGGAGCAGCCTTGTGCTGCGAAGAGGCCAGTGAAAGTACCGGCGATGTGTGCCGTTTGCGCCGGCCTCTTCGCAGCACAAGGCTGCTCCTACAGGGGGGGGGATTGGGCGTTAAGTTAAAGTGTTTCGAGGTTATGGAACACCACTTCCAGCATCCGGTTCAGGCGCTGCACCTGTGCTTCGGTCAGCCCCTTGAAACTGCGCTGGAATAGTTCGCGCGTCACGTCCTGCATGCGCTCGATGTTCTGCAGGCCGACTTCGGTGATCCGCACCTGGGTCACGCGCCCATCCTCCGGGCTTGGTGCGGTATCGACCAGGCCGTCGTCCTTCATGCGGTAGACGATCTTGGTGATGGTCGACAGCTTGGCGATGGCGTGGGTGGAGATCTCGGAAATGCTCGATTCACCGTTCTCGTTGAGGATCCACAGCACGCGCCAGCGCGGCACGTCGAGGTCGATCTTCTTGAGCAGACGTTCCATGTTCTGGGTGTAGCGGCCATGCACGCGCGCCAGCCAGTAGAAGGGGAAATCTTCCTTGCGAAATTCATCGCTGGCTGGGTCGTGGTGGCTGTGGCCTGTGTTTTTCGAGTTGCTCATCGATTCACTACTTGTGCGGAAATAGTCGCGACATCATAGACGTTTCCGCGCATTTGGCTACCGTAAAGCGGGCGCATAATACTGGAATGTTCAGTTGACATTTCAAGTAATCGGCACGCATTTTATCGGCTGGGCCAAGGCCCGGCATCCATTCTTGAAGAGGGCTGCACAACAATGACAATCATAGTAGAAACCCTTGATCTGGGCGGCACCGGCCCCCGGGTCGTGGTCAAGGACACCATCGATGTCGCCGGTACTGCGACCCGCGCCAGCAGCCAGGCGTTAGAGGATGCGCCGTTGGCCGAGCGGCATGCCGACGTGGTCAGCCAGTTGTTGGCGGCCGGTGCCCGGCTGACCGGCAAGGTTAGCCTGCACGAACTGGCGTTCGGCACGACCGGCATCAACCGCTATACCGGCACGGCCGCCAACCCGCGCTTTCCGGGGCGCATACCCGGTGGCTCGTCCAGCGGCTCGGCAGCTGCGGTGGCCGCGGGCCTGGCGGATTTCAGCCTGGGCACCGACACCGGTGGCTCGGTGCGTGTCCCGGCCTGTTGCTGTGGCGTGTTCGGCCTCAAGCCAACGTTTGGCCGGGTAAGCCGTAAAGGCGTGATGCCGGCTCGCACCAGCCTCGACTGCGTGGGCCCGTTCGCCGCGAGCCTGCCGATGCTGGTACGCGCCATGAGCATGATCGACCCCAGTTTCGTCCCCGCCCAGGTACCGGCCAGGGCGCGCATCGGCGTATTGCGGGTGACCGCCGAGGCCGCCATCCACAAGGTGGTGCACGGGGCCCTGAGCGCCAGTGGCTTGCCGTTGGGCAATGTCGAACTCAAACACTTTGGCGCCGCCTATGACGCCGGCATGGTCGTGATCAACCGCGAGACGTTCGAAGGCTGTGGTCACCTTCTGCAAACCGGCAAGGTCGGCAGCGATATCGCCGGGCGCCTGGCGGCAGCGGGGCAGACCACTGACACGGCGCTGGCCGAGGCAGAGGAGGTGCGTCGACGCTTTACTGAAGAAGTCGACCAGGCCCTGGCCAACTTCGATGTCCTGGCCCTGCCGACCATGCCGGACTTCCCACTGCGCCTGGAGGACGCCGCCGATACCCGCGCGGTGCTGGGCATGACCTCGCTGGTGCGGCCGTTCAACCTGTCGGGGCACCCGGCGTTGAGCATTCCGCTAGGCAGCGAGGCAGGTTTGCCGGTTGGCCTGCAACTGGTGGCGGCCAAAGGCGCCGATGAGAAATTGCTGGCAGTGGCCGAGCGCGTGCTGCTGAACCTGTACGCCGGCAACGATCATTGAGGCCACGATTGCGATGACCGATATCCTCGAACTCCAGGCCCGCCTGCGCAGCTTTGAACACCAGCAGGCCATCCGCGTCTGCATCAACCGCTACATGGCGTTGTGCGACCAACTGGACGCGCGATCCCCGCTCGATGAACTGGCGCAGCTGTTTTGCCGTGATGCGGTGTGGGAGGGCAAGGGCGCCAAGTACGCCGAGAGTTTTGGCGGCTACCGCGGGCGCGAAGCGATCCGGGCGATGTTCGCCACCTACATGAAGACCCCGGCGCATTTCGCCTTGAATGTGCACTTTCTGACCAGTGAGGTTATCGAGGTGGCCGGTGAGGAAGGGCTGGGGCGCTGGGTGATGTTGCAGACCAGTACCTTTGCCGACGGCGCCTCACACCTCAATGCTGCCCGGCTGACCGTGCGCTTTGCGCTGGAAGAGGGCCAGTGGCGCATGGCGCATTTCCAGACCGAGAACCTGTTCAGCCGGCCAGTGACGGCGTGGAACAGCGACGCGCCGTTGCCGGTGCCAGAGCGGTAGTCACGGATGCTGGGGCTGCAAAGCAGCCCCAGTGCCTGCAGCTCAGAAGGTACTGACGAACACCACCTGGCCATACAGGTTGTCGTGGTGGTTGCCCAACTGCGTCCCCCCTTGCTCCACGCTGCGATCCGGCTGATACAACCCCACCAGCGGCACGATCATCAGGTGATCATTGAGGGTCCACTCGGCATAGATATCCAGCTCGCGTCCGTCCACATTGCCCAGGCTGCGATCGATGGTGTCGAAATGGAACCCCATCACGCCAAGGTTCAACGTCGGCGTCGGGCTGACCGTCAGGCCGACCTTCTGCACCCGCGCATTGCTGTTGAATGGCCCGGCATAGTTACCGGCCACTTCACCCTGGAACCAGGTACCCAACCCGCGCCCGAGGCCATAGAACAGCGTGTCGTACTGCTCGGAAAAGCGGCTGTAGCGGTAGCTCAGGTTCGGTTGCCAGGGCAGGTCGGCGAAGGTCCAGCCGGCTTCCAGGTACCAGGCGTCCTCGGTGGCGGTATGGGGTTTGTCCTGTTTGGCGTATTCCCCGGACAAAAACAGGTTGTCTACCCCGGCATTGCCCTGGCCACGCAGGCTGTAAGTCTTCATGCCATCGCGTTCCAGTTGCAGCGGGGAGGCGTACTGCTCGTCGACATGGGTAGTGCCGATATAGGTCAGGCCGACGGTGCCGGCGTCCGCCACGTGCTCAAGGGTGGCGACGTGCAGTTCGGTGTTGGCCTGCGCGCGGTTGTCTGACTGCAGCCACATCAGGTCGCCGCGCCAACCACTGCTGCCGCCCAGGCGCAGCACGGCGGTCTTGTCGAAGCTCTTGCGAGCGGCAAGGTAGTACGCACCGCCCCGGTTGAACTGACCATCGGCAAGGCCATGGCCGACGTTCAGCGAGTCACCCTGAAGCAGAAACCCATCGCCCACGGCGACCATCTGCTTGCCGAACGACAGGTCGATACCGTCCTCGCCCAGGATCGGCACCAGGTTGCCGGACTTCCAGCCCACGTAGGCATCCTCGATCTTGCTGGTGCGTTCGCTGCCATCGCTGAAGCCGGCAGCATCACCGTCGCCCCAGGTCGCTGAGCTGAGCATGGCGAAGGCGCCGTACAGCGAACCGACGCTGCCCAGGGCCTGGTCGGCGCTCAAGCCATACTTGATATAGCCTTCCCGCCACGAGGTGGAGCCGGGTTGGCCGCGGGCGATGGCGTAGCTGCGTTCGCTGTGGAATGCCCCGAACACGGCTTCCACATTGGCGTTCAGATGGCGTTCGGCATCGCTGTACAGCTCGTGCGCGGACGCACTCAGCGAAGCCCCGGCCAGGAGTGCGGCCAAGGTTAGGCGGAACGGGCGGTGGTGCATGGTCTGGCTTCCTTTGTCATGGTTTTGGCAGAAGTTCCGAAGACGTGCCAATGATCATGAAGCAAGCCCAGCCCTGGGCTTTTGCCCTGGCTGCCAGTTGACTTTGGCGGTGTGCCAAGCTGATGGGGCGGGCGTTAAAAACGCAGAAGGCCCCATTGCGGGGCCTTCGTGGGCAAACGTGGTTACTTGAGGCCGGCGAGGAAACACGTCACCGACTGGCGTTCGCCCGCGTCCGGCAACCCTGCATAAGGCATGTAGGTGCCGGGTACTGCCGCCTGTGGCTGGGCAATGAAGGCGCCGATGCTTTGCGCCGTCCAGGCCGCCTGGCGGGTTTTCATGGCCTGAGAGTAATTGGCCCCTGGCACGGTACCGGGGGTACGGCCCACCACGTCGTGCAGGTTGGGGCCCATCATCACTGGGCCATCCTTTTGCGCCGAATGGCACGCCGCGCAGTCGCGCGCAAACACCTGTTCGCCCTGTTGGCGCTGCGGGGCTGCGCAGTCTTCGGCCAGGGCCAGCGGGCTGGCCAGCGCGGCGAGCAGGAAGGGCATTACGAACTTGCTGGATACGACGGTCGACATCACGCACGGTTCCTGGGTAGGGCAGCGCGGGGCTGCTTCTTGTTGGTGTTCTGCTTGATTGTGTGCGAGTACAGGCGGGCGGGTTTTGTTGTGCCTGCCAGGGTGTTTGCTGGGCTTGTCAGTTGGCGTGACGCTTGCGGTACTCGCCTGGGGTCATGCCAAACCGGCCTTTGAATGCGGTGCTGAAATAACTCGAATCGGAAAAACCCCAGGCATACCCCAGCGACGACACCTTCTGATCCATCGACGGATTGCGCAGGCTTTCGGCGCAGAAGTCGAGGCGACGGTTGCGGATGTACTGGGCGATGACCAAGTCGTGCTTGGCGAAGATGCGGTACAGGCTGCGCATGGAGATGCCCACTTCGCGGGCAATGAACTCAGGTGTCAGGCTTTCGCAGGTGATGCGCTGGTCAATCAGTGCCAGGGCCTTGCGGAACATGCGCTCGTGGCTGCCGGGCACCGAGTCCTGGGTGATGGCGGGGCGCAGCAAGGCGATCAGCGCCTCCAGTACCGCCTGGCTTTCGTTGTTGGCCATGTGCTGGGTGCGGCCGGCTTCGAGCATCATCTGGCGGGCCATGCTGGCCAACGGGGTTTGCGCTTCGATGCGTTTGGCGCAGGCCACGCTGACGCCGCGGGTGCCGCTTTCGACCTGAGTGCGCGGCAAAATCAGCGACAACTGGCGCGAGCGCTGGTGGAAGTGCATGTCCAGCGGGGCACTGGCGTCGATCAGTGTGAGGTCGCCGGGCCGCAGTTCGATGCGTGCATCCTGGTGCTCGATATGCGAGGTGCCGGCCATCTGCAAGACTGCATAGTAGTTGTCGGCACCGCTGGCGCGTATTTCCCGCGGGCCGCGGAACAGGTTGACGTGGGTCATGTCGACGATGCTCATGGAAATCTGGCCTACCTGGCACTTTTCGAGCTGGCCGACGAAGCCTGCGTCGAGCTTGCGGGCGTTGAAGTGGCCGCAGGCATCGTTGACCTGGCTGAGCCAGGCCTGGAAGTGATCGTCGGTAACACAGGTTGCTGGTGTCATGGGGGCCTCGCACGGTAGGACGTGGAACGGTTCGCTTGAGCGAACTCTTGGAGGGGTGCCTTAAAGCATTATAATTCACTTGAATTTTCAAGCAAAAATCGGGCCTGAGAGGTAGTGGTGTAGCAGGGGGTATTTGCTAGTGAATTGTTTTAATTGGGATTAATTTTATTTGTGATGAGGGTGTTGGCAGTGGTAGTGGTGTGATTAGTGCGCTGGAATGCGCTGGGATGTAGCCAATTGATACAGGTTTGTTTCCAGATGTTGCACTTTGGCAGGGTGGGTGAGGGCGACGAGGTGCCTGCCTCAGGTTGTGAGGCGGCGCTCGATCTCACAGGCGCCGAAAATCCTGCGACGAACACCCCCAACCCCCCCCAAAAAAACCACCCGACAACCAAAAAAAAGCCCGCTGACAGGGCGGGCTGAAGGCACAACGCTTGCGTGATTCAGTGGCCAAGCCCATCGCTGATGGGAATGCCCTTGGCCTGCATCGCTTCGATCAACCCGGCGCGCACATGCGGCAGGTTGAGCATGCTGTTCTGACGTACCCGATGCACTTCCTCGCCGCTGTACGCCGGCCATTGTTCGGGTGAGCTGTTGCCGGCCATCCCGTCCCGCGCCAGCAGCCAATTAAGCAAATCGGCAATCTGCTGATCATTAAGCGCCGACTGGGAGATCCCCGGCACCCGCACGAGAAACTCGCGCCCGCCCGGCACCCGCAGGAAGTTGCCGACAAACCCCTGCATGCGCGGCGTGTCGTTGGCCGCCGAGCCTTCGCCGTTGTCGCGGTGGCAGCCGGCGCATTGCAACTGATAATTCACCGGCACCGAATAACCGGCCTGGGCAATCGGCACCGGTGGCACCTCGTTGCCCGGCGCCGGGCGCTGGTTGGGGTTGGGCAGGGTCCTGGCCTGGGCGACAGGCGCCAGCAGGCACAGGATCAACACCGCGGTCAGGGCCTTCACGGCGCTAGACCGCCACACCGCGGATGATGGTAACGGTGCAGTTGTAGATCTTCGACTCAGCCCCGAGGCACCAGTTGATGTCGTTGTTGTTGAACGGGCGATACAAGGGTTGTTCATCGTCGTTGCGCGAGCAGGCGCACTGGCCGCACGCGTGCTTACCGCAGCAGTCGTTGTACGAGATGATGTAGTTCTTGCCATCGGCCGGGTTGCGGCAGGTGCCGATCCAGGTCACCAGCGAGGCATCGGTGCCGGGCGGGCAGGAGGTAATCGAACCGCCGCAGCACGAGCACAGGAAGCCGTCGATCGAGCAGTTGCGCCAATAGTCACAGCTGGTCGGGTCACCTGGGTCGCCCATTTTCGGCTGCTCGGCGGCCAGCGCCTTGGCGGTGCGGTCGATCGGCAACAGCACCGGCAGGGCCGCGCCGGCGACGATCAGCGAGCCCAGGCGCGCCAGCACCTTGCGCCGTGAGGTGGTGTCGGCGACATGACGGCTGGAGCGTTCAAACAGTTTGTCGAGAAAACTCATGGTGTGCTCCGCGATCAGTGTTGCGCGCTGTGTGGGTGGGCATGGTCATGGTCGTGAGCATGGCCGTGCGCGTGGTTGCCGTGCAGGTACTGCTGCAGGCTCGCGCTGCCCAGGTGCACGGTCTCGAACAGGCTGTCGAGGTGCTCGCGGGAGTTGACCAGGCCCTTGGCGCGCAGGGTGCCGGCCTGGTCGATCAACACGGCGTACGGCAGCTTGCCAATCTGGTAGGTCATGCCGATCTCGGGGCCGACCACATAGGTGGCTTGCTGCAAGTCGTTGGCGTCGATCAGGGCCTGCTGTTCGGCAAAATCACCGTCGCTGACATAGATCACGTCCAGCTCGCCGCTGTTGTCCTTGGCAATCGACTTGACCGCCGGCAGCAGCGATTTGCACACCGGGCAGCCGGGCGCGAGGAAGAACAGCAGTTGCGAGCGTTCGCTGCGGTAGCCGATGTTTACCGGGCGGCCATGACGGTCGGCGGCGGTGACCTGTGGGGCGGGGTCGTTGACCGTCACGCCTTTGTCTACCATCAGCGCACCGGCAGGCGCGATGCGGCCATGCAGCACGCCGATCTGGCGCACCAGGGCCATGACCGTGAACGCCACCGCGATCAGCAGCAGCCAGAGCAAAATGTTCGATGCGATAAGCAGTTGCATGGGTTATCTCCCAGTCAATTTGGCAAGACGCGGCTGGTTGGCCAGCAGGCCATCCACCGCCACATGAATCAGCAGCGCCACGGCACTGGCCGCAATCACCACGAAAATATCCAGGGCACCGAGTGCACGCTCGGCCATGGGCAGCGCCGCCAGGCCGGCCAACAGGGCGATCACCAGGTTGCGCAGCAACAGCACTGGGCGCAGTGGCTGGGCAGCGCCGGGGCCTGAACAGCCGCAATCGATGTCGCGGCGGCCACGCCACAGGTTGATGCCGATGGCGCTGGCATACAGCGCCATCAACAGCACCACCGCCAACGCCGCGCTGGCTCGCCCACCGGGTAGCAGCAAGGCCAGCGCCAGGGCCAGTTCGGCCAGTGCAAGGCTTGCCGTGGCTACCGGTGCCAGGGGTGCTGGCAGCAGTTGGTAGTCGCGCACGATGGCGCTGAACGCGCGCAGGTCACGTAGCTTGTGGCTGGCGGCACTGGCCAGCAGCGTCGCCAAAGCGGTACTGCTGGCAATCACGAGAACAGGGTCGAGCATGGTCGGGTCTCCTGTTTACCAAGGGGCCAAGGTGAGCACGGGCGTGTCGGCGATCTGGTCCATGGCACCGCTGTGCTTGCCGGTGGCCAGGTCGAAGAACTGCACGCCGCCTTCCAGGTCAGTGGCCACCAGAATGGGCGCCTTGTCATGGCTGGCCTGCAGGCTCCAGACTGGCTTGGGCGAGTCGAGCGTGCCGAGCTTCTTGCCCGTCTTCAGGTCGAACGCCCAGATGGTGGTGCTCGGGTCTTCCCATTTGCCATCGGTGTGCTGGTCATGCATCAGCGCATACAGCCGGTTCAGGCCTGGCGCCAAGGCCAGGGCTTGCCAGCCACCCGGCGCCCAGCCTTGCTTGCGTTCCTCGTCGCTGACCAGCGACCAGGTGGGCTGCGGCTTGGCCTTGCCCCCTTCGAAACTCACCGGGTACACCTCGCCATGGGTGGTGGTGAAATAGTAGGTGTCGCCGTTGGCGATGGCGCGCTCGTTGAGGCGGACCTTGTTCGGGTCGAAGAACGGCGTCTGGGTGCGCGAGACTTCCTTGCCGTCATCATCCAGTGTCACCACCAGCAGTTGGCCGTCACCGCACAGTGACGCGAAGCTGCGTTTGCCGACTGGGTAGTTGAGTACGCAGCCGCTGATGGCGACTTCGCTGGCGACCGTGTGCGTCTGAGTATTGACCACGGTCACCGATGTCGACGGCGTCAGGTTGAAGACATATGCCAGCTTGCTGTCGGCGCTGACGCCCATCGCGTACTTCTCGGTGAGCGTGGAGGCGCGCTTGGCGGGCAGTACCACTTCCCATTGCGGGCGCAGGGTCTGGGTGTCCCACGCCACCAGTACGTCGGTGCGTTCGCCGTAGGTGCCACGCGAGTAGAACAGGTTGGCCGAGTACAGGGTGCGGTTGTCTGGGCTCAGCGCCGTTGGGGCGACGAAGGCGTTGGTGGTCATGCCGAGCATGCGCTTGGCCTTGGGGTCGACCACCACCACCTTGCCGGCGATGGGGTTCTTGAAGTCCACATCGAGGATGTAGACACGGTGAGGGTCCGGCGGGAACGGCAGGGTGTTCTGGCCGATCTCTTCGGCGGGCAGGTCGGCCCGCACCGCGCTTGTGCTCGCAGCCAGGGCCAAGGCCAGGGCTGCCGAGATGCTAAGCCTGTCTACGCGACGCATTGGCTATCTCCGATGTTGTTATGGGTTATGCAGATATCGCAGTGATCGCAGTGTGCCGCCTGGGCCGGCGTGGTGATTTGGCCAGCGTGACATTCTCTTGAGGCTCCCTGACAAAACGCCGGTCGGGGCTGGCAGGCGGGTAGGCGGGGGCCTGAAGATCGGCCCGCACACACTTTTGCGCTGCCTTCCAGGAGTCATGTCATGAGCGATATCCAACTGTTACCTGCCGTGGTCGAGTTCCTCGCCAGGCCCCATGGCCATTTCATCGAGGGCCAATACCAGGCGGGTGAGGCGTGGCCGTCAGTCGATATCCACGACCCCTCCAGCGGCACGGTCATCAGCCGGGTTGCCGAGGCCAGCGAGGTGGAAGTAGCACGTGCGGTGCTCAGTGCCCGGCAGGCCTTCAAGGGCAGTTGGGCTGAGGTTTCCCCCTATCAGAAAGGCGTGGTGCTCAACCGCTTGGCTGACCTGATCGAGGCCAATGCCGAAGAGCTGGCACAGCTCGAGACCCTGTGTTCCGGCAAGTCGATCAACCTCTCGCGGGGGTTGGAGATCGCTCAAAGTGTAGTCTTCCTGCGTTATTTCGCGGGTTGGGCGACCAAGATCACTGGGCAGACCATGACCCCGTCGCTGCCTTCATTCGGTGGCGAGCGCTACACCGCCTTTACCCTGCGTGAGCCGGTGGGCGTGGTCGCGGGGATCGTGCCGTGGAATTTCTCGGTGATGATCGGTATCTGGAAGATCGCCTCTGCCTTGGTCACCGGTTGCACCATCGTGATCAAACCCAGCGAATTCACGCCGCTGACGCTGCTGCGCATCGCCGAACTGGCGGTCGAGGCAGGGGTGCCGGCGGGGGTGTTCAACGTGGTTAATGGGCGCGGGCAGGCGGGCCAGCTGTTGATTGAGCACCCGCTCGTGGCCAAGGTCGCGTTCACAGGCTCGGTGCCGACCGGTATCGCCGTCGGCAAGGCCGCGATGGCGGCCAACCTGACCCGCGCCACGCTGGAGCTGGGGGGCAAGAACCCGGCAGCGTTGTTGGCCGATGTGGACGTGGACGGCGCCGTGGCAGGCATCCTGCAGACGGCCTTCGTGCACCAGGGGCAAGTGTGCGCTTCGCCGGAGCGGGTGTATGTGCACCGCAGCAAGGTTCAGGAATTTACCCGCAAGCTGGGTGAAGCGCTGGGGCAGTTGAAGATTGGTTCGGCGCTCGACCCCGACGCCCAGTTCGGCCCTTTGGCCAATGCTGCGCACCTGCAGAAGATTCTCGGCTTCTTCGAGCGTGCCCGGGCCAGTAACACGGTGGTCTGTGGGGCGAAGGCGCTTGATCGGCCGGGCTACTTCGTCGAGCCTACGGTGGTGCTGGCCAATGACCCCAGTGACCCGTTGCTGCACGAGGAAACGTTCGGCCCGATCGTCTGTGTGCTGCCGTTCGACGATGAAGAGCAGTTGCTGGCGTTGATGAACGATAGCCCCTATGGCCTGACCGCCAGCCTGTGGACCAACGACCTGTCCAAGGCGCTGCGGCTGATCCCGCAGATCGAAGCGGGCACGGTGTGGGTCAACATGCACACCTTCCTCGACCCGGCGGTGCCGTTTGGTGGGTCGAAGGCATCCGGGGTAGGGCGTGAGTTTGGCAGTGCGTTCATCGAGGATTACACCGAACTGAAATCGGTGATGATCAGGTACTGATGAAGGGTGAGGGGCCAGGCACGTCCCCGCCTTCAGCCCTTCGTACGGCAAAGGACAGTGCAGCAAAATTCTGTGAACCACTTCACAAAATACGAGTGACCGGCATAATGCCATCACTTCTGTACAAGACCCGGTTGCGCAGCGCCGGGGTCCTTTTCGTGGCCGTCGAAGGTTCAGGTTAATTTCATGTCGCTAGTCGCAAGCCCCGACATCATGTATCGGCTGTTGATCCAGAGCGTGGTGGACTATGCCATCTACCTGCTCACCCCCGAAGGCATTGTTGCCAACTGGAACCCCGGCGCCCAGCGGGCCAAGGGGTACCTTGCCGACGAGATCGTCGGCAAGCATTACTCGTTGTTCTACAGCGAAGCCGAACGGGCTGCCGGGCTGCCCGCGCACAACCTTGAACAGGCGCGTTGCACGGGGCGCTTCGAAGAGGTGGGTGTGCGGCTGCGCAAGGATGGCTCGGCCTTCCATGCGCATGTGGTGATCGACGCGGTGCATGACGATGACGGCCGCCTGGTGGGGTTCGCCAAGGTCACCCGCGACATCTCCGAACGCCACCAGCAGGAGCTGGAGCTGCTCAAAGCCAAGGAACTGGCCGAACAGTACAGCCAAGAGATGGCCAAGCTGTCGCAGTTTCTTGACTCGGTCATTGCCAACATCCCGGCCAGTGTCATGGTTCAGGACCTGGAGAGCCAGCGCATCCTGCTGGCCAACCAGCAGGCCGAACGCCTTTTTGGTGTGCCGGGTTCAAGCATGATCGGGCAACTGCCTGCCCAAAGCCTGGCGCCGGCTGCAGCCGATTACCTGGAGCAACAGCTCGCTCGCGGGGCACGCAGCACCAAGGGCTATGCCGCCGAAACCCGGGTCGACACCCAGTGCGGGCCACGCACCCTGCGCAGCCGTACGCTGCTCAGCCAGCACCGCGAGGGCCAGGCCGACTATGTGCTGTTCGTGGCCGAAGATGCCACTGAAGAGTTGGCGGCCCACGCGCAGATCCACCATATGGCGCACCACGATGCCCTCACCGGGCTGCCCAACCGCACGCTGTTCCATGAGCGTTTGCGCCAAGCCTTGGTACGCGGTGATGAGAACGCCAAGCTGACCGCTGCCCTGTGCCTGGACCTGGACAACTTCAAGAACATCAACGATTCGTTAGGTCACGCGTTCGGCGACAAGCTGCTGCGTGAGCTGGGCAAGCGCTTGCGCCGCGAACTGCGCGAGCACGACACGTTGGCCCGCCTGGGCGGTGACGAGTTTGCCATCGTGCTCACGGGGCTGGATGGCCGTGATGCCGCGTGCAATACCGCGCAGCGCCTGATCAATGCCATTTGCCCGCCGTTTCAGATCGAGGGGCATCAGTTCACGGTGGGTGTGAGTATCGGCGTGGCGATCGCCCCCGACGACAATGACCAGGCCGAGCAACTGCTGGGCTATGCCGACATGGCGTTGTACGAAGCCAAGCGCAATGGACGCAACCGGTACGAGTGCTTCAATGTCGAGCTGGATGTCGCCGCCCGCCAACGCCGCCTGGTGGAAACCGACCTGCGTACGGCGCTGCACCTTGGTCAACTGCAGTTGCACTACCAGCCGGTGGTCGATCAGCAGACCAGCAGTGTGACGGGGTATGAGGCGTTGTTGCGCTGGGAGCACCCGACCCGCGGCATGGTCATGCCCATGGACTTCATCCCCATCGCCGAAGAGACCGGGCTGATTCACGAGCTCGGCATCCGCGCGCTGAACCTGGCGTGCCAGGAAGCGGCCAGCTGGGACAGCGAACAGACAGTGTCGGTCAACCTGTCCCCGGTGCAGTTCAAGAATGCCAACCTGGTCCATACCGTGGCTTTGGCCCTGTCTGATTCGGGCTTGCCGGCGCGGCGCCTGGAGCTGGAGATCACCGAGTCGGTGTTGCTGGGTAACAGTGAAGAGAACGTGCGCACCTTGCGGGCGCTGAAAGACCTGGGTGTGTCGATTTCGCTGGACGACTTCGGTACCGGGTATTCGTCGCTGGGGTACTTGCGTTCGTTCCCGTTCGACCGGATCAAGATCGACAAGTCGTTCGTGCATGACATGTGCGACAGCCGCGAAGCCATGTCGATCATCCGCGCCATTACCGACCTGTCCAACAGCCTGATGATCAAGACCACGGCCGAGGGTGTGGAGTCAGAAGAGCAGATGCGGCGCCTGGCGGCAGAGGGGTGCTCGCACTTCCAGGGCTACCTGTATGGGCGGCCTGTGCCGGCGAGTGAGCGGTTGAAGCAGGTGGCGTTGCTGTGGGGCTAGGTGCGCGGGGGCCGCTGCGCGCCCCATCGCCGGCAAGCCGGCTCCCACAGGTACAGCGTTGATCGCGAGGTGCGCGCAATTTGTGGGAGCCGGCTTGCCGGCGATGGGGCGCACAGCGGCCCCGGTCATGCTCAGCTATTCCAGTCAGGCGCAAAGTCGGGGCTGACCACGCGCTGATCCTTAGGCAAACCCGCAATCAATGCCCGGTCTTCATCATCCAGCCGCACGTCCAGCGCCGCCAAATTCGCCATCTGGTTCTCGCGGCTGCTGGCCTTGGGGATCACCGCGACGCCGTCCTGGTCAAGCAACCACTTCAGTGCCACCTGGCTCGGCAGGACGCCATGCTTGCGGGCGATCGCCTGGATCACCTCTTGCTGCGCCGCCTGCCCGCGTGCCAGCGGGGTGTAGGCCGTGAGCAGCAAGTCGTGGCGGCGCGCATAGTCGAGCAACGGCTGCTGGTCGAGCAGCACGTGGTACTCCACCTGAATGGCCGACAACGGCGCGCCCAGCGTCTCGACCACTTGGCGCAGCAGGCCAAGCGGGAAGTTGGCGACACCAATGCTGCGCGCCTTGCCTTCGTCACGCAGGGCTACCAAGGTCTCGATGCTGCGGGCCAAGTCCCAGTCCTTGCCCGGCCAGTGGATGTGGAACAGGTCGACCTGCTCGGTGCCCAGCACGCGCAGGCTGTCTTCCAGCGACTGACGCATGGCTTTGGGGTCCAGGCGGTCCCACCAGACCTTGGTGGTCAGGTGGATCTGCTCGCGTGGCACGTCGCTCTCGCGCAGGGCTTGGCCCACGGCCGCTTCATTGTTGTAGGCGGTGGCGGTGTCGATGTGTCGGTAACCCAGGTCCAGGGCCTGGCGCACGGCCTGGGTGCACTCGCTGCCGGTCATCGGCCAGGTGCCCAGGCCGATGCAGGGCAGGTCCAGGCCGTTAGGGGTGGTGAGCCTTCGCATGACAGTTCCTTGTAGTGGTTACAGAGTCCGTAGGGAATGGTCTTCGATCAGCCCGGCGCGGACCATGCGCGGCGGGGCGAAAGTGGTCGATCAGCGAACGGAAATTGCGTTTGGCCTGGACAAGCGCTAATTGAACTTCCTTATGCTCGGCTATCTCTTCTAGAATTCGAGCAGTTTCATCCGCCAGGCCAGCCCTGTGCGGCTTTCCCTGGGCGCAGCATCCGGCCGCGCCGCCGTCGAGAACGCCATGAGTTCCAGAACACCGCTGTCCGGAGTCAATCAACCGCTGCGTGGTATCGCCCTGGTGGTGGTGGCGACGTTCCTGTTCGCCAGCCACGATGCCCTGTCCAAGTTCCTCGGTGGCCTGTACCCGATCATCATGGTGGTGTGGGCGCGTTATGTGGTGCACACCCTGCTGATGGCCGGGATCTTCCTGCCCAAGTCTGGCCTCAATGTACTGCGCACCCGTCGCCCGTTGTTGCAGACCCTGCGTGCCCTGAGCCTGCTCAGCACCAGCCTGCTGTTCACCACCGGCCTGCAATACCTGCCGCTGGCGGAGGCCACGGCGGTCAACTTCCTCGCGCCCGTGCTGGTCACGGCCTTGTCGGCACCCCTGCTCAAGGAGCGGGTGACGGTGGGGCAGTGGGTGGCGGTGGTGATGGGCTTTATCGGGGTACTGGTGGTGGTGCACCCCGGGGGGGCGATGTTCACGCCAGCGATCCTGTACCCCTTCGGCTCGGCGCTGGGCTTTTGCTTCTATCAGTTGCTGACGCGGATTCTGGCTGCCCATGACAGCCCCACCACCAGCAACTTCTATGCAGGGCTGTGCAACACCCTGGCGATGAGTGCACTGGTGCCGTTTTTCTGGGAGGTGCCGCGCTGGGACCACGCGCTGTTGATGCTGGCGCTGGGTGGTTTCGGCATGACGGCCCACCTGCTGCTGACCCAGGCGTTTCGCCATGCCGCACCGGCGCTGCTGGCGCCGTTCAGCTACTGCCAGATCGTGTTTGCCGGGCTGCTTGGGCTGCTGTTTTACAGCCAGGTGCCAGACAGCCTGAGCCTGGTGGGGATCTCGATCATCTGCATCAGTGGCCTGGGCGCGGCGTGGATGCAGCGGAGCAAGTGACACGGCCTGGGTTCATGGCGAGGCCATGAACTGCAGGATCCGCTCGCGCAACCAGCGCTCGGCCGGGTCGTTGTCCTGGGCGCCACTCCAGACCATCGACAGTTCTGCCTCGGTGATTTCGAAGGGCGCTGGGTCGGCGCGCAAGCTGCCGTCATCGGCCAGGGCGCAGGCGGCGTAGTCCGGTACTGTGGCGATCAGTTCGGTGTTGCGCAGCAGCGCGCGCAGGCTGCCGAACTGCGGCACGGCCAGCACCACCTTGCGGCAACGGCCGATACGCGCCAGGTCCAGGTCGATGTTGCCGCTCATGTCGCCAGAAAACGACACCATCACATGCGGGCGGGCGCAGTACTCGTCAAGGGTCAGTGGCCCCGGTCGATCGTCGGCACGCAGCACGCGCACGCCAATGTCGCGCAACTTGCGGCGCTTGGCATTGGCCGGCAGGTCGGTGGTGTAGCTCACGCCCACCGAAATCTCGCCGCTGGAGAGCAGGCCTGGCATCAACAGGAAGTTGGCCCGCCGCACCACCACGCTGATTTCGGGTGCCTCTTCGCGCAAGGCTTGAAGCAGGGCAGGGAGCAGGCCGAACTCGGCGTCGTCCGAAAGCCCGAGGCGGAATACGTTGCAGCTGTTGGCGGGGTCGAACGCCCGCGCACGGCTGATGGCGGAAGAAATCACATCCATGGCCGGCCCCAGCTCGGTGAAAATCTGCATCGCCCGTGGCGTGGGCTCCATGGCCCGACCGTTGCGGATCAGCAGCGGGTCGTCGAACAGCTCGCGCAGGCGGGCGAGGGCGGCGCTGACGGTGGACTGGGTGATGAACAGTTTTTCGCCGACGCGGGTCAGGTTGCGTTCGATCATCAGGGCTTCGAACAGCACCAGCAGGTTCATGTCGACGCGGCGCAGGTCGTTGCGGTTCATGGGGCTTGGCTCACGGGGTTTAGGGAATTGACGGTGTATTGAAGCACGGCGCAGGCCCGCTTGCCTTGTATGGATGTGCCGGCCTCTTCGCGGGGCAAGCCCGCGAATCTACCTGTGGGAGCGGGCTTGCCCCGCGAAAAGGCCCGCACGGCAAAACGCTGACAGAGCCAGCCTATTACCCCGTAATACTCGCTCTATTAGAAGTCTGCCCAAGCTCGGCTAGTCTTTCCCCTGGCCCTGTGAATTCCGCGGCCGGGGCGTGCCTGAGCACTTGTGTTCAAGACTGTGCCGCCCGGTCGTGACAGCTTCGCTAGCCCCGTGTCGGCAAGACACCGACCAGACCTGATGAGGGGTAGGCACGAGCCCAAGCGCTCGGCTGATAGAACACCTGGCATAGACCGGAAATCTGGATAACCGACCCAAAGGTACCCACAGATGTCGAACGAATCGAAATGCCCGTTCCATCAAACCGCAGGTGGCGGCACCACCAACCGTGACTGGTGGCCTGACCAGCTCAACCTGAGAATCCTTCACCAACATACCGCCAAATCCGATCCGATGGACCCGGATTTCGACTACGCCAACGCCTTCAAGAGCCTCGATTTCCAGGCCCTGAAGCAAGACCTGACGGCCCTGATGACCGACTCCCAGGACTGGTGGCCCGCCGACTTCGGCCACTACGGCCCGCTGTTCATCCGTATGGCCTGGCACAGCGCCGGGACCTACCGCATTGGCGATGGCCGCGGTGGCGCCGGTTCCGGTCAGCAGCGGTTCGCCCCGCTCAACAGCTGGCCGGATAACGTCAGCCTGGACAAGGCCCGGCGCCTGCTGTGGCCGATCAAGCAGAAGTACGGCAACAAGATTTCCTGGGCTGACCTGATCGTCCTCACCGGTAACGTCGCGCTGGAGTCCATGGGCTTCAAGACCTTTGGTTTCTCTGGCGGGCGTGCCGATGTGTGGGAGCCGGATGAAGACGTGTACTGGGGCTCGGAAAAGGTCTGGCTGGGCGGCGATACCCGCTACGGCAAGGAGCAGGTCAAGGCACAGGAACCCGGCCAGGGTGACCTGGTGGCCGAACCCGCCAAGCACGGCGAAGAACAGAGCCGCAACCTGCAGGCCGAGCGCAACCTGGAAAACCCGCTGGCCGCCGTGCAGATGGGCCTGATCTACGTCAACCCGGAGGGCCCGGAAGGCAACCCCGACCCGGTCGCCTCGGGCAAAGACATCCGCGAAACCTTCGGCCGCATGGCCATGAATGATGAAGAGACCGTGGCGCTGATCGCCGGGGGCCATGCGTTCGGCAAGACCCATGGCGCAGGCCCCGCCGACAATGTGGGGGCCGAGCCCGAGGCTGCGGGCCTGGAGATGCAGGGCCTGGGTTGGGCCAACAAATTCGGCTCCGGTAAAGGCCCCGACACCATCACCAGCGGTCTGGAAGTGACCTGGACCTCAACCCCGACCAAATGGAGCAACGAGTACCTCAACAACCTGTTCAATTTCGAGTGGGAGCTGACCAAGAGCCCGGCCGGTGCGCACCAGTGGCGGCCGAAGGAAGGCAAAGGCGCAGGCACCGTGCCGGATGCCCATGACCCCAGCAAAACCCATGCGCCGTCCATGCTCACCTCCGACCTGGCGCTGCGCTTCGACCCGATCTACGAGCCGATCGCCCGCCGCTTCAAGGACAACCCCGACCAATTGGCGGACGCCTTTGCCCGTGCCTGGTACAAGCTGATCCACCGCGACATGGGCCCGCTGGCGCGCTATCTCGGGCCAGAAATGCCCAACGAGGAATTGCTGTGGCAAGACCCGCTGCCTAAAGCCGACCCGGTATCGTTGGGCGAGCAGGATGTCGCTGCGCTCAAGGCCAAGATTCTGGCTTCAGGCTTGAGCGTGGGCGAGTTGGTATCGACTGCTTGGGCCTCAGCCTCGACCTTCCGTGGGTCCGACAAGCGCGGTGGTGCCAACGGTGCACGCTTGCGTCTGGCACCGCAGAAAGACTGGGCTGCGAACCAGGGCGTAGGCAAGGTCTTGGCAGCGCTGGAGAAGATCCAGAGCGAGTTCAACAACGGTGGCAAGAAGGTCTCCCTGGCCGACCTGATCGTGCTGGCAGGTACCGCCGCCGTGGAGAAGGCCGCCAAGGATGCGGGTTACAGTGGCAGCGTCAGCTTCCGCCCCGGCCGCGTCGATGCCTCCCAGGAACAGACCGATGTCGAGTCGTTCGCCGTGCTGGAACCGCTGGCCGATGGCTTCCGCAACTTCACCAAGGACCGCTACAGCGTCAAGGCCGAGAAACTGCTGCTGGACAAGGCCCAACTGCTGACCCTGACGGCGCCCGAGCTGACCGCGCTGATCGGCGGCCTGCGCGTGCTGGGTGCCAACCATGGCGGCAACAAGGACGGGGTGTTCACCGACAAGCCGGGTACGTTGAGCAACGACTTCTTCCGCAACCTGCTGGACATGGGCGTGGAGTGGACGCCGACGTCAGCCGACAACGAGCGCTTTGAAGGCCGGGACCGCAAGACCGGGCAGGTTAAATGGACGGGCAGCCGTGTTGACCTGGTGTTCGGTTCGCATGCCCAGTTGCGGGCGTTGAGCGAGGTGTATGGCAGCAGCGATGGCAAGGACAGGTTTGTGAAGGCCTTCGTTGCAGCTTGGGTAAAAGTCATGGAGCTGGACCGCTTTGATCTGAAATAAAGCGTGCCTGAAACCCCACAGCCTGTGTAGGAGCAGCCTTGTGCTGCGAAGAGGCCGGTACAGATAGCCGCAATTCGGGCTGCCTGTACCGGCCTCTTCGCAGCACAAGGCTGCTCCTACACGTCGGTGGCCATCCCGCCAATTCCAGGTCGGATAGATACAAAAGTGTCCTCGTTCGTTCTGTTGCAATGCTTCTCAGGCGGCCGGCCTGAAACAGCGTGCTCACAACGACAAGGAACCCGACCATGCACATGCCAAAAACCCTGAAGATCCGCAACGGCGACAAGGTCAAAGCGACCTTCTCCGCTCAGGAATACGCAGCCCGCCACGCCCGTCTGCGGGCCTACATGGCCGAGCAGGACATCGAAGCGGCGATCTTCACCTCGTACCACAACGTCAATTACTACAGTGATTTCCTCTACTGCTCGTTTGGCCGCCCCTATGCACTGGTGGTGACCCAGGACAAGGTCGTCTCGATCAGTGCCAACATCGATGGCGGCCAGCCTTGGCGGCGCACGGTCGGCACCGACAACATCGTCTACACCGACTGGCAACGCGACAACTTCTTCGTCGCCATTCAACAAGCGCTGCCGCTGGCCTCACGCATCGGCGTGGAATACGACCACCTCAACCTGCAAAACCACGCCAAGCTCGCCGCCTGCTACCCCAAGGCCGAGTTGCTGGACATCGGCTCCCCGTGCATGCGCATGCGCATGATCAAGTCCGCAGAAGAGCAGGCGTTGATCCGGCACGGCGCGCGGGTGGCCGATATCGGCGGCGCGGCAGTGGTCGAGGCCCTGCGTGAGCATGTGCCCGAGTACGAAGTGGCGCTGCACGCCACCCAGGCGATGGTTCGCGAGATCGCCACGTCTTTCCCCGACGGCGAGCTGATGGACACCTGGACCTGGTTCCAGTCCGGGCTCAACACCGACGGCGCGCACAACCCGGTCACCAGCCGCACGGTGGGCAAGGGCGAGATCCTCAGCCTCAATTGCTTCCCGATGATCGCCGGCTATTACACCGCCCTTGAGCGCACCTTGTTCCTCGACCATTGCCCGGATGATCACCTGCGCCTGTGGCAGGCCAACGTCGAGGTGCATGAGGCTGGGCTGAAACTCGTGCGCCCGGGCATGCGCTGCAGTGACATTGCCCGTGAGCTGAACGAGATCTTCCTGCGTCACGACCTGCTGCAGTACCGCACGTTCGGCTATGGCCATTCGTTTGGGACGTTGAGCCACTACTACGGTCGCGAGGCGGGGCTTGAGCTGCGCGAAGACATCGACACCGTGCTGGAGCCGGGCATGGTGGTGTCGATCGAGCCAATGATCATGCTGCCCGAAGGGCGGCCGGGTGCAGGCGGCTACCGCGAGCACGATATCCTCATCGTCAACGACAGCGGCGCCGAAAACATTACCAAGTTCCCGTACGGGCCGGAGCACAACATCATCCGCAAATGATGCTCAGTGCCGGCCCCTGTAGGAGCGGGTTTACCCGCGAAGAGGCCGGCACCAACAACAATAAAACCACTGTATGACCACCAGACCCTGCCTCCAATTAGAAGAACCAGAGGGTACCCGTCATGTCCAGCACCACCCTGAACGCTCCCACCCTCGGCGGCGCCGTGCACAGCGCCGAACGCCAGGCCCTGCGCAAGGCCGCGCGCGCCAGTTTCATGGGCAACTTCGTCGAATGGTTCGACTACGCCGCCTACGGCTACCTCGCCACCATCATTGCCGCCACGTTTTTCCCGCAAACCGACAAAACTACCGGCCTGCTGGCGACCTTCGCGGTGTTCGCCCTGTCGTTTCTCGTTCGCCCGTTGGGCGGCGTGGTCTGGGGCCACTTTGGTGATCGCCATGGGCGACGCAATGCGCTGTCGTTGTCGATCCTGATCATGTCGATCTCGACCTTCTGCATCGGGCTGCTGCCTGGCTATGCGCAGATCGGCCTATGGGCACCGTGCCTGTTGCTGGTGATACGCCTGGTGCAGGGTTTTTCGGCGTCGGGCGAATACGCGGGGGCATCGGCCTTCCTGGCCGAATACGCGCCCCAGGGCCGGCGTGGCCTGTACACCAGTATCGTGCCGGCCAGCACGGCAGCGGGGTTGCTGTTCGGTGCGGCGTTTGTGGCGGTGCTGCATGAGCTACTCAGCACCGAGGACCTGCACAGCTGGGGCTGGCGCCTGCCGTTCCTGCTGGCTGCACCGTTCGGGCTGGTGGGCCGTTACATCCGCATGAGCCTGCAGGACACTCCCAAGTTTCTGGAGATGGAGCAGCGTCTCGAGAACAAGGCCTGCATGACCCCGGCACCGATTCGCGAGTTGCTGACCCAGCATCGCCGCAGCCTAGGCATCGGTATCGGCGTGACGTGCCTGAACGCGGTGGCGTTCTACCTGCTGCTCAGCTATATGCCGACGTACCTGTCTACTGAGCTGGGCATGACCGAGCGAGATGCCTTCATTGCCTCGACGGTTTCATTGGCCACTTACATCGGCCTGATTTTCCTGATGGGGCGGCTGTCGGATCAGTTTGGCCGCAAGACCATGCTGGTGATCGCCTCGCTGCTGTTTTTGGGGCTCACCGTGCCCTTGTTCACGTTGCTCGATGGGCAACCGCTGCTGGTGATTCTGGCCATCCAGATTCTGTTTGGCGCGATGCTGGCGATGAACGATGGGACCTTGCCGTGCCTGTTGGCGGAGATCTTCCCGACGCGGGTGCGCTTCAGTGGTTTCGCCCTGAGCTTCAACGTGGCCAATGCCTTGTTTGGCGGGACGGCGCCGTTCATTGCCACCTGGCTGATACAGGTGACCGGCAGCAAGCTGGCGCCGGCGGGGTACCTGTTGGCCGCAGCACTGGTGGCGCTGGTGGCGATGCTGATGTGCCGGGAGACGGCGCATGCGGCCCTGAAGGATTGATTCGATCTGTGCCCGCGAAGAGCCCTGCACTTTCTGATGTCAGTGCAACGAAGCCTGCCGCCGCTCCCCCAGCGGCGACAGCCCAAAAAATCGGCTGTAGCTCTTGGAAAAATGCGCCGGCGAGCTGAACCCACACGCCAACGCCACCTCTCGCACCTGCACATCGCTACGCAACAACAGCTCCCGCGCCCGCGACAGCCGCAACTCCAGGTAATACTGGCTGGGCGTGCGCTGCAGGTATTTATGAAACAACCGCTCCAATTGGCGCACGGTCACTTCATTGAGGCTGGCCAGCTCCTCCAGCCCCAGTGGCTCCTCCAGGTTGGCTTCCATGATCGCCACCACCTGGCTCAACTTGGGCTGAGCGCTGCCGAGCAGGGTGCGCAGGGGCACCCGCTGGCGTTCGCGCTCGCCACGCACACGGTCGCACAGCAGCAGTTCGGCGGCCTTGGCGGCGATGTCCTGGCCACCTTCTTCCCGGGCCACCAGTTGCAGCATCATGTCCATGGCCGCCACACCGCCCGAGCAGGTGTAGCGGTCGCGGTCCAGTTCGAACAGCTGGCCAGAAATGACGATACCGGGGAACTGCTCCTGCAACGTCTGCATGTCTTCCCAGTGGATGGTGCAGCGGTAGCCCTTGAGCAACTCGGCCTTGGCCAGCAGGTAACTGCCCGTGCAGATGCCGCCCAACGGCAGGCGTTGGCGGGCCAGCTGGCGTAGCCAGTCGATCAAGGGCCGGTTGCCACGGCTGCGATCGATCGGGTTGGCCCCGACCACCAACAGGGTGTCCAGCGCCGGGGCGTTGTCGATGCTGTAGTCAGGCAACACGCGCATGCCGTTGCTTGCCGCCACCGGTTCATCGCTGGCGGCGATCAGCACGGTGCGGTACATCGGCCGGCGGGCCGCCAGGTTGGCCATGCGCAGGGTCTCCACCGCCGACGCCAGGCCGATGGTGGTGAAGTTGGGCAAGATCAGAAAACCGAAGGTCTTGGCGGGCGAAGGCGTTACGATTGCAGAAACGGGGTGGACCATTGCGATCTTCCTGTGCAAGCTGAGGCGTGATTCGTCGGGGGCAGTGAGAAAAACAGGCCTCGCATGATTCTTGTTGTTATAGGTCGTTACCCGGTCGATCTTACACCCCGGGCTGGTGGCCAGGAATGGACCTGAATGCAGACAGAAGGTGAACCTACGTGAACCCCGAATCCATGCTGGCAGCGCTGCCAGGTTTCGCCCTCGCGCCTGAGGCGATCCAGGTATTGCCCGATGCCGCGGCGTACCGTCGCTGCCTGCTCGACCGTATCGCGGCGGCGACCCGGCGCATCGTCATCGTCGCCCTGTACCTGCAGGAAGACGAGGCCGGGCAGGAAGTGCTCGATGCCTTGTACCAGGCCAAGGCCGCGCGGCCAGGCCTGGAAATTACTGTCGTGGTCGACTGGTTCCGTGCCCGCCGTGGCCTGCTGGGGGGCGGGCGGCAGCCGGGTAATGCGGCCTGGTACCAGGCCCAGCGTCAATTGCGTGGGCTGGATGTGGTGATCCATGGCGTTCCGGTGCAAACCCGCGAGCTGTTTGGTGTGTTGCACTTGAAAGGCAGCATCATCGACGACTGTGTGATCTACACCGGTGCCAGCCTCAACAACGTGTACCTGCACCGTTTCGACCGCTATCGCCTGGATCGCTATCACCTGTTCCAGTCGCCTGCGCTGGCCGATGCCATGGTCGACCTGGTTAGACGTTTGCTGCACCACACCGCCACACCGCGGCTGGACTTGCCGGCACCGCCCGCGACCCGCAGCTTGCGCGGTGACATCCGGCGCTTGCGCGCGCGGCTGCGGCGCATGGTCTATGAGGTGCCCGCCGGCGAAGCGGGGCAGGGCTTGCGGGTCATCCCGCTGCTTGGCGTTGGGCGGGGCAACCCGCTCAACAAAGCACTTTGCGCACTGCTGGCCGCTGCACGCACTCAGATCATCATCAGCACGCCTTATTTCAATCCGCCTCGGGTATTGATGCGCGAAATCGACCACGCGCTGGACCGTGGCGTGCGCGTGGAGCTGATCGTCGGCGATCGCACGGCCAATGACTTTTATATCGCTCCGGGTGAGCCTTTCAGTGCTAGCGGTGCGTTGCCCTACTTGTACGAGGACAACCTGCGCGCCTTTGCCCGCCGTCGCCAGGCCGCGCTTGCCAATGGCCAGCTCGAAGTGCGGATTTGGAACGACCCCGGGCACACCTTCCATGCCAAGGGGTTGTGGATCGACCAGCGTTATTCGCTGCTGACCGGTAACAACCTCAACCCGCGTGGTTTCAACCTGGACCTTGAGAATGGCTTGCTTATCGATGACCCAGCAGGGCAGTGGTTGGTGCCTCGGGACGTGGAATTGACGGGGATACGCCGGCACGCACGGAAAATCGATTCAGCGGCCGAGCTCGGGGTCAAGGCCGAGCACCCCAAGGAGGTGCGCAAGCTCTTGCGGCGGTTGCGCTATAGCCGCCTTGAACCGTTGATCAAACGGGTCCTCTGAACCTCTATCGCAGCGTGGTGAATCTACGCTGTTAGACAACGTCGACACAGTAAAGTACTAAGGTACTAAGATCGCACGTTGGTAGCGATATGGTTATTAAGCGATTGTGCCGTGATGTTGTCCAATATGGTCCGGACCTGGCAACCAACTCGTTTGCGCTGATGCATTTCGAAAGACGGTGTTGAAACTATCATTTGTTCAGCATTGTGATGCTCAAGGCTCCCTAAGTAAAAAGTGTCTAGCCAGGCGTTCATGATGAACCTGTATTCTGCAACATACTGTTGTGGAATTGGTAGAGATTTCGCAAAAAATTGGTTGATGAAGTTGCGGGCTGCGACATATTGATCGTGAGAAATTTGTATTCTCGGACCGGTGGCGGAAGGCGGCGCCTGGAACTGCCCGCTGTTCGAAGAGGTCGTAGGTAGCACATCGCCAAGGTAGGCCTGGATTGTCCCAGGTGATAGTGATCGGTTTCGGGTGGCGACCGAGACCTGAGGTGCAGTTGGAACGTTACGGGGAGCCCCCTCTGGCCTAATAAGAAGGTGATCAACGCCGGTCTTCATGTGCCCGGTCGGGTCGCTGTTGTTGATAGGGTCACCTTCACAATATACATAAGCATTTATACCTCCGGCTTCGAAGGGGCTTACGTTATCGGGCGACAAAAATCGCATAAGGATCGGACTGTAGGCGCGGTATCCATTGCCCAACCAATAGACTGCCATAAGCGAATCTTTTCTCTGACCATGGAAGCCACAGACGGTTTGAGAATACCTAGAGGTTGGAATAAAACCGTAGGCAGTGTAGTCACCGGAAAAATTAGGGTAAAGCTCATTTGCATTCATTTATGCAGCCATCGGAGGTGAGCGCTTCAGGCATTCTTAACGTTCAACGCTGAATGTGCTACTGGTAAAATTGCTAGGTTCATAGATGCGTAGTGAAAATGGGTACTGCTACGCAACCTGGAGCACAGTTAACAACTGGAGGGTGCTGCGCTGTGAGGGCGCTTTGAATTGATATGATCGTTTGCGTGTTCCCCCTCTGAAAACCAATGGCAAACGAATACAATGAGGCGTTTTCCTCGTTAACCAGATAGGCCAAACCGTCTATGGCGCTTGATCCACCCACGATGCTGACGATTACGATCGCCCTGGCAGCCGCTGCTGCTTTGTACCTGGCGATCGAATGGCGCAGCGTTCGCGAGGCTTCACTCCTGTTTTGGAGCGCGGGCTTCGCCACTATTACCGTCGGCTCCACCCTGGCCCTGTTGCGTGGCATTGGCTTGCTGTTGATCGGCATCTGGTTCGCCAACGGGTTGCTGGTGGTGGCGCATGCGTTTTTCCTGATGGGGGTGTTGCGCTTTACCCAGAACCGCCTGTCGCGCACCTGGTTGCTGATGGTGCCGATGTGGTTCGCCTTGCTGCTGCTGCCCGCGGGGCCGGAGTGGTCGAAGGTGATGCTGATGGTCAACTCGTTGCTGGTGGCGCTGTTGACCCTCAAGGCCAGCTTTTTGTTGAAGCCCCACGGCAGGTCGCTGAGCGTGGGCGCGGTGCAATTGCGCTATGTGTTGCTGATCCATGGGTTGTTCTATGTGGCGAAGGCGATCATTGCGATCACGCCGGGCACCTTGATTGACCTGGCGACCTTTGGCGGGCTGATCATTCAGATTTCCCTGGTCGAGGGGGCGATGGCGATCATGTTGATTGCGCTGTCGATGACGGGGACGGTGCGTTATCGCCGTGAAGAACGTATCGCCCGGCTGGCGGCGCGCGATCCGTTGACGGCGCTGTACAACCGGCGGGCGCTGGAAGTGCGGGCGCCGCACTTTTTCAAAGAGGTCAGCCCGGCGCGGCCGGGGGCCTTGCTGTTGATCGATATCGACAACTTCAAGCTGGTCAACGATTTGCACGGGCACATTGCGGGGGATCGGCTGTTGATCGCCTTGAGCGAGATGATTCGTGCGGTGTTGCCGGAGCGGTCGCTGGCGGCGCGGCTTGGGGGGGATGAGTTTGTGATTCTGCTCAGTGAGGCGACGCGGGAGCGGGTGGTGGAGCTGGGTAGCCAGTTGCGTGAGCGGTTTCAGCAGTTTGCTGGGCAGACGGTGCCTACGCCGCAGGCGGTTACGTTGAGTATTGGGGCTAATGTGTTTGATCAGCCGCCGGTGAGTTTGGCGGCGTTGATTGAGCAGGGGGATGTGGCGTTGTATGAGTCGAAGCGCGGGGGGCGTGACAGTATTCGGCTGGTTGAGCGGGAGGGTTTGGTTTCTTGATCGTTGGTGTGGGTGTGGGTGTGGGTGTTGGTGTTGGTTTTGAGGGGGGGGGTGATCCAGCATTGGGGCGACGCTTAGTCACCTTTCCGCCCTTACGGCGGGTCACTTTTTGGCAAACGCCCCAAAAAGTAACCAAAAAGGGCTGCGCTCCATCATACGGCCCCTACGCTGCGCTTCGGGGTCCCCTCGCTACGGCCTTGCTCCCGGGAGGACCGCGCTGCAGGGCCCATCCTGGGCCCCAGCGCTTGACGGGCATCCTTGCCCGTCACCTCCCTTCGCAAGGCCTGCGCTCGGCCTCCTGAGTCGCTGAAGGTCAAAAGCCAGATCAAGATCAAGAGCCGGCGCTAGATCACCGTTTTCAGGTCACTACCTGGTAGCACGGCACATAGGCGGCACCACCCGGCAACTTCATGCGGTGCTGGTCGACGAATGCTTGTAACAATCGCCCCAGTGGCTCCAATACTGCGCTGTCGCCGCAGATCTGGTAGGGGCCGTGTTCTTCGATCAGGCGGATGCCTTTGTCCTTGACGTTGCCGGCAACGATGCCGGAAAACGCTCGGCGCAGGTTGGCGGCCAGTTCATGGGGCGGTAGCTCGCGGCGCAGGGCGAGTTCGGCCATGTTGGCGTGGGTCGGGTCGAACGGGTGCTGGAAACCCTCGTCGATCTTCAGCAGCCAGTTGAAGTGGAAGGCGTCGTTGCGTTCACGGCGGAACTGTTTGACCTCCTTGAGGCCTTCGACCATGTGGCGCGCGACTTCGGCCGGGTCATCGATGATGATCTGGTAGTGGCTTTGCGCGGCTTCACCGAGGGTGGCGCCGACGAAGGCGTGCAGTTGCAGCAGGAACTGCTCGGCACTGCGGGGGCCAGTGAGCACGACCGGGAAGGGCAGGCCTTGGTTGTCCGGGTGCATGAGGATGCCGAGCAGGTAGAGGAACTCTTCGGCAGTACCGGCGCCGCCCGGGAAGATGATGATGCCGTGGCCGACACGGACGAAGGCCTCGAGGCGCTTCTCGATGTCCGGCAAGATCACCAGTTCGTTGACGATCGGGTTGGGCGCTTCGGCGGCGATGATGCCCGGCTCGGTCAGGCCCAGGTAACGGCTGCCGTGCATACGCTGCTTGGCGTGGGCGATGGTAGCGCCTTTCATCGGGCCTTTCATTACCCCAGGGCCGCAGCCGGTGCAGACGTCCAGCTTGCGCAGGCCCAGTTCGTGGCCGACCTTTTTGGTGTATTGGTATTCTTCGCTGCTGATCGAGTGGCCGCCCCAGCACACCACCATCTTCGGCTCCACGCCTGGGCGCAGGGTGCGGGCGTTGCGCAGCAGGTGGAACACGTAATCGGTGATGCCCTGGGAGCTTTCCAGGTCGATGCGCTGGCTGGCCAGCTCGCTTTCGGTATAGACGATGTCGCGCAGGGCGCTGAACAGCATTTCACGGGTGCTGGCGATCATTTCGCCATCGACGAAGGCATCGGCGGGGGCATTCAGCAGCTCAAGGCGTACGCCCCGATCTTGCTGGTGGATACGCACCTCGAAGTCCTTGTAGGCCTCGAGAATGGTCTTGGCATTGTCGACATGCGCGCCGGTGTTGAGGATGGCCAGCGCGCACTGGCGGAACAGAGTGTAGAGGCTACCGGTACCGACTTCGCTCAGTTGCTGGACTTCACGTTGCGACAGCGTCTCCAGGCTGCCTTTGGGGCTGACGGATGCATTTATGACATGGCGTTGGGGCATCTAAGTCTTTCCTGTGCAGGTAAAACATCCTTCTTAGACAACACCATAAGTCATGCGAAGAGCTTTTGCACACCCAGCGTAATCGCCAGCCCGCCCCCCACCAGCCAAAGGTTCAGTATCGCCCCGGTCAGCAGCGCCCGTGGCCCTGCCTGGCGGATCTGGCTGAAGCGTGTCTCCATCCCTAGCGCGGTCATGGCCATGGTCAGGGCAAAGGTGTCGAGGCTATTGAACGCCTGGGTCACACTGCCAGGCAGCACCTGCAGCGAGTTCACCAGCACCAGCGCCAGGAAGCCGAAAGCGAACCAGGGCATGGCGATGCGGCCGTTGCCTTGCGCCTGGCCCGGCTGGCGCGAGCGGCTGATCCACAGGCCTACCACCAGCAGCACCGGCACCAGCAGCATCACCCGGGTCATCTTGACGATGGTGGCGATGTGCGTCGCCTCGGGGCTGACGTTGCTGGCTGCACCTACCACCTGGGCCACTTCGTGGATCGTGCCGCCCAGGAACAGGCCCGCGCCCAGGGTATCCAGGTGCAGCCATCCGGCATTGATCGCCAAGGGGTAAAGGAACATCGACAGGGTGCCGAACAGCACCACGCTGCCAACGGCCATGGCACTCTTGTGCGGGGCGCTGCGCAGCGCCGACTCGAACGCAAGTACTGCAGCGGCGCCGCAAATGGCACTGCCGGCAGCGGTGAGCAGCGCGGTGTCGCGGTCCAGCTTGAGCAGCTTCATGCCACACCAGAGCCCGATCAGCAGGGTGCTGACCACCACCAGCAGCGAAACCGTCAGGCCCGACCAGCCGACTTCGGCGATTTCCTGCAGGCTGACCCGCAGGCCGAAAAAGGCCACGGCGATGCGCAGCAGCCCGCGGGCCGAGAAGTTGATGCCCGCCGCCCAGCTCGCCGGCACGCCATCGCGCAGCGCGTTGCCGTACAGGGCACCGGCAACGATACCGACGATCAGCGGGCTAATGCCCAGGTTGGCGATGGCGGGCAAGGCTGCCAGTTGGGTGACGGCAAGCGCGAACAGCGCCACGAACAAAATGCCATTGAGCCGCCCTCGGGTAGAGAGGGTAGGCGCGTAGGCGGGGTGGGATGGAACCGTGGCCATGTGAGTCCTCCGGGAAAGGTATTTCGACAAGGCCTACGTTAATCTGGTTATAAGCTTATAAAAAATCGTAATTTAGGATGTAAAGTATCCGTTTAGCTGATATTTTGAATTCATGACCCCAGAACAGCTGATAACATTTGCCACCGTCGCCGAGCATGGCAATATCAGCCACGCGGCCCAGGCGTTGCACCTGTCGCAGCCCGCTGTGTCCGGGCAGCTCAAGTTGCTGCAGGAGGCTTTCGGTGAGCCCCTTTACCAACGCGCAGGGCGCGGCGTGCGCCTCACGGCTGCAGGTGAGCAGTTGTTGGCCCATGCCGAGCGGCTGCGCGATACCTTCCGCCAGGCCCAGGCCCTGCGCGAGGCCATGCGCGGCCTGGAGCGCGGCACCTTGCGCATCGGCGCCAGTACCACGCCGGCCAGCTACCTGCTGCCGTACCTCATCGCCGACTTCCACGCACGCTACCCAGACGTGTCGGTGAGCACCTCCAATGGCAACACGGCTGAAATTGTCGCCGCGCTGGGCAGTGTCGATATCGCCTTGATCGAAGGGCCTCCCGGGCAGGAGTTGCCGTTGGGCACCGGGATAACGCCGTGGCGTGAGGATGAGATCGTCGCGATCGTGCCCAGTAGTCATCCGTTGGCCGGTGACGAGGTGCAGACCTTGGAATCTTTGGGGGCCTACCCACTGGTGCTGCGCGAGAGTGGGTCAGGGGTGAGGCAGATTGTCGAGCGGGCATTTGCCCGCAGTGGCGTGGCAATGCGCGTCGCGATGGAAATCGCCGGTGTGGAAGGGGTAAAGGAAGCGGTGCGGGCAGGTATGGGGATTGGCTTTGTGTCGGCCATGTCGATTCGCCATGAGGATGGCGTGTTGCGGCGGCTGCGCATTACGCCGCAGCCACTGGTCAGGCGCTTTTCCATCTTGATGCCCCATGCCGCCACGCCGTCGCGGGCGGCGGCGCGGTTCATGGAGTTGTGTGTGGGGCAGCCGAAAGAGGGTTAGGCTCTGTACGAAAAGTTTTGTGGGAGCGGGGCAAGCCCGCTCCCACAATGATGGATGACCAGACTTACCGTACAGATCCTAGCAAAGCTGGCCTTTCGCGGCGGTATCAACCCACCTTGAACACGTGCTTGAGATACGCCACGAAGTTCTCGTCCCGGCATTGGGTCTTGCCCGGGCTGTCGGAAATCTTCGCCACCGGCGCCCCATTGCACGCTGTCATCTTGATCACGATGTTCATCGGCTCCACCCCCGGGATATCGCAAGTGAGGTTGGTGCCGATGCCAAAGCTCACGTTAATCCGCTCGTGCAGCGCGCGGTACAGGCCAAGCGCCTTGGCGAAATCCAGCCCATCCGAGAAGATCAGCGTTTTGCTTCGCGGGTCGATCCCCAGTTTTTCATAGTGGGCAATGGCCTTTTCTGCCCATGCCAGCGGGTCGCCCGAGTCGTGGCGCAGGCCATCGAACAGCTTGGCGAAGTACAAGTCGAAATCCCCCATGAACGCATCCATGGTGATGCAATCGGTCAAGGCGATGCCCAGTAGCCCGCGGTATTCCCGTACCCAGCATTCAAGCGCAGCGGCCTGGCTGTCGACCAGGCGCGGGCCCAGTTGTTGGTGGGCCATGAACCATTCGTGCGCCATGGTGCCGATGGGCTTGAGTTCCAATTCGCGGGCCAGGTGCACGTTGCTGGTGCCGACCAGGCGGCCAGGGAAGTCGCGCTTGAGAATGTGCACGACCTGCTCCTGGACCCGGTACGAGAAGCGCCGTCGGGTGCCGAAATCGGCCAGTTGAAAGCCTGCCAGCTCATCGGCACTCGCTTCGGCCTTGAGCCAGTCAAGCTTCTGGTACAGCCGCTCGCCCACGTGTTCCATCACCACTTCCCGATAGCGGTAGCGGTTGCGCACTTCGCTGATGATTGCCAGCAGCGGGATCTCGTAGAGGATCACATGCAGCCACGGCCCGCGCACGCGGATTGCCAGCTGCCCGGCGTCGTCCAGGCCGACCTGCACGTAGCGCAGGTTGAAACGGAACAGGCTCAGAAAGCGGATGAAGTCCGGTTTGATGAACGGGATTTTTTCGAGGTAGGCCAATTGGTCGTGGGTGACGGTGACATCGGCCAGTTGCTCGACCTGGTAGCGGATTTCTGCCAGGTAAGGGGAGAGGTCCTCACCGTTACGGCAGCGGAATTCCCATTCCACCTCGGCGTTGGGGTAGTTGTGCAGCACCGCCTGCATCATGGTGATCTTGTAGAAGTCGGTGTCCAGCAGATTCTGGATGATGCGCGGGCCGAAAACGCTGTCACTCATGGGCGGTCTTCCTTGATCAGCGAGAGTTGGTAGTCGAGCGCGGCTTCGTCGCCGCAGAGGATGACACCCTCGGCGGCCAATGCGCCGCAGGCTGCGATGGCGCCGGCCTGGGTGAGGGCGCGGCAAGCCGGCAGGTACAGCAACACCTGGAACCCGGCCCGGCGCAGCTGGTGGGCGGTGGTCTTGACGCAGTAGTCCAGGGCCAGGCCGCCGACGATCACGGCGCCCACCTGCTGCACCTTGAGGTATTCGATCACCCCAGTGGAGCGGCGTTCGGCCAGGTCGTGGTAGCAGGCGCCATAGGGGTGCAGGTCGGGTTCGACGCCTTTCCACACGAAGTAGTCGTAATCGATGGGGGCGGGCAGGCCAGGCAGCAGTTCGAAGCCCGGTGTGCCTGGCACGCAGTGGCTGACCCAGGTCAGGTCGGCATTGGCCAGCGGCAGCGGTTGCAGCATCTGGGCCGGGTCGGCAACCACCCAGGCTGCATTGGCCGGGTGAGCGTCCTTGCTGCCCAGGCGCAGGTCTGCACGCAGGGCCATGGCGTTGAGGTCGGCGGCGATTTCATCACCCTCGGGCACGGGTAGCTCCTGCGGGGCGTTGGCGGTGAAGCCGTTTTGCGCGTCGACATCGAAACTGGCGATCTTCATGGTGCTCTCCTCGCTGGCATGGTTATATATTCCACCTGGTGCATTAAGTGTGTCAAGCACTAGCCATTGAAATAAAGCCTCTTGTGCTACTTAACTGCTCTGGTGGATTATGGAGTTACTGAAGCGTGGAGCGTTCCCTTGAGTAGCACTGAAGTCTTGGCCAGCGTCGATATCGTCGCCTTACGCATGGCCCCTGAAGCCCAACATCTGCAAGTGTTGTTGCACCGCCGTGAGCGCGAACCGCACGCCGGCCAGTGGGCCTTGCCGGGTGTGATCGTCAACGGCCGTATCCCCGACACCAGCCTGGAGGGCGCGGCCGACCGCGCTTTGCGGGAGAAGGCCCGGGTGGTGCCGTGCTACATGGAACAGGTGGGTACCGAAGGCAATGCGTTCCGTGACCCGCGTGGCTGGTCGCTGAGCACCTACTACCTGGCCTTGCTCGACCCAGGGCAGACCGTTGAAGGTGAGCAGCTGGCGTTTGTCGATATGGACAGCGTGCTGGGGCGCAAGGTGCTCTTGCCCTTCGACCACAACTTGCTGGTGGAGCGCGCCCGCGAACGGCTGGCGGCGAAGACTGTGTATAGCAGCTTGCCGCTGTACCTGCTGGCCGAGAAGTTCACCGTGCTCGATGCCTTGGGGGCGGTGCAGGCGTGCCTGGGGCAGGCGGTGAACAACACCTCGCTGCGCAAACGCCTGGAGCGCTTGCGCGAGCTGGGGTGGGTGAGGGATACCGGGGAGAAGAATCAGCCTAAGCTGGGTAGGCCGCAGCAGTTGTATCAGTACACGCCGCAGGGGGAGCGGCCGTTCATGTTTGACCGCAGTTTGTTGCAGTAGGGGCTAAGTCGAGCAATTCTAGAGGCATTGCCTCCCATTGCGGTAAGTATGACTATCTTTAGTCGTTTGCGGCGGAAGAACCCGCAGTGAACGTTCCGATGGACCTGGTAAAATTGCTAGGTTCGCGAAAGCCGTAATACATATAGAGTGGGCTTCAGTGATAAGGCTATCTTATGAGGGATCAATGAATAAGCCTGCGGCATTAATGTTTTTTTATGCCAACGCTCAAAGGGTTTGTCAAATGGGCCTGGGGAACGTGCGACTTATGGTTGCAGGGGGTCAGGGGGTCGCACAGTTGCAAGGGACAGTCAAACTGTTGCAGGTTGATGGGGGGGCTCGATACTTGCGGCACGCGGTGCTCAGGAAGCCAGTGGGGCGAGTTACTGTCCATACGGTTTATCGACAGAAAAAGAAGTTGCGATAGTCGGGTTCAATGGGGAACCATTTGATTTACTAAGTGAATGTTCCCCATTGGGTATTGGCTATAGGTACTATAGCCCTGCCCTCAGACGTTTTCTCAGCGCTGATAAGGCTAGCCCCTTCGGTAAGGGAGGACTGAATGCATACGTTTATTGTGTCGGTGATCCTGTAAATCGAGCAGACCCTTCAGGTCGATCATCCATTTGGAATTTTCATCGAAAAGTGCCAACGGGTACCAGTCAAGTAATGGCGGATATAGGTCTGCCGGGGAGCATGAGGCGAATGCTCAAACATGTTCATGAACAAATCATGAAGAATAATTTTCCCAGGAGTGAACAATATGCTGCTGAGTTCTACAGTGTCAAAGATCGCAATACCTATTATGTGGGTTTTAGTGATGTAAATAATAATATTTATTATTCCGGTGTAAATCCTTTCGCGCCAGTGCTGGACGGAAAATATCGTGTCGATGCTGGAAGCGGGTGGATGGGGAAGTCTAAATATGGTTTGCCAGAAAGAAGCTCGCTGGGGAAGGTTTGGGATTGGCTGACGGGTGTATCAATTGGTGAGCCTGGTGACCCGGCAATATACGGAAGATATTACGAGAATATGCGCGTTCTTAATGCTCAATTTTCAAGTAATTCTCCTGTCATTGCGGATGATAATCAGAGTATTCGACGTCACTCAGATGCCCCCCCGCCATACAGTTCTCTATTTCCGGAAGAGTGAGCGGAGAGCTTGGAAGAGATCGAAGCGGCCTTCCATCGTATCTGTTGGCGAAGATTTCCGTCCTGAATTTCTTGAATGTGGCGCTGGGATGCTTGAGGAAGCCGGTGCAATCCACTGCGTCGGCTGCTTCGCGGGCAAATTCCACAGGTATTGTGCATGCGCCATTCGATGCATGCAGGCAACACGCTAGCATCAATGCGCGCAGCGGCTGGTATCACCGTGTTCCGCCGGCGCCTTGCGTGCCGCAGCCAGCAGCGTCGCCAACACGATCAACGCCGCCCCCGCCGCCATGCGCACACTCGGCTGCTCGCCAAACAACCACCACGCCCCAAGAATCGCATATACCGGCTCCAGCGCGATGATCATGCCGGCGGTACGCGCTTCAAGGCCTTCCAGGCTCTTGACGAACAGGAACTGCGACAGCCCGGTGCAGAACACGCCCAGCAGCGCCAAGTTGAGCCAGTCATGGCCGCCTAGGCTGGTGCTGCCCAAGTGAGTGAAGGCGAACGGTGCCACCAGCGCGGCCACGACCACGTTCTGCCAGAACGCCACTTGCATCGCGTTCATGCTCGATGCGCGGCGGCGGTTGGCGACCGTCAGCAAGGCGAAGGCAAGGCCAGACCCCAATCCCCACAGCAGGCCGACAGTGCCTTTGTCGAGCAGGTCGAAGGTGGGCACGACCAGCACCAGGCCTGCCGTCACCATCAGCAATAACAAACCTTGGGTGGCGCCAATGCGTTGGCCGAACACACCGCGCTCGATCATGGCGATAAAGGCGGGGAAGCTGGCAAAGCCCAGGGTCGCCACGGCCACCCCACCGACCTTGACGGCAAAGAAGAAGGTCACCCAGTGGGCAGCCAGCAGCGCGCCGGTCAGGCCGAGGATTGGCAGGTTGCGCAAGGTCAGGGCGTCGAGCAGCCGGGTGCCCTTGAGCCCGGCGACGAAGCCCAGGGCAATGAAGGCAAAGGTGGCGCGGCCGAAGGTGATAATGCTGGCGTCGGCTTCGATCAAGTGGCCCAGGATGCCGGTCAGGCCGAACAGGACGGCGGCGATGTGGGCAACGAGCAGCGCGTTGCGGTGGCCGGTGGAGGCACCGGCTACGGGGAGGGAGGTAGCGATCATGGCAGTCAAATGCTTCACAATGTGCGCGCGCAAGCACTCCCGGCCGACGCGTCGCGGGTTTTCAAAACTGGGAGTTTTATCGTTATGAGCCCGGACGAATTGCCCGGTGCAAAAAGGCGCCACAGCGTTGGAATTGTGAAGCGAGGCTGTTAACTCGCAATTACCGCGTCTGCCAGCCCACGGCGCGGGGCTGGCAGATGTGTGTATTATTTTTGTATACAGGGTTGCGGGGCCGGTCGCGGGCGACGTCTGGTTGTCTGATCGCGACATTGATCGTTGTCGCGCCGCGCCGCCTTACTCTTCGCCGTAGTTCATGATCGACAGCAGGCGGATGGGCACCTGCACGAGCTGCTCCGGCCCGTGCGGGGTTTCGCCATCGAAGGTCAGGCTGTCACCCGCGTGCATGTGATAGAGCTGGTTGCCGTGGCGGTACACCAGTTCACCCTCCAGCAAATGCAGGAACTCCGTGCCTGGGTGGGCGAAGGTCGGGAACTCTTCGCTGGCGTCATCCATGCTCACCATGTAGGCCTCGAAGTGCTTCTTCGGGCCCCTGGCGTGATTGAGCAAATGATAGGTGTGGCCCTTTTCTGTGCCCCGGCGCACCACCTCCAGCCCTTCACCGGCCTTCACCAGCAGTGCATTGCCGTCAGGTTGGTCGTACTGGCTGAACAGCTTGGCCATCGGCATACCCAGCACATCGCACAGGCGGCTGAGGGTATCGAGGCTGGTGGACACCTGGGCGTTCTCGATTTTGCTAAGCATCCCTTGGCTGATACCGGCGATGCGCGCCACATCGGCGAGTTTGAGGGACTGGGCCTGGCGCTGGCGCTTGATCTGCAAGCCCAGGTACTGCTCCAGGCGAAGGCGCGGTTGGGTTTCGGTCGGCATCTAATGTCCTGCACGGTTTCAGTTCAAGAATAAATATATCGCACTGAGAAAGTGCGAAATGCTGCTGCGGTGGCAGTCGTTTTCCTCAGGTGAAAACAAGTTTCCCATATCTACAACGGAATTTCCTGGGTAATGGCGGCTGGCCTCTTCACGCCGAACCGCCGCGAAAAGGCCGGTGGAGGTAAACCTGGCAAGCGCTTTGCATTCCTGTGATGAAAGTAAGTTTCCCATGCGGAATTACAAGCGACCCCTTACCCAGGAGTGTTCAACCCATGTTGCCAGCAGAAACCCAGCGCACCCTCGATCAGCACGGCATCAAGTATGTGCTGGCGCAGTTTGTCGACATCCATGGCTCGGCAAAGACCAAATCGGTGCCGGTCTCGGGCCTCAAGATGGTGGCCGAGGAGGGCGCCGGTTTTGCCGGGTTCGCCATCTGCGGCATGGGCATGGAGCCACACGGCCCGGACTTCATGGCCCGGGGCGACCTGGCCACGTTGATCCCGGTCCCCTGGCAGCCCGGCTATGGCCGGGTGGTGTGCGTCGGCCATGTCAACGGCCAGCCCTGGCCTTATGACAGCCGTTACGTGTTGCAGCAACAGGTGCAGCGCTTGGCCGACAAGGGTTGGACGCTGAACACCGGGCTGGAGCCCGAGTTCAGCCTGTTTCGCCGTGACGAAGGCGGCAAGCTGCAATTGGTGGATGCCTCGGACAACCTCGACAAGCCGTGCTACGACTACAAGGGCCTGTCGCGTTCGCGGTTGTTTCTGGAGCGCCTGACCGAAGCCTTGCAGCCCGTGGGCTTCGACATCTACCAGATCGACCACGAAGACGCCAACGGCCAGTTCGAGATCAACTACACCTACAGCGACGCCATGGAGTCGGCCGACCGCTTCACGTTCTTCCGCATGGCGGCCGGCGAAATCGCCAACGACCTGGGGATGATCTGCTCGTTCATGCCCAAGCCCGACCCCAAGCGCGCGGGTAATGGCATGCACTTTCACCTGTCGCTGGCCAGCAGCACCAACAAGAATCTGTTCCATGACGCCAGCGACAGCAGCGGCATGGGCCTGTCGAAGCTGGCGTACCACTTCGCCGCTGGCCTGATGGCCCACGGCCCGGCGCTGTGTGCCTTCGCGGCGCCAACCGTCAACTCCTACAAACGCTTGGTGGTTGGCCGCTCGTTGTCCGGCTCGACCTGGGCCCCAGCCTTCGTTGCCTGGGGCGCCAACAACCGCTCGGCAATGGTCCGCATCCCCTACGGGCGCCTTGAGTTCCGCTTGCCGGATGCGGGCTGCAACCCGTACCTGGTCACTGCCGCGATCATCGCGGCTGGCCTGGATGGTATCGACCGCCAGCTCGACCCAGGCGAGATGTGCAACGAGAACCTCTACACCCTGAGCCTCGAAGAAATCGCTGCACGCGGTATCAAGACCCTGCCGCAATCGCTCAAGGAAGCCGCCGACGCGCTCGAGGCCGACCACCTGTTCCGCGAGGTGCTCGGCGCAGAGATCGTCGACGAGTTCATCAAGCTCAAGCGCATGGAGTGGGTGGAGTACTGCCGCCACGTTTCCGACTGGGAAATCCAGCGTTACACCGAGTTTTTCTGACCGCCCCCATCCCTTGGGCGGCCCTCAAAACAGCGGTCGCCCACTGCCTAGTAAGGAGCATCACCATGTGTGGAATCGTAGGTCTGTACCTGAAGAAGCCTGAGCTGGAAGCCCAGCTCGGCAAGCTCTTCGAACCCATGCTGCACGCCATGACCGACCGTGGCCCTGACAGCGCCGGCTTTGCCATCTACGGCGATGAAGTGGCGGACGGCTGGGTGAAACTGACGTTGCAGGCCCTTGATGGGGGCTATTTGTGGGCCAGCTTGATGGGGCAACTGGAAGGGCGCCTGGGCTGTTCGCTGGACTGGTTTCAGAACGCCAGCGCCGCCGTGCTCAAGGTGCACACCACAGAAGCTGCCGCCCGTGCTGCATTGGCCGAGCTGGCCCCTGAAGTGCGCATCATGAGCGCCGGGCAGAGCATCGAAATCCTTAAGGGCATGGGCCTGCCGGCTGAGATTTCCAGCCGCTTCGGCCTGGCCGGCATGAAGGGCAGCCACATCATCGGTCACACCCGCATGGCCACCGAAAGCGCGGTGACCCTGGAGGGCAGCCACCCGTTCTCCACGGGCGCCGACCTGTGCCTGGTGCACAACGGCTCGCTGTCCAACCACTTCCGCCTGCGCCAGGAACTCAAGCGTGAAGGCATTAGCTTCGAGACCGACAACGACACCGAAGTGGCTGCCGGCTACCTGACCTGGCGCCTGCAGCAGGGCGATACCTTGGCCAAGGCTTTGGACGGGGCTCTGCAAGACCTGGACGGGTTCTTCACCTTTGCCATTGGCACCCGCAACGGTTTTGCCGTGATTCGCGACCCGATCGCCTGCAAGCCAGCGGTGCTGGCCGAAACCGACGACTACGTGGCCATGGCCTCCGAATACCAGGCCCTGGCCAGCCTACCCGGTATTGAAAACGCCAAGGTCTGGGAGCCGGCGCCGGCCACCCTGTACGTCTGGGAGCGCGAAAGCGCCTGACCTGCCACCGAACCTCTGGAGAATCTTATGAAGACGATCGACCTTTCCAGCACTTCGGTGCGTGTCCTTAACCAATCCCTGCACGGTGAGGTGCAAGACCGTGAGTGGCGCGTGACGCGCCCCGACGGCAAACACAACCTGGCTGTCGGCATCAACGAAGACGTTTCGGTAGAGATCGATGGCCATGCCGGCTACTACTGCGCCGGCATGAACCAGAAAGCCAACATTACGGTGCACGGCAATGTGGGCGTGGGGGTGGCGGAAAACATGATGTCCGGCTCGGTGCGGGTCAAGGGCAGTGCCTCTCAGGCCGCCGGTGCAACCGCCCACGGTGGGTTGCTGGTGATCGAGGGCGACGCCGGTGCCCGTTGCGGTATTTCCATGAAGGGCGTCGACATCGTGGTCGGCGGCAGCATTGGCCACATGAGCTGCTTCATGGGCCAGGCCGGGCGTTTGGTGGTGTGCGGCGACGCCGGCGATGCGCTGGGAGACTCGCTGTACGAGGTGCGCATCTACGTCAAGGGCACGGTCCAGTCGCTGGGTTCGGACTGTATCGAGAAAGAGATGCGCGCCGAGCACCTGCAAGAGCTTCAAACGCTGCTGAACGACGCGGGCCTCGACCATAAAGCCGCCGATTTCAAACGGTATGGCTCGGCCCGTCAGCTGTACAACTTCAAAGTCGACAACGCCTCCGCGTACTGATCCAGGAGCAACCCCATGAGCGAGCAATTCCCCCCGGTACTGCGTGAGTCGGCCACCTTCGATCGCCTGACCATCCAGGAAATCCAGCGTGCCGCCGAAACCGGCATCTATGACATTCGCGGCGGTGGCACCAAGCGCCGCGTGCCGCACTTCGATGACCTGCTGCTGCTCGGCGCCAGCGTGTCGCGCTACCCGCTGGAAGGCTACCGCGAAAAATGCGGCACCGACGTGGTGCTGGGCACCCGCTTTGCCAAGAAACCGATCCACCTGAAGATCCCGGTGACCATCGCCGGCATGAGCTTCGGCGCGTTGTCGGCCAACGCCAAGGAAGCGCTGGGCCGTGGTGCGACCATCGCCGGCACCAGCACCACCACCGGTGACGGCGGCATGACCCCGGAAGAACGGGGCCAGTCGCAGCACCTGGTGTACCAGTACCTGCCGTCGCGCTACGGCATGAACCCGGACGACCTGCGCAAGGCCGACGCCATCGAGATCGTCCTTGGCCAGGGCGCCAAGCCGGGCGGTGGCGGCATGCTGCTGGGCATGAAAGTGACCGAGCGCGTGGCCGGCATGCGCACCTTGCCGATCGGTGTCGACCAGCGCAGTGCCTGCCGCCACCCGGACTGGACCGGCCCGGATGACCTGGCGATCAAGATTGCCGAGCTGCGCGAGATCACCGATTGGGAAAAACCCATCTACGTGAAAATCGGTGCCAGCCGCCCGTACTACGACGTCAAGCTGGCGGTGAAGGCCGGCGCTGACGTGATCGTGCTCGATGGCATGCAGGGCGGTACTGCCGCGACCCAGGAAGTGTTCATCGAGCACGTCGGTATTCCGATCCTGCCGGCCATCCCGCAGGCGGTGCAGGCACTGCAAGAGATGGGCATGCACCGCAAGGTGCAGTTGATTGTCTCGGGTGGCATCCGCAACGGCGCCGATGTGGCCAAGGCCATGGCCCTGGGCGCTGACGCAGTGGCCATCGGCACCGCCGCGCTGATCGCCCTGGGCGACAACCACCCGCGCCTGGATGCGCAGTTGAAGGCACTTGGCTCGGCCGCCGGTTTCTACGATGACTGGCAGAACGGCCGCGACCCGGCCGGTATCACCACCCAGGATCCGGAACTGGCCAAGCGCCTGAACCCGGAAGAGGCCGGCAGGCGCCTGGCCAACTACCTGCGCGTGCTGGTGCTGGAGGCGCAGACCATGGCCCGTGCCTGCGGCAAGTCGCACCTGCACAACCTTGACCCTGAGGACCTGGTGGCGCTGACCGTGGAAGCAGCCGCCATGGCCCGGGTACCGCTGGCCGGTACTGCCTGGGTACCAGGCCAGGCTCAGTACTGATTCAACCTTCTGGGGCCGCTTTGCGGCCCTTTCGCGACACAAGGCCGCTCCTACAGATGATCGCGGTCCGTTGTAGGAGCGGCCTTGTGTCGCGAAAGGGCTGCGAAGCAGCCCCCGCTGCATCCCCATTCGCACAGGAGTGACTCCATGAAGCTTGCCCTTGCTGTTGTGCTGTTGGCATTGACGCCGTTGGCTCACGCCGCCGAGCCCACCCTGGACACCGGCAATACCGCCTGGATGATCTGCGCGGCGATGTTCGTGCTGATGATGTGCATCCCGGGCCTCGCGCTGTTCTACGGCGGCATGGTGCGGGCCAAGAACTTTCTCTCGGTGTTCACCCAGCTGTTCGCCGTGGCCGGGCTCATCGGCATCCTCTGGGTACTGTTCGGCTACAGCCTGGTGGTGGATACCCGCGGTATGGTTGAAGGCCAACTGACCTTCAACAGTTTTATCGGCGGCCTGGACAAGGCGCTGATGCTGAACATCGGCCATGACAGCCTGGTAGGGACCATCCCGGAAGGTGTCTTCGCGGTATTTCAGCTGACCTTCGCGATCATCACGCCTGCGCTGATTGCCGGCGGCTTTGCCGAACGCATGAAATTCAGTGCCTCGTTGTTGTTCATGGGCGCCTGGTTCGTCCTGGTGTACGCACCGATTGCCCATATGGTCTGGGGCGGGCCAGGGGCATTGATGGTCAACTGGGGTGTGCTGGACTTTGCCGGCGGCACCGCAGTGCACATCAACTCCGGTGTGGCGGCGCTGGCTGCAGCGTTGATGCTAGGCAAGCGCAAGGGCTACCCACAGGTGGCCATGCCGCCGCACAACCTCGGCTTCACCCTGGTAGGTGCCGGTTTGCTGTGGGTGGGCTGGTTTGGGTTCAACGTGGGCTCGGGGCTTGCCGCCAACCAAGGGGCAGGGGTGGTGATGCTGGCGACCATGGTGGCTGCCTGCGCAGGGATTGTCGGTTGGCTGATTACCGAAAAGCTCATGCATGGGCGGCCCACTGCACTGGGGGCGGCCTCAGGTGCGTTGGCCGGGTTGGTTGGCATCACGCCGGCGTGCGCCTTTGTCGGGCCGTTGGGGGCGCTGGTGATCGGCTTGCTGACGGGGGCTATCTGCTTCTTCGCAGTGACCCGGCTGAAGCAGGCATTGGGGTATGACGACAGCCTCGACGTGTTCGGCCTGCATGGCGTGGGCGGGATGGTTGGCGCGCTATTGACCGGGGTGTTTGCCGCGCCGTCGTTGGGCGGTTATGTGGAAGGCATTACGCCCCTTGGGCAAGCACTGGTGCAACTGAAAGGCGTGGCCTTTACCTTTGGTTATTGCTTTGTGGTGAGCTGGGCGATTCTGGGCGCCATCAAGCTGACTGTCGGGCTGCGGGCCAGCCGGGAGGAGGAAGAGCAGGGGCTGGACCTGGCGGAGCACAATGAGCGGGCTTATAACCTCTGACTACAAGGTGTCTGTACCGGCCTCTTCGCGGGCAAGCCCGCGAAGAGGCCGGTACAGGCTGAATCAGTGCCCCATGGCCAACTTGGCACTCATCTGCCGACGACGGTAAGCGCTGTCACGCGAAGCCAACCACCAGTACAACGGCGAGGTAATCGCCAGCCCCACCAGCCACGACAGGTCTGCCCCGTTGATGTGCTCGGAAACTGGCCCGACATACAGCGGTGTGTTCATGAACGGGATCTGCACCACGATGCCCACGGCGTAGGCCACCAGCGCCTGCGGGTTGTAACGCCCGTAGATACCGCCATCAACCTTGAAGATCGACTGGATGTCGTAGTCACCCTTGTGAATGGCATAGAAGTCGATCAGGTTGATCGCCGTCCATGGCACCAGCACCACCAGCAGCACCAGCACCATGTCGACGAAGTGGCCGATGAAGTCCTTCGATGCGCACACGGCCACCACACTGCAAGCCGCCAGCACGATCAGCGACAGCACCGCACGGCTTTTGGCGGTGGGGATCCAGCGGTAGGCGAAGGTCTGGATCAGGGTAATGATCGACAGCACCGCGCCATACAGGTTGAGGGCGTTATGGCTGATCACGCTGAGCAGGAACAGCACCAGCATGATCGGGCCCAGGGTGCCGGTGGCGAGTTTCACCGCGTCCATGGTGTCCATGCCCGCCGGGATTGCCAGCACCGCGACCGCGCCGAAGATGAACGACAGGCTCGAGCCCAGCACAGAGCCCAGGTAAGTGGTCCAGAAGGTCGAACTGACCTTGACGTCGGCCGGCAGGTAGCGCGAATAGTCCGACACATACGGGGCAAAGGCGATCTGCCACAACGCTGCCAGCGACACCGTGGCCAGCCAGCCGGCCAGGTTGAAACCGCCGCGGGTGAGGAAGTCGTCACTTTGCACGTGGGTGAAGATATAGCCGAAGCCGACCACGATACCGATGCCCAGCACCCAGGTGCCGATGCGGTTGAGCACATGGATGAAGCGGTAACCGATGATGCCGATGATGCCTGACCCCAGTGCGCCAATGACGATACCCACCGGTACCGGCACGGCTTCGACCACGCCATGCAGCGACTTGCCCGCAAGGACGATGTTGGAGGCGAAAAACCCGATGTACATGACCCCGGCGATCACCACCACCAGCAGCGCGCCAAGTGTGCCGAACTGGGCGCGGCTCTGGATCATCTGCGGGATGCCCATCTGCGGGCCTTGGGCCGAGTGCAGCGCCATCAGCACCCCGCCGACCAAGTGGCCGACCAGGATGGCGACGATGCCCCACACCAGGTTCAGGTGAAACAGCTGCACGCCCAGCGCGCCGGTGACGATGGGCAGGGGCGCGATATTGCCCCCGAACCACAGTGTGAACAAATCCCTTACCTTTCCATGGCGGTCTTGCGGGGGCACGTAGCCGATCGTGTGTTTTTCTATGAGGGGTGCCGAGTTGGCTGCACTGGTCATGACTGACTCCAAGGCAAGGTAGGGCATGGGGTACTGCCCGGGTGCGTGCCGGCGAAGGGCGACGCGTTCTTGTTGGAGGGATGATGGGGGGTGCGGGGATAACGAGAAATTAGTAAATATGTGCCCATAAACCTTAAAAAACCTAAGGCTGACAAAAGGTTAAGGGACGAGTGGTAGCAAGGAGCGGGCCATACGGCTGGAAGGCCTGGGCCTGGGGGGTTGGCGCCCTCCGGGTGAATGGGCCGGGAACCGGGCTGGTGCGAGGTGCGCGTTTTCAGTGCAGATAAATAGTCCGCCTGTGCCGGCCCTTTCGCGGGCAAGCCCGCTCCCACAGGAGGACCACGTGCTCAAGATCGGTGGGGTCCTGTGGGAGCGGGCTTGCCCGCGAAGAGGCCAGAGCAGGCCTGCACAGCTACATGGGCAACAGCCGGTCCTGGATCACTTCCTTCATCACCAACGTCGAACTCAACCGCTTCACGTTGGGAATGCTGGTCAGGTGTTCGTCATACAGCTTCTGAAACGCTGGCAGGTCCTTCGCCACCACGTGCAGCAGGTAGTCCGGGTCGCCGAACAGCCGCTGCGCCTCGACGATCTGGGGGATTTCGGCCAACGCTGCCTCGAAGTCCGCCACCGGCTGGCGCGTCACCTCGCGCAGGGTGACGAACACCAGCGCGGCGAAGTTCAGCCCCAGTGCAGCCGGCGCCAGGCGCGCGTGGTAGCCCAGGATGGCGCCCGATTCCTCCAGCGCCTTCAGCCGGCGATGGCAGGGCGATAGGCTCAGGCCCACGCGATCCGCCAATTCGGTCACCGACAAGCGACCATCTTTTTGCAGCTCGGCAAGGATTTTGCGATCAGTTCTGTCCATGGAGAAGAATCTTCCAGCATATGTGCGATGACGGGGAATATACGAAAGAAAATGCCCCGAAGGAATCCGTAATCTTTCTGCATACCAAGCCAAGACATAAGGAAGATTCAAGTGGCAATCAGTGTGCTGACGGCGTTCTGGGCCGTGTCGTTGCTGTTCGTGATTACCCCTGGTGCAGACTGGGCCTACGCCATCTCGGCGGGTATGCGTGGCCGCTGGGTGATGCCTGCGGTGGCGGGCATGTTGTCGGGCCACTTCCTTGCGACGTTGGTGGTGGCGGCCGGCGTGGGCAGCTTGTTGGCGGGGCACCCGTTGGCGTTGACGTTGCTGACCCTGGCAGGCTGCACCTATTTGTTGTGGCTGGGCGGCAACCTGTTGTTGAGCCCCGGCGTGCCGGAAGCGGGGCAGGACGGGGTGGGGGAGTCCGGCTCGCGCTGGGCCTTTAAAGGCTTTTGCGTCAGTGGGCTTAACCCGAAGGTATTCCTGCTGTTTCTGGCCTTGTTGCCGCAATTCACCGACCCGCAGTCAAGCTGGCCGGTGCCGGTGCAGATCCTGCTGCTGGGGCTGGTGCACCTGTGCAGCTCGCTGGTGATTTATTCGCTGGTGGGGTACGGCGCCAAGGCCATCTTGAGCACCCGGCCAGGGGCGGCGAAGATGGTCGGGCGGGTGTCGGGCGTGGCGATGATCGCCGTGGCCCTGGGGCTGATTGCCGGGCAGTTGGGCTGACGCTACCGGCGTTGACGCCGCTCGGATACACTCGCCGCTACATTTCGCACAACCAGGACGTGCCCCATGCCCGATACCGCCCAACTGCTGACCTTCGCATTGATCTGCCTGGGCATGGTGCTGACGCCCGGCCCGAACATGATCTACCTGATTTCCCGGTCGATCTGCCAGGGCCGCAATGCGGGGTTGATTTCCCTCGGTGGTGTGGCCTTGGGCTTCGTCATCTACATGCTCTGCGCTGCGCTGGGCATCAGCGCGCTGGTCATGGCCGTGCCGTTTGCCTACGACGTGCTGCGCATCGGTGGCGCACTGTACCTGTTGTACCTGGCCTGGCAGGCGCTTCGGCCTGGCGGCAACTCGCCATTCCAGGTCCGCGACCTGCCAGCGGACAGCCCGCGGCGGCTGTTCACCATGGGCTTTGCCACCAGCCTGCTGAACCCGAAGATCGCCGTCATGTACCTGTCGTTGATGCCGCAGTTCATCGAGCCCGGTCACGGCAGCGTGTTGGTGCAGTCGCTGGTGCTCGGGTCTACGCAAATCGCCATCAGCGTTTCGGTCAATGCCTTGATCGCGGTGATGGCCGGCTCCATCGCCGTGTTCTTAGGCGGGCGGCCCCTGTGGCAGCGCGTTCAGCGCTGGTTGATGGGCACTGTGCTGGCCGGGTTGGCCTTGCGCATGCTGGCTGAAGGGCGCCGTTGAAAAACGTCTGAGAGCAAGGGAACGAACGGGTACTTGCAGGCCTCCTATCCATCAGATGGATGGCAATGTGCCCGGGACTTCCCTGACATGAGATCGCTTCAACAACCCCCCACCGACGCGGGCAATCCACCGTTGGGCTTTCTGCTCAACGGCGGTAGCGTCGGCAGCCTGCTCCAGTCGATGGACTGGCGCGGCTCGCCAGTGGGTCCCCCCCACACCTGGTCGCCGCACCTGCAGACGGTCATGGGCACGCTGCTGCCAGCGCAAGCGCAATGCGTGCTGTTCTGGGGGCCGGCCTACGTGGCGCTGTACAACGATGCCTATGCACCGAGCATTGGCACCAAGCACCCGCAGGCATTGGGGCGGCCGGCCCAGGAAAACTGGAGTGAGCTGTGGGACGACCTGGAGCCGTTGCTGCGCGGTGTGCGCGAGAGCGGCCAGACCTTCTCGGCCAAGGATCGCCCTTTCTACATCGAGCGCCACGGCGTGGGGGAAACGGCCTATTTTGATGTGTCCTATTCCGCTGTGCGCGAGGCTGACGGCAGCGTCGGTGGCGTGCTGTGCCTGGTGACTGAGACTACCGAGCGCGTACGCTTCCAGCAGCGCCAGGCCTTTTTGCTGGAGCTGGGCCGTGCTTTACCCGCGCTGGGTGATGCAGAGCGGATCGAAGCGTTCGCGGTAAGTCGGCTGGCACGGCGACTCGGCGCGGCACGGGTCTACTTTGGTGAAGACCAAGGCGACGGCAGCAACTTCCAGGTAGCACATGACTGGTCCGAGGCCTTGCCCTCATTCGTCGGCCAGCATGCCTACGCGAGCTTCGGTGCTTCGTTGCGCGAGCAACTGGCAGCGGGGCAGGTGGTGCAGCAGCCTTACAGCCTGCATGTGCCGGTCCTGCGCGCTGGCCGGCTGGAGACCACCCTCAGTGTGCATTTCCATACCCCGCACCTGTGCCCTGAAGACGAATGCCAGCTGGTGGAAGAGAGCGCCAAGCAAGCCTGGGCGGCGATTACCCATGCCAGGGCCGAGCGGGCGCTGCACCTGCTCAACGAAAGCCTGGAGGAGCGCGTGGCGTCGGCCCTGGCTCAGCGCGAATCTGCGATGCTGCAGCTGCACGAAGCGCACAAGATGGAAATGATCGGGCAATTGACCGGTGGCATCGCCCATGACCTCAACAACATGCTCACGCCGATCATTGCCTCGTTCGAATTGATGCGCCGCAACCCACAGTCCGAGCGTGCCCCCAGGCTGATCGACGGCGGCCTGCAGGCTGCCGAGCGGGCGCGCAACCTGGTCGGTCGGCTGCTCAGTTTCGCCCGCCGGCAAACCCTCAAACCCCAAGCCGTGTCTCTGGCGGCGCTGGTGGAAGACATGCGTGAGCTGATCGCCCGTTCGCTGGGGCCGACCATTACCGTGCACGTGCAGGTCGACCCGGCGCTACCGGCCGTGGTGGCCGACCCTCATCAACTGGAGCTGGCCTTGCTCAACCTGGTGGTCAACGGCCGTGACGCCATGCCTGAAGGCGGTGAGCTGAGTATCGTCGCCGGTATCGATGTAAACGGCCCGCCGAGGCCGGAAGGTGTGGCCGCGGCGCGGCTGGCCTGGCTACAGGTACGTGACAGTGGCTGTGGGATGGACGCTGAACAACTGCGCCGCTGCTTCGAGCCCTTCTACTCGACCAAGGCGGTGGGCAAAGGCACCGGCCTAGGCCTGCCGATGGTGCAGGGCTTGGCCGTGCAGTCGGGCGGTGGCTTTACCCTTCGTTCGTGGCCAGGTGAGGGCACCGAGGCGACCTTGTGGCTGCCGACCAGCGATGTGGCGGCAAGCTGCCGCGACAGCGATACAGCCGAAGCGCCATTGGCCGGCCGGAAGAACCACGTGCTGTTGGTCGATGACGAAGCGATCGTTCGCCATGCCACAGCGCTGCAACTGCGCGACCTCGGCTACGAAGTGATCGAGGCCGACAGTGCGGCGGCGGCCTTGCAGCTGGTAGAGCGGGGGCTAGTGCCGGATGTGCTGGTGACCGACCATGTGATGGCCGAGATGACCGGCGTGCGCTTCGCCCAGCAGATGCGCCAGCGCCAGGCCAACCTGCCGGTGTTGATCATTACCGGCTACGCCAACCTGACACCGCGCGAACTCAAAGGCTTCGAAGTGCTGCGCAAGCCGTACCGGCGTGCTGAGCTGGCGCAGAGTGTGGCGCGGTTGTTGGCCGCGCAACGGTAGCCGCTATTCAGAAGCCTCAGGGCCGGCAGAGGGCGCTTGTTGCGGCAGGTACAGGGTAAACGTCGTGCCCTGGCCTTCGACGCTGATCACCTCCACATCGCCTTCGGACTGCTTGGCAAAGCCGAACACCTGGGACAGGCCAAGCCCGGTGCCTTCACCGGGCGCTTTGGTGGTGAAGAACGGGTCGAAGATGCGATCGAGCAGCTCGCTGGCGATGCCGACACCGCTGTCCACTACCGAGATGGCGGCAAAGGGCCCGGCTTGCGCGGCCTGCCCACGCAGGCCGGGCAGGCGTTGGTTGGCCTGAAGGCGCAGGCGCAAGGTGCCTTCCCCGGCCATGGCGTCGCGGCCGTTGAGCATCAGGTTGATGATCGCGGTCTCGAGTTGGCTGAGGTCGGCGCGGATATGGCAAGGCGCCTCTGGCAGTTCGATTTCCACCTGAACCCGTGCACCGGTAGCGGTATCGAGCATATCGGCCATGGCCTGCAGCCGCGGCCCGGCCTCGAACACTTGTGGGCTCAAGGCCTGCCGACGGGCGAAAGCGAGCAGTTGGCCGGTCAACTTGGCGCCGCGTTCGACGGTGTCGGCAATGGTCTTGAGGTAGCGCTCGCGGCGTGCTTCATCCAAGTTGGGACGCTGCAAGAAGTGCAATGACGAGCGGATGATGGTCAGCAGGTTGTTGAAGTCGTGTGCCACACCGCCAGTTAACTGGCCGATGGCCTCGAGCTTCTGTGCCTGGCGCAGCACGGCTTCGGTGTGCAGCAGCTGGGCGGTGCGCTCTTCGACGCGGTGCTCCAGGGAGGCGTTGAGCGCCTCCAGCGCGGCCAAGGCTTCACGCACTTCGGCGTGGGCCTGGACCCGTTGGATATGCGACCAGCAGCGTTCGGTGACTTCGCGGATCAGGCGCAGTTCATAGCCCGTCCATACCCGGGGCGCCTTGTCGTGAATAGCCATCAGGGCGGTCAGGCGACCGTCCTTGATCAGCGGCATGCAGATGGTCGCGGTGATGCCGATGGCCTGGAACGTCGCGGCTTCCTCGGCGGCCAGTTCGTTGAGGTTGTCATTGATCACCAGCGGTTCGCCTGCGCGCAGTCGGCTGACAGCCAGGCGACCGAAGTCGGCCAGGCGGTATTGGCCGATTAGGCGCGGCGAGCCGGGGGCGACGGTGTCGCCGCAGATGTTGAAGCCGTCCTGGTCGGGGTCCATCACCGCGTAGGCGCAGCTGGACAGATGCAGGTGTTCCACCAGCATGCGGGTGGTGATGGCCATGATCCGCTCGGGGTCGGTGGCATTGGCCACTTCGCGCCCCAGGCCGTCGAGAAAGCTCAGGCGCTGGCTGTTGACCACGCTGGTGGTGGTTTCGGTCACCGTGTCGAGCATGCCCAGCACAGTGCCGTCTTCGCCGCGGATCGGGCTGTAGCAGAAGGTGAAGTAGGCGCGTTCGGGGGCACCGTTGCGGTCGATGACCAAGGGAAAGTCTTCGATGTAGATCGCCTCACCGGCCATGGCGTGTTCGGCCATGGCGCTGATTTCGCCCCAGGCCTCCTGCCACACTTCACTGAACGGCCGGCCTAGGGCTAAAGGTTTGCTACCGAGGATAGGGATGAAGGCATCGTTGTACAAAGTGATCAGCTCGCGGCCCCACAGCACGGCTTGCGGAAAGCGCGAGGCCAGGCACAAGGCCACCGAGGTCTTGAGCGCGCTCGGCCAGGCCTCGAGCGGGCCCAGTGGGCTGTGGGTCCAATCGTGCTGGCGGATGCGTTCGGCCATCAGCCCGCCGCCGTCTAGCCATTTCGCCATGTGTGCTGCCGATCCTTCATAGCTGGGAGGATAAGGGTGCACCGAGAATAGCGAATTGGCGAGGGCTTTATGTCGTCTGTGCGGGCCTCTTCGCGTGTAGGAGCAGCCTTGTGCTGCGAAGAGGCCAGCGAAAGCAGCGAAGATCTCCGCTGTTATCCCCGGCCCCTTCGCAGCACAAGGCTGCTCCTACCGAATCGTGCAGGCTCAGCGAATGAAATGCACCTTGCCGGTATCGTCATTGCCCATGTAGATGCCGTACACCCCGGCCTGGCGCTCCAGGATATACCGCTCGAGAATCTGCCGGATGGCCGGGTAGTAGATCTCTTCCCAGGGGATTTCGTCCGGCTCGAAGAACTTGTAGGCCAGTGTCTCCGGGCCGAACTGGCCGGTCTCCTGCGTGGCGATGGCGCGGAAGATGATGTACACCTCGCTGATCTTGGCCACGCTGAAAATCGAGTAGGGCGAGACGATTTCGGCGTGCACGCCGCTTTCTTCCCACACCTCGCGCAACGCCGCCTGCTCGGTGGTCTCGCCCGCTTCCATGAACCCGGCGGGCAAGGTCCAGGTGCCAGGGCGGGGTGGAATAGCCCGCTGGCACAGCAAGTACCTGCCATCGCGCTCGATGATGCAGCCGGCGATGATTTTCGGGTTGATGTAGTGGATGTAGCCGCAGCCGGTGCAATGCAGGCGTTCGTGGGTGTCGCCTGTGGGAACGCCCCGGGCCAGTTCCGTGGTGCAGTGCGGGCAGTAGCGCGGGGCGTTGGGCATGGTCAGCGGCCTATGCGGGGTTCTATACGTGGCTCTTTGAGGGCCAGGGGCTCGACCATGTCGCGCACCTTGGTGTTGTCATCCTGCTTCTGGCGCAGGTAGTCCAGGGCCACCTTGGCGGCGGCGCGGACGTGATCGACCGAGGCTTGGTGGGCGACCAGTGGGTCACCGCCCTTGATCGCCTCGACGATCTTTTCCATCTCCCGGTTGCTGGCACCGCGGCGGTTTTCCTGCGACACCGAGGTGGCGCGCAGGTAGCTGATGCGGGCCTGCAATTGGCGCAGCTGTTGAGCGGCAACCTGGTTGCCGGAGCCTTCCAGCAGCACATCGTAAAAGCCTTGCACCGAGTCGAGCACCTGTTGCAGTTCGCCTTCTTCCAGGGCTTCGCGGTTGACCTCCAGCGCGCGCTCCAGGGCGCGAATGTCCTTGGCCTTGGCATTGAGGGTGAACAGCTGGACGATCAAGCCTTCGAGCACGCAGCGCAGCTCGTAGATATCGCGGGCATCTTCCAGGGTAATGATGGCCACGCGCGGGCCTTTGGCGTCGGCGAACTCGACCAGGCCTTCGGATTCGAGGTGGCGCAGGGCTTCACGTACAGAGGTGCGGCTGACCCCGAGGCGGTCGCAAAGGTCGCGCTCCACCAGGCGGTCACCTGGCAGCAAGTGGAAGTTCATGATCGCGGCGCGCAGCTTGTCGAGCACGATTTCGCGCAGGGTAACGGGGTTGCGGTTGACCTTGAAGCTGTCGTCGAGTGGCTGGCGTTTCATCAGGTGCGCTCTTTATGAGGCTGTTGCGCCAACCCGCGGAGCACGCCGAACCGGGCGCTGCTCCTTACGGTGGTTCGAACAGCCCGTTGTTAACGGGTTGACTCCGCATCGGCTTCGGCGAACGCTTCGCGGGCCAGGCGGAAACTGTCCACCGCCGCGGGTACGCCGCAATAAATGCCGACTTGGAGCAGGATCTCGCGAATCTGTTCTCGGCTCAGGCCATTACGCAATGCGCCGCGGATGTGCAGCTTGAGTTCGTGGGGCCGGTTGAGCGCGGAAATCATGGCCAAGTTTATCATGCTGCGCTCTTTGAGCGACAAGCCTTCGCGGCCCCAGACATGGCCCCAGCAATACTCGGTGACCAGCTCTTGCAAGGGCTTTGTGAAGTCGTCGGCGTTCTGGATCGAGCGGTTGACGTAGTCTTCGCCCAGCACTTGGGTGCGGATCTGCAGGCCTTTCTCGTACTTTTCGTTGCTCATTGACCAGCTCCGAATCAAAACAGGGGCCGCAACCAAGGGTGAGAGGGTAGCGCGGCCCCTAAAAAATGGGTGGAACAGGGCCGCTTTGCGGCCCAATCGCCGGCAAGCCGGCTCCCACAGGTACAGCACAGGCAGACAGGACCGTGGCGATCCTGTGGGAGCCGGCTTGCCGGCGATTGGGCTGCAGGGCAGCCCCAAGGGTATCAGCCCAGCGGGGGCAGGGCGCCCAGCTTGCCTTTGTGGTAGACCATCGGGGTGACCGGATCTGCCGGCAACACCAGGTTTTTCACCGCGCCGACGATGATCGCGTGGTCACCGCCGTCATACTCGCGCCACAGTTCGCACTCGATGATCGCCGTGGCCTTGGCCAGCAACGGGTTGCCCAACTCGCTCAGGTGCCAGTCGATGCCCTTGGCCTTTTCCTTGCCCTTGCCGGCAAAGGCATACGCCTCGGCGGTTTGCTCGGCAGACAGCAGGTGAATGGCGAACTGCTTGCTGTCACGCAGGATTGGGTACGTGTCGGAGGCGTAGTTGGGGCAGAACAGCACCAGCGCCGGATCGATCGACAGCGCGCTGAACGCGCTGGCGGTGATACCGACGATGCCGCCGTCGGCGTCCAGGGTGGTGACCACCGTAACGCCGGACGGGAAGGAGCCCATCACGTCTTTGTAGATGCCTGGTTCGATCATCTCGTGCTACCTCTTAACGCATCACAAACGGGTCGGGCATCGGCGCGGTGGACAGGTTGATCCACACGGTCTTCAGCTCGGTATAGGCCAGCACCGAATCGATGCCGCTCTCACGGCCGTAGCCGCTGTTCTTGAAGCCACCGATCGGTGCCATGGCCGACACCGCGCGGTAGGTGTTGACCCAGATGATGCCCGAGCGTACGTCACGGGCCAGGCGGTGGGCGCGGCCCAGGTCGCGGGTCCAGATGCCGGCCGCCAGGCCGAACTGCGAGTCGTTGGCAATGGCCAGGGCCTCTTCTTCGGTCTTGAAACGGATGACCGCGGCAACGGGGCCGAACACCTCTTCCTGCATGATGGTCATCGAGTTGCTGTCGCACTCGAACAGGGTGGGTTCGTAGAACCAGCCGTCACCCTCGACCTCGGCTCGCTTGCCCCCCAGGTGCAGCTTGGCGCCTTCGGCCTTGGCCGCAGCGACCAGGCCTTCGACCACGGCCAGTTGCTGGGCGGTGGCCATCGGGCCCATTTCGCTGGCGTCGTCCTGCGGGTTGCCGATGCGGATGCGCTTGGCGCGCTCGACCAGGCGGCTGACGAATTCGTCGAAGATCTCGTCCTGTACCAGCAAGCGTGAACCGGCCACGCAACTTTGCCCGGAGGCGGCATAAATGCCGGCCACGGCGCCGTTGATGGCGCTGTCCAGGTCGGCGTCGGCGAAGATGATGTTCGGCGACTTGCCGCCCAGCTCCAGCGACAGCTTGGCGAAGTTCTCGGCGCTGCTGCGCACCACATGGCGGGCCGTGGCGGCGCCGCCGGTGAAGGCGATCTTGCGTACCAGCGGGTGGCGAGTCAGGGCCGCGCCGGTGCTAGGGCCATAGCCGGTGACCACGTTGACCACACCCGGCGGGAAGCCGGCTTCAAGGGCCAGGCGAGCCAGCTCGAGGATGGTCGCCGAGGCGTGTTCGGACGGTTTGAGCACGATGGTGTTGCCGGCGGCGAGGGCCGGGGCCAGCTTGATGGCCGTCAGGTACAGCGGGCTGTTCCACGGGATGATCCCGGCGACCACGCCAATCGGCTCGTGCACGGTGTAGGCGAACAGGTCTGGCTTGTCCAGCGGCAGGGTGCCGCCTTCGAGCTTGTCGGCCAGGCCTGCGGTGTAGTGGAAGAACTCGGGCAGGTAACCGACTTGGCCGCGGGTTTCGCGGATCAGCTTGCCGTTATCACGGCTTTCCAGCTGGGCCAGGTGCTCTTTGTTTTCGGTGATCAGGTCGCCCAGCCGGCGCAGCAGTTTGCCGCGCGCCGTGGCGGTGATGCTGCGCCAGGCTGGGCTTTCGAAGGCACGCTGGGCGGCCTGCACGGCCAGCTCCACATCGGCTTCGTCGGCATCGGGCAGTTGCGCCCAGGCTTGGGCGGTGGCCGGGTTGAGGCTGTCGAAAGTCTTGCCGCTCTGGGCATCGAGCCATTGGCCGTCGATGCACATCTGGAAACGTACGAGGGTCATGCAACAATCCCCTTGGCGGATTCGGTGAGGGTGCGGGCTTGCTTGAGGAAGTCCAACAGCATCTTGTTGACTTCACGCGGTGCTTCCACCGGCATCATATGCCGTTGCTCGGCGAGGACCACACTGTGCGCCCCAGGGATGCTGGCGGCGAGCTGGCGGGTCATGGCCGGGGTGGAGCCCGAGTCGAGTTCGCCGGTGGCGATCAGCGTCGGCACCTGGATGCTGCCCAGGTCGCTGGCGCGGTACATGTCCTGGGTGGCGAACAGCGAATAAGTAGTGTGGTAGCCCTGCGGGTCGTTGCTCGCCAGCACCTGGCGAATGGCGGCGACCTGCGCCGGGTTGGCTGCCTTGTATTCACGGCTGAACCAGCGGTCGAGGGCCGCGTCGACGTTGGCGTCGGGGCCGAGCTCCGCCGCCTGGGCGGCGCGGGCGATGACGCCAGCACTCTGCTCGGGGGTGCGGTTGAACACGCTGTTGAGCACCACCAGGGCAGACAGCCTGTGCGGGTAGTTGAGGGCGAAGGCACGGGCCACCAGGCCGCCCATGGAGAAGCCAATTACGGTGGCCTGGGCAATCTGCAGGTGGTCGAGCAACTCGACGAGCTGGGCGGCGTAGCCTTCCAGGCTGGTGTCGGCGGCTGGCAACGCACTCTGGCCGTGGCCGAGCATGTCGTAAGCGATGACGCGGTAGTCGTTGGCCAGGCCAACGAACTGACCGCCCCACATTTCCTTGTTCAGGCCCACGCCGTGGATCAGCACCACGGGTTGGCCCTGGCCTTGGTCCAGGTAACTAGTCCCGGCCGGTGTACGTTCAGCGACAGGCTGAATCATGGAGGGCGCTCCTTGAAGGTCGGGCGCGGCGGGTAAGCACGCCACGCCCCGGCCCGTCTTGGTTGTTGTTATTGAGCGTTGGCTTTTTCGGCAGCCAGTTCTTCCAGGTCGATGTAGCGGTTGCCAATGCGCGGGTGCAGACGACCGCCGTCGGCAGCGCCCAGGACCACGACGATTTCGTCGGCACGCGGGGCGTCTTCGATCTGCATTTCAAGGGTGATGTAGTGCGAACGCAGGCCTTCGTCGTCCTTCTGCATCATCGGGATCTGGATCGAGGTGCCTGGGCCGCCGCGCTTGTTGGTGAAGCTCAGGTAGCTCTTGGCCTGTACCGCTTCGCGGTAATGGTTGCCGAAACGCAGGGTGTGGATCACGGCAGAGGCGTGTTCGATTTCGCCGTCGGCGCCGACCACCGCGGCTTTACCGTAGGCTTCGATCTTGTCGGCACCGCCGATGGCGGCGGTCAGGCGCTCGACCATCAGTGCGCCCAGCTCAGAGCAGTTGGCACGGATTTCCGGCTTCAGATCTTCTACAAAACCACGACCCGCCCACGGGTTCTTGATCACCACGGCCAGGCCGACCATGGTCACCGGTTTGTCGGTGGCCTTGCCGCCTTCGATGCGGGTCTCTTCGGAGTAGGTGACGATCTTGCGGATTTCGAAACTCATGGGTGGCTCCTGGTGAGGGTTATCAGCTCTTGTTGTCTGATGGTATACCATAATATTTGTTGTGCAAGAGGGGGCTTGAAAAATCTCTCCCTGGGGGACGAAAGGTTGCTTGATCCCTTGATTTGCGCGGCGTCTGTACCGGCCCCCTCGCGGGCTTGCCCGCGAAGAGGCCGCCTGAAACTCAAAAAAATGCCCGCTCGCAAGAGCCACTAGGGCCCCCGGGAGCGGGCTGATCCCGCAACTACTTCAGGCAAAGGGAATTCAGGCGAACGCCGGCACCACTTCCTTGATGAACAGCTCGAGCGACTTTTTCTTCTCGGCGTGGGGCAGGCTGTTGTCGCACCAGAAGCTGAACTCGTCGACGCCGAGCTCTTGGTAGTACTTGATGCGCGCGATGATTTCTTCGGGCGTGCCGATCATGGTGTTCTTGCGGATGTTTTCCAGCTGGAACGCCGGCACTTCGGCAAACTTCGATTCCGGGCTCGGCTCCAGGAAGCCGTTGACCGGCACAGTCTTGTTGCCGAACCAGGCGTCGAAGGTGCGGTAGAAGCGCGAGATCGCCTGGGCGCCAACCTTCCAGCCTTCGGGCTCGGACGGGCTGTGCACGTGGGTGTGGCGCAGCACCATCAATTGTGGGCGGGGCACATCCGGGTTGTTGTCCAGGGCCGCCTGGAACTTGTTTTTCAGGTCCAGTACTTCTTCGTCACCCTTCATCAGTGGGGTGACCATGACGTTGCAGCCGTTGGCCACGGCGAAGTTGTGCGAGTCTGGGTCGCGGGCGGCGATCCACATCGGCGGTGTAGCGTTGAACGGTTTCGGCACGCTGGTGGAGGTGGGGAACTTGTACACCTCGCCGTCGTGGGCGTAGTCGCCTTCCCACAGTTTGCGCACCACCGGCACCATTTCACGCAGGGCCTTGCCGCCGTCGGTGGCAGGCATGCCATTGGCCATGCGGTCGAATTCGAACTGATAGGCGCCGCGCGCCAGGCCCACTTCCATGCGGCCGTTGCTGATCACGTCGAGCAGGGCGCATTCGCCTGCCACGCGGATCGGGTTCCAGAACGGCGCGATGATGGTGCCGGCGCCCAGGCGGATCTTCTCGGTGCGCGCGGCGAGGTAGGCCAGCAGCGGCATCGGGCTTGGCGAAATGGTGTACTCCATAGCATGGTGTTCGCCGATCCACACGGTGCTGAAACCGCCGTTCTCGGCCATCAGGGTCAGTTCGGTCAGGTCTTCGAACAGCTGGCGGTGGCTGACCTGTTCATCCCAACGTTCCATGTGTACGAACAACGAAAATTTCATGGGGCTTTCCTCGGAGCTTGAAAGTCTCGCCTGGCGCACCAGGCGTCAGTAATAAGGCTAGGTGCTTCAGGCGAAGGCGGGCAGGCTGGCCATCTTGCCGCGGCAGTAGATCATCGGCTGCGGGGCTTGCTCGGGGACGATCAGGTTGTGCACCTTGCCGACCATGATGGCGTGGTCGCCACCTTCATATTCACGCCACAGTTCGCATTCGATGATGGCGGTGGCATTGGCCAGCAGCGGGTTGCCCAGCGCACTCAGGGACCACTCGATGCCGGTGGCTTTGTCTTTGCCTTTTTTGGCGAACGCATAGGCTTCGGCTTGCTGTTCACCAGAAAGCAGGTGAATGGCGAAGCGCTTCTGCTTGATCAGCACAGGGTAGGAGTCGGAGCTGTAGTTGGGGCAGAACAGCACCAGCGGCGGGTCCATCGACAGGGAGGAGAAGGCGCTGGCGGTAAGGCCGACGATCGAGCCGTCGTCGTCCAGGGTGGTGATGACGGTAACGCCGGACGGGAAAGAGCCCAGGACGTTCTTGTAGACGGTTGCGTCGATCATCTCATGTACCTCAGAAGGGCTGCGGTGGTCCGCGGTTTTTATCGTTGATGTGTCTGATGGTATACCGTAATACTCGATTTGCAAGCGGAATTTTCCGCCGCAGCAAAATCACGATGAATGGCGCAAAGCCGCATGGATAGGGGGCTTGGCGGAATTTCAATGCCCCAGCTACAGGTGCTGAACCGGATCAGTTAGGGTTTTTTAAGCCGAATCAGTGTTGTCAAAAGTTTGGAATACCATAATATGGTCCGCAGCTGAGAGGCCGCCTAGACGCGGTTTCCTTACAAAGATAAAAACGACCCTTCGAGCTGAAAACCATGTCCCAACCGTCATCGCAACACCAGTTTGTCGAGAATCACACGGTCGATTACGTTCCACCTGCCGAGCGCCATGGGAAGGCGCGCGACCTGTTCACCCTCTGGTTCAGCACCAACATTGCGCCGCTGCCCATCGTCACCGGTGCGATGGTGGTGCAGGTGTTCCACCTGAACCTGGTGTGGGGGCTTGTCGCTATCGTGCTGGGCCACCTGCTCGGGGGCGTGGTCATCGCCCTGGCCTCTGCGCAGGGACCGCAGCTGGGCATTCCGCAGATGGTCCAGAGCCGCGGCCAGTTCGGCCGTTATGGCGCCCTGCTGATCGTGTTCTTCACGGCGCTGATCTATGTGGGCTTCTTCATTTCCAACATCGTGCTGGCGGGCAAGACCATCCACGGTATCGCCCCGAGCGTGCCGATGCCTGGTGCCATCGTCATCGGCGCCCTCAGCGCGACGGCCATTGGCGTGATCGGCTACCGCTTCATCCATATCCTCAACCGTATCGGTACCTGGGTGATGGGGTCGGCGCTGCTGGCCGGGTTCATCATGATGTTCATCCAGGAGTTGCCGGCCGACTTCTTCAGCCGCGGTGCGTTCAATTTGTCGGGCTTCATCGCCACGGTGTCGCTGGGCACCATCTGGCAGATCAGCTTCTCGCCGTACACCTCCGACTACTCACGCTACCTGCCTAAAGAAGTCGGAATTGCCAAGCCGTTCTGGGCCACCTATTTCGGTGCCACGCTGGGCACCATCCTGTGCTTCAGCTTTGGTGCGGTGGCGGTGTTGTGCGTACCGGAAGGCACGGACGCGATGGACGCCGTCAAGCAAGCCACCGGCTGGCTCGGCCCGATCCTGATGGTGTTGTTCCTGCTCAACATCATCAGCCACAACGCGCTCAACCTGTATGGCGCGGTGTTGTCGATCGTCACGGCCATCCAGACCTTCTTTGCCAAGTGGACGCCGAGCATCAAGGTGCGGGTGATCCTGGCCTCGGTGATTCTGGTGGGCTGCGGCCTGGTGGCGCTGAATGCGTCGGCGGGCTTCATTGGCCAGTTCATCGGCTTGATCCTGGCGCTGTTGCTGGTGTTGGTGCCGTGGGTGTCGATCAACCTGATCGACTTCTACCTGATCAAGAAGGGCCAGTACGACATCGCGTCGATCTTCAGTGCCGACGGCGGCATTTATGGGCGCTTCAACCACCACGCGATCATTGCCTATGCGTGCGGGATCGTGGTGCAGCTGCCGTTTGCCAATACGGCGCTGTATGTGGGGCCGTATTCGAACATCGTCGAAGGGGCTGATTTGTCCTGGCTGATCGGGTTGCTGGTGACGGTGCCGCTGTATTACTGCCTGGCGACGCGCGGGCAGAGTGTTAACAGTGCGCGGGCTGTCAGCGTGAACGACTGATGATCAAAACTGGGGCCGCTGTGCGGCCCCTTCGCGGGGCAAGCCCGCTCCCACAGAGCTGTGAGCTGACCTCAAGGCTGGCGTCCTACCTGTAGGAGCGGGCTTGCCCGCGATGGGCTGCAAAGCAGCCCCAGCTATCTTGAGTCAAACCTTGAACTGGGCAACCATCCCATTCAGGTCCACCGCCAACCGCGACAGGTCCTGCGCCGCCGCACTGGTCTGATTCGCACCCGCCGACGTCTGCATCGCCAGGTCGCGAATATTCACCAGGTTACGGTCTACCTCCCGCGCCACCTGCGCCTGTTCCTCCGACGCACTGGCGATCACCAGGTTGCGCTGGTTGATCGAGGCAATCGCTTCGGCAATCACCTCAAGTGCCTGGCCTGCAGACTGGGCCACTTCCAGTGTGCCCGTGGCACGCCCTTGGCTGCTGTGCATGGCGCTTACCGCGCGCTCGGTGCCGGTCTGGATACCCACGATCATCTGTTCGATTTCTGCCGTGGACTGCTGAGTCCGGTGGGCCAGTGCGCGCACCTCGTCGGCGACTACCGCAAAGCCACGGCCTGCCTCACCGGCCCGTGCTGCCTCGATGGCGGCATTGAGCGCCAACAGGTTGGTCTGCCCGGCGATCGCGCCGATCACATCGAGCACGCGGCTGATCTCGTTGGCATTGTTGGCCAGCAGTTCGATCTCGGCCGAGGTACCGGTGACGTCGTCGACCAGGTGCTGGATCGACGCCAAGGCCTGGTTGACCTGGTCGCGACCGTCGCGGGTGGTGCGGTCGGCGCCTTTGGACGCGTCTGCGGTACTCACCGCGTTGTTCGCCACTTCTTCCACGGCGGCTGTCATCTGGTTGACAGCAGTAGCGGCCTGGTCGATCTCCGCACTTTGCTGGTGCAGGCCGCGGCTGGTGTCCTCCGTGACGGTGTGCAGCTCTTCCGAGGCCGAGGCCAGCTGGTCGGACGATGCGGCAATCTTGCGCAGGGTGTCGCGCAGGCTGTCTTGCATACGGCTCAAGGCGCGCAGCAGTTGCGCCGGTTCGTCGCGGCCGATCACGCGAATTTCGCGGGTCAGGTCGCCGGTGGCCACGCGTTCGGCCACGGCCACCGCGTCGGCCAGGGGCACGACGATGCTGCGGGTCAGCACCGTGGCGATGGCTGCCAGCGCGAGCATGATCACCAGCAGTGAGCCGATGATGGCGGTCAACGCTTGGTCTGCGACATCGCTGCTACGTTGCGAGGCCACTTCAGCACCTTTGCTGTTGTAGGCGATCAGTGCCGCCATGGCTTTCATCATGCTGTCGGCGTGCAGGGTGAGCGGGCCGTTGATCTTCTGCCTGGCCTGGTCAATGTGCCCGGCGGCGATGTCGTCGAGCACCTGCGCCTGCAGGTCGACGTACTGTTGGTGGGCAGTGCTGAAGGCATTGAACAGGGCGCGGTCGTCGGCGGCGATGATGGTGCTGTCGTAGTCCTGTAGGCCGTCCTTGAGCTGCACGTTGATGCCTTTGAGCAGGTCGAGGTTGCGTGCGCGCTCGCTGTCATCGTCATCCAGCGCCGTGCGCAGCGTCAAAGCGCGGGCCCGGCCGAGGTTGCTGCTGATTTCACTGAGTGCGACCACGGCGGGCAACCAGGTGACACGGATCTCGTCCGTGGCCGTGTCCATTTGCCGGGTCTCGTAGAGGGCGATCAGGCCCATGCCCAGCACGAGTGCGCCCAACAGGGCGAATACGCTGGCTGCGCGAATGCCGATCTTCATATTCCGTAACTGCATGGAATGCTCCTTGACGGTGGCGTGCAGGCGTCAAGAGCATGGACGGAAGGCCGGGTCACCGGGGGTGGTGCCAGCTCTCGATGCGCTGCGGATTTAGTGTGTGTGCCTCACCCTCGGAAATGTTTTATTTAAATGATGGCATATGGACATCATTATTGACCAGTCATTCAATGTAACGACATGTGCGGACAAATCCGTCGTTTTTTGACGGATTTGTTCGCTTTCAGGTGCTAGACGATCGGGATCAGCGGGTCGGCAGCGGCCAGCGCCAGTGCCCGGTCAGCGGCGGGTGGGTAGATCCACACCGAGTTGATCTGGCGCTTGAGTGCCTTGCCTTCCTGGCCGTGCAACTTCAGCTCACGCACCCAGCCCTCACTGTAGGCCGCGCCCCAGTCGCCGAGGTCTAGGCAGGTGACGTATTTGGGCTGGCGGTAGATGACCGGGTCGATGCCCAGCAGGTCGGCAGCGGCATTGTTGCCGCAGTGACGGCCCATGGGGATGGCGTGCTGGCAGGTCATCAGGGCGTGGTTGCCCAGCTCGTCGACAGCGGCCCAGGCGGTGTCGCCGGTGGCATAGATGTGCGCCTGGCCAACCACTTTCAGGTGGTCGTCGACCCGCAGGCGGCCTGCGCCGTCACGCTCGCCGGCGACCTGTGCAGTCAAGAGGCTGGCCTTGACGCCTGCGGTCCAGATCACCGTGCTGCTGGCGATGTACTCGCCGTTGTCCAGGGTGACGCCGCCGGCATCGACAGCCACCACCGAGGTACCGGTCAGCCATTCGACACCCGCCTGTGCAGAGGCGGCCTCGATCGAGGGGGTGATGCCCGCGCCCAACGCCGCGCCGACACGGGCGCCACGGTCGACCACCAGCACACGCACCGCGCTGCCGTCACCGAGCAGGGTGCGCAAGCGTGCGGGCATTTCGGTTGCCGTCTCGATGCCGGTGAACCCGCCACCACAGACCACGACCGTGTTACGCGCCGGGGAGGCGGGCAGGGCGGCCAGCCCCAGCAGGTGCTGTTCCAGGCGCACGGCCGACTCCATCTGGTCGACATCGAAGCTGTGTTCGGCAAGGCCTGGTACAGCCGGGCGCGCCACCTGGCTGCCTGCAGCGAGGATCAGGCGATCGTAGTGGATCTGCTGGGGCTGCCCTTGGGCATCGGTGTAGCTCACGCTGCGCCCGTCGGCGTCGATGCTGTCGGCGTTGCCAGGGATGAAGTGCACGCCCACGGCCTCGAACAGCTCGCCCAACGGCGCCTTCATGCTATGCACATCCGCTTCGTAGAAGCGTGGGCGAATGCGCAGCTCGGGTTGAGGGGCGAGTACGCTGATACGCACGTCTTCACGTTGTGCCTGGTCCAGCAGGCGAGCAGCGCTCAGCGCGCTCCAGACACCGGCAAAGCCGGCACCGATGATCAGGATGTTGGATTTCATGCAGGTGCTCCGCAACGGTCATGTAGGGAAAAAGGGCTTCGATGACACAGCAAGTGCGCTCGAATAACTACGACTTTATTGGTCGTAGTTTGTGCCTGCAAGTTTTTTTCCGTCCCAGGTAGGGGCGCAACCCGCCGGTCAACACCTGGGAAGGCCATGTTTCGATGGGTTTTTGACGGTGAAACGAAGGTTTTGCTGGCGACGAGCGGTCGTTCGGGGCAGGGGGGAGGGTCGCCATCCTTGATATCCCCACCCCCATCCGTTATAGATAAAAAAGAAACCATAAAGAAAAGAGGCCATTTCAGCCCCCATGTACGAGATCACACGTATCTTGCGCCCCTCAGGCCCCCATTACGCACCCTGCGCTAATGGATACGGGCCCACCCCCATGACACGCTCCCCGCTTTCGAGCCTGTACCACGTGTTGTCGATCCCGCCCGTCAACATCCTGCTTAGCCAGATGCGCAAACGCCCCGTCCCTCCACCTGCACCGTAACGCCTGAATTTCACCACCCCCGGCCTCTTGCCGTTTGGGGTTGGGGAGCCTTTGCATTTTTTCAGCGTTCAACTGTTCAGGAATCACTATGACTCTTCGTGTCGCTATCATCGGCGCCGGCCCGTCCGGCCTTGCACAATTGCGTGCGTTCCAATCCGCCCATGCTCAGGGCGCCCCCATGCCTGAAATCGTGTGCTTCGAGAAGCAAGCTGACTGGGGCGGTATGTGGAACTACACCTGGCGTACCGGCCTCGACCAGCATGGCGAACCCGTGCACGGCAGCATGTACCGTTACCTGTGGTCAAACGGCCCCAAGGAATGCCTGGAGTTCGCCGACTACAGCTTCGATGAACACTTTGGCCGGCCGATCTCCTCGTACCCGCCGCGTGAAGTGCTGTGGGACTATATTCAGGGCCGCGTGAAGAAGGCCGGGGTGCGCGATTACATCCGCTTCAATACCGTGGTCAAGCACGTCAGCTTCGATGAAACCACCCGCGAGTTCACCGTTAGCGCCCACGACTACAGCGCAGGGCTTGGTGTCGAGCAGGTGTTCGATTATGTGGTGGTGGCCAGTGGGCACTTTTCCACCCCACACGTGCCGGAGTTCGAAGGCTTCGAGCGCTTCACCGGGCGTATCCTGCACGCTCACGATTTTCGCGAAGCGATGGAGTTCAACGGCCAGGACCTGCTCATTGTCGGCAGCAGCTATTCGGCCGAGGACATCGGCTCGCAGTGCTACAAGTACGGTGCACGCTCGATCACCACGGCCTACCGCACGCAACCGATGGGCTACAAGTGGCCCAAGGGCTGGGAAGAACGCCCGCAACTGGTCCGGGTCGAGAACGACCTGGCGTACTTCGCCGACGGGTCGAACAAGCGCGTCGATGCGATCATCCTGTGCACTGGTTACCAGCATCACTTCCCGTTCCTGCCGGAGGAACTCACCCTCAAGACCAACAACCGCCTGTGGCCCGCGGGGCTGTACCAAGGCGTGGTGTGGGAGCAAAACCCGCAACTGATTTACCTGGGCATGCAGGACCTCTGGTACAGCTTCAACCTGTTCGACGCACAGGCATGGTTTGCACGCGACTACATGCTGGGGCGCATCACGTTGCCGACCAAGGCCGCCATGCATGCCGACAGCGAGCGCTGGCGCGAGGATGAGCTGGGCCTGGATACCACGGCCTCGATGTACGAATTCCAAGGCCGATACATCAGGCACCTGATCGAGCAGACGGATTACCCAAGCTTCGATATCGAGGCGGTGAACCGCATCTTCCTGCAATGGAAGACCGACAAGAAGCACGACATCATGGGCTACCGCGACAAGTCGTACCGCTCGGTGATCACCGGTACCCAAGCGGTGCCCCACCATACCCGCTGGATGCAGGCGATGGACGACTCGCTGCAGGAGTACTTGCGGGAAACGGACGGCAAGCAAGGTGAGGTGAAGGTACTGCGCGGGTAGGGTTTTCTATCGCGTCAAACGAGGGAATGCTTTCGGCGCTGGCGCTATCGGCGTATTATTGCGACAAAGTTGGTCGGAGATTGATATGTCGCTGTACAGTGCTGGCGTCGAATATGGCATCCATTGCCTGCTGTACCTGGTGGATGAGCGCGGAGACACGCGCGAGTCCAGCGTGCGCGACCTTGCGGCGCTGCAAGGCGTGCCGCAGGAATACCTGGCCAAGGTGTTCACCAAGCTGGCTCGCGCCGGCTTGGTGGTTGCCACTGAAGGGGTGCGCGGCGGTTTTCGCCTGGCGCGGCCGTCGGATGAGATCACCGTGCTGGATATCGTCACGGCTATCGACGGGCCGAAGAAGCTCTTCGATTGCCGTGAGATTCGCGAGCGTTGCACGCTGTTTGACGGCTCACCACCGGGTTGGGCGACCGAAGGCACCTGTGCCATTCATGCGGTGATGCTGGGCGCGCAAAAGCGCATGGAAGAGGCGCTGGCGCAGCAGACCATCCTAGATCTGGCGCGGCGCGTGGGGCGCAAGGCGCCTGCCGCGTTCGGGCAGCAGGTCAATGAATGGATGGGGGAGCGGCGGGATGGCAAGGGTGGCGGTGATATCCCGGTGAGTCAGGTCTAAGTCAACCTGCCCAGGCCTCTTCGCGGGCTTGCCCGCGAAGAGGCCCGACCCGGCAAACACAAATCAACGCCCCTCATGCTGCCTGCGATACGCCCCCGGCTGCACCCCAACGGCCTTGGCAAACGCCCGGGTAAACGCCGCCACCGACTGATACCCCACCTGCGCGCCCACCTGCTCCACGGTGTTGCCCGCTTGCAACAGCTGGGACGCATGGCGCATGCGCAACGCCAGCAGCACCTGCCCCGGTGACTGCCCGGCCAGTTCGTTGAAACGCTTGAAAAACGCTGACCGCGACAGCCCCGTGCACGCCGCCATGTTTTCCAGCGTCCAGGCTTGCCCAGGCTGTTCGATCAGTTGCACCAGCAACGCGGCAAACGCCGGCTGCCGGGCCAGCGCCACCAGCCCGCCGAGGGGCTGCCCGGCATGCACTTGCTGGCGCAGTACGTACAGGAACAACAAATGCGTCAACCGCTCCAGCAAGGTCTGCGACGGCGGTAGGCGTTCGCATTCTTCCAGGATCAGCCCGAACAGCGCCCGCGCCGCATGCCCGGCGGGCTCGTTGGCGCGCAGCAGAATCCAGTCGGCCAGGCCTTCCACGATCAATGACGACAGCCCCGGGCGAAAGTGAAAGAACCCGCACACCAGCCCCACGCCATCGCCGGCAGTGGCATCCAGAGCCTGCATCGCCTGGCGCGGCTGGGTGCAGGCGCTGACGGGGTTCTGGTCACTAGACAGCCGATACGCCAGGTCACGCAGCAAAAAAACCGCATCCCCAGCTTCCAGCCGCACTGCCTCGGCCTGGCCATCGAGGTGCAGCCAGCAATGGCCCTGCACGACCAGGTGGAAACTGGCGCGGCCCATGCCTTGCGTGCTGGCATGCCAGCCGCCGCAATAGCGGCCGACATGAAACAGGCTGGCGTCGAGCTCCAGGCCTTCTAATAACCAATCGACAAGGTGGCTGGACGAAATCATCTAATGCAAAGACTCAGGAGCAAGGAAAGGCGACTGATGAATATGGAGGGTAGTTCTTATAACCAACAGACTGTAAGGACACCCACCACAGGAGACCCCTCCATGTCCTCGCGCATTACTTTACACACTCTGCAGAGCGCCCCGGAAGCGGCCCGTCCATTCCTTGAAAATGCCCAGAAAAATTCCGGCTTCATCCCCAACCTGCTCGGCGTGCTGGCCAACGCTCCGGCAGCGCTGGAAACCTACGTGACCGTGTCGGCGCTTAACGGCAAGTCCGAGCTGACCCTGGCCGAGCGTGAGGTAGTGCAGTTGATTGCTGCCACCCAGCATGGCTGCGACTTTTGTGTCGCCGGCCACACCGCAGTCGCGTTGAACAAGGCCAAGCTGCCGGAGGCAGTGGTCGATGCGCTGCGTGCGCGGGGTGAACTGCCCGATGCCCGTTACGAGACCCTGGCCGCGTTCGCTCGCGAAGTCATCGCCACCCGTGGCAACGTCAGCGAGGCCACCTACCAGGCATTTCGTGAGGCCGGCTTCAGCGAAGGCAACGCCTTGGAAGTGATTCTGGGCGTGAGCCTCGCAACCCTGTGCAACTTTGCTAATGTTTTCGCCCAGACGCCGCTCAACGACGAGCTGAGCAAGTACCGCTGGCAGCCTTCTGCGTAATCCGCGTGGGGTGCCGGCCCCGCCGGCGTTTTCAAAGGAGTACAGACATGCAAGATTGTGCATTTCGGCAATGGCTGGATGCCAACGCCGAGGCCATTGACCAGGGCACGTGCGAGCCGCACCTGGTGCTGGCGCAGATCGCTGAAGCGCAGGTGCTGCGCATCGGCGTCGATCCGGCCCAGGGCGGCACGGGCGGGCAGGTGACCGATGCGGTCGAAGCCATCGCCGCCATTGCCAGCCGTTCGTTGGCGGCGGCGTTCGTCTGCTGGGGCCAGCGCGCCTTCATTGAATACCTGCTGCAAAGCCCTAATCAGTCACTGCGCGAACGCCTGCTGCCGAGGTTGCTGACAGGCGAGCTGGCAGGCGCCACCGGGTTGTCCAACGCCATGAAGTTTCTCTCGGGCATCGAGAGCCTGCAGGTGCGTGGGCGCCCCAGCAGCGAGGGGTGGAACCTGGAGGGCCGCTTGCATTGGGTGACCAATCTGCGCAAGAGCGGTTTTGTGGTGGCCGCGGCCATCGAGTGCGATGCCGAGCGCGCGCCCTTCGTGTTGGCCATTCCGTCAGAGGTGCAAGGGCTGGAGCGCTCGGACGACTTGCAACTAATGGGGCTGCAATCGAGCAATACCGCCGCGCTGGCGTTCCATCAGGTCGAGCTGGGCCGCGAGTGGCTGCTGCATGAAAACGCCCGTGAGTTCCTGCCCAAGGTACGCCCGGCCTTCCTCGCGCTGCAATGCGGCATGGCCATCGGCCTGGCCCGGCGCGCGTTGGATGAAGTGGCGGCGCACCTGCAAGGCCGTGGTTCGTTCCTCGAAGAGGCCCGCCAGGTGCTCAAGGAACGCCTGGAAAACACCGTGAGTGAACTGAAGCAGGGCCTGCTCGACGGGCGCTTCCTGCAGCAGCCAGCGGCGTTGTTCAAACTGCGCATCATCCTTGCCGAAAGTGCTGCCGACGCGGTGCAGCTCGAGCTGCAGGCCAGTGGTGGCAAAGCGTACCTCAGCGAGTACGGCCAAGGTTTCGCGCGCCGTTGGCGCGAATCGGCGTTCGTGCCCATCGTCACGCCAAGCCTGGTGCAGCTGCACGCCGAACTGCAACGCCAGGCGGGCACGGCATGAGCGAAGTCGTGCTGCAAGCCCGAGCTATCAGCCTCGGCTACCCCCGCGAGGGTAGCTGGCACGAGGTGCTGGCGCGGTTCGATCTGCAGTTGGCACCGGGCGAAGTGGTGTCCATCCTGGGCCCCAGCGGGGTTGGCAAGTCCAGCCTGTTGCGGGTGCTGGCGGGCCTGCAGGCACCGCGTGGCGGCAGCGTGATGTTGCACGGAGAGCCGTTGCAAGGGCCGCACCCGCGCCTGGCGGTGGCCTTCCAGGACCCCAGCCTGTTGCCTTGGCTGAGCCTGGAAAAGAACGTCGCCTTCGGCCTGGATTTCGCTCGCCAACCCAAGTTGGCCGCCACCGAACGGCGTGCGCGCATCGACCATGCCATTGCCGCCGTGGGCTTGGACCATGCCCGTAACCAGTACCCGGCGCAGCTGTCCGGTGGCATGGCCCAACGCACGGCGTTGGCGCGCTGCCTGGCGCGTCAGCCTGAAGTGCTGTTGCTCGACGAGCCGTTTGGTGCCCTCGACGAAGTGACCCGCGCCGACATGCAGCAACTGCTGCTGCAACTGATCGCCACCCACAATACCGCTGCGGTGCTGATCACCCACGATATCGACGAAGCCCTGCTGCTGTCCGATCGGGTCCTGCTACTGGGCAACCACCCAGCGCAAGTGCTCGGCCAGTGGCGCATCGACCTGCCGCAACCGCGCGCACAGCGGGTCGAGGAACTGGGTGCGTTGCGTATCGAGATTGTCAAAACCCTTCGGCGGGCAAGCCGCACAGACCCACCTTCCTCAACCCCCTTGCCCTCGGAGGCTGTCCATGTGCATGGATGACTGCTGTTCCGCTTCTTCGCGTCGCGACTTCCTCAAGCTTGGCGCCATGCTTACTGCCGCCGGTGCGTTGCCGCTGCTGTCGAGCCTGCAGGCCCGTGCGGCTGCCGAGCCGGACGCGCCGGTGCGCATCGGCTACCTGCCGATCACCGACGCCACCCCCTTGCTGGTAGCGCACAACAATGGCCTGTTCGAGGCCGAAGGCATCAAAGCCGAGCGCCCAGTGCTGCTGCGCAGTTGGGCGCAGGTGATCGAAGCGTTCATTTCCGGCCAGGTCAACGTCATCCATTTGCTGTCGCCGATGACCGTCTGGGCACGTTACGCCAGCAAGGTACCGGCCAAGGTCGTGGCCTGGAACCATGTGGGGGGCTCGGGGCTGACCGTGGCGCCCGACATTACCGACATGAAGCAGTTGGGCGGCAAGACCGTGGCCATCCCATTCTGGTATTCGATCCATAACGTGGTGCTGCAGCAGATGCTCAATGACAGCGGCCTGACCCCGGTGTCGAAACCCGCCAGTGCGCAGCTGGCGGCCAACGAGGTCAACCTGCTGGTGCTGCCACCGTCCGACATGCCGCCGGCGCTGGCCAGCAAGCGTATCGCTGGCTACATCGTCGCCGAACCGTTCAACGCCCTGGCCGAGAACCTCAAGGTGGGCCGCGTGCAGCGCTTTACCGGCGATGTGTGGCGCAACCACGCCTGCTGCGTGGTGTTCATGCACGAGCACGACCTCAACACCCGCCCGGAGTGGTCGCAGAAGGTGGTCAACGCCATCGTCAAAGCCCAGCAGTGGACGCGCGAGCACCGCGCCGAAGCCGCCGCGCTGCTGTCCAAGGCCGGCCCCAACAAGTACACCCCGCACGAAGTGGCGGTGTTGAGCAAAGTCCTGGCGCCAGCCGCCGAAGACCGCGCAGGCTATATCGCCAGTGGCGCGATCCAGCATCAGCAGTGGGACGAAAAACGTATCGACTTCCAGCCATACCCGTTCCCCAGCTACACCGAAGCACTGATCAAGCGCCTGCAGCACACCCTGATCGAAGGCGACAGTGGCTTTTTGGCCGGCCTGGACCCAGCGCACACTGCCCGCGACCTGGTCGACGACCGTTTCGTGCGCAACGCCATTACCGCCGTTGGCGGGCCGTCGGTGTTCGGCATTGCCGACAACTTCGAGCGTAGCGAGGAGTTCGCGGTCTGATGCGCAAGCATGTCGTTCATACCAGCCTAGGCTTGGCCGGGCTGCTGGGGTTGCTGCTGGCGTGGTGGGCCGGCGTGGCATGGTTTGGCGAGGCCGATGGCCTGTCGGCGCGTTTTTCGCCGGCGGCGACTCTGGCCAGCCTGGCCGAGCTGCTGGGGCAGGGCGAGGTCTACGGCCACGTGTGGGTCAGCCTCAAACGTATCCTGATCGGGCTGTTGCTGGCCTTGTTGATCGGTGTCCCCCTCGGCTTGCTGGTGGGCAGCTATCGGCACCTGGAGGCGGCGACCACGCCGGCCTTCCAGTTCTTGCGGATGATCTCGCCGCTGTCGTGGATGCCGGTGGTGGTGATGCTGATGGGGGTGGGTGACCAGCCGATCTATTTCCTGCTGGCATTTGCCGCGCTGTGGCCGATTTTGCTCAACACTGCGGCAGGTGTGCGTCAGCTCGACCCGCGTTGGTTGCAACTGAGCCGCAGTTTGAGTGCTACGCGCTGGGAGACCTTGTGCAAGGTCATCGTGCCAGGGGTGATCGGCCATGTGCTGACGGGTGTGCGCCTGGCCATCGGCATCCTTTGGATCGTGCTGGTGCCCTGCGAGATGCTGGGGGTAAGTGCGGGGTTGGGGTATTTCATCCTCGACACCCGTGACCGGCTGGCGTATTCGGAGCTGATGGCGATGGTGCTGCTGATCGGGGTGCTGGGGTTCATGCTCGATGCCCTGGCGCGTGGGTTGCATCGGCGTTGGGTGCATGGCTGAAAAGAGCTGGGGCCGCCGTGCGGCCCCACAGCATCAGTGCACGGTCTTGCGCTGGCGGACACATTCCTGCGCTTGAATGGCCAACTGGTCCAAGCGCTCGTCGCGCAGCTGTTCGGCCTCGATCATCGCATCCTCGCCTTGCTGGTTGAGCAGGTAGGTGTGGATCTGATGCACCTCGGTGGTCTGGTAGATCGGCCCGATATCCAGCCGGCCAATCAGCGCCTCGCTGGCGTGCCCGGTGCTGCTCATCAGCACCTGCGGCCCGTTGGCTGCCACCACCTGCATGCCCATCGCTTCGAACCACGGCACCTGGCCGGCAAAGGTGTTCAGCTCGACATAGGCATGCTGCGCCTGCAGGTCACCTAACAGTGCGCGGGCGATACCTTGGCGGCGATGGCTGGCGCGCACGGCAAGAAATGCCAGTGCGCAGGTTTGCGCATCATCATCGGCCGGCAACGCCAGGGCGAAACCGAGCAGTTGGTCGGGGGCATCGGCGTCCAGCGCCAGGGTCAGCGTCACCGACAGGCCGCGTTTACCGTCCATGGCCTGCAAGTACTGGTGCACTTCCATGCCGACGCCGTACTGGTACAGCGGATACAGCGGGTTGTCGGCAAGAATGGCGACGCTGCTCAATTCGCCGACGTGATGGATCACCAGCTCACGGATCTGGTTCTGGAAAGACTCGGGCGGCACGCTGTCAAGGCGGCTCAGGATGAACATCGGGGGGCGGGCTCCGGCGGCTGGGAATACAACCCGCGCCATGCTGACGCGGGACGTACAGTTTAACCGGTTTTGCCCAATCAGCCTTGCGCCTGTAGCGCGGCGAGCATCAGGTCGAGGTTTTGTACCGCCGCCCCGGACGCGCCTTTGCCCAGGTTATCGAATACAGCGGTCAGCAGCACCTGGCCATGCGCCGGGTTGGCGTACAGCGCCAGGCGCAGGTCGTTGCTGTCGTTCAATGCTTCGGGGTCGAGTGGCGCTGCGGGGCCTTGCTGGTGCAGGGGCATCACCTGAACATAGCGAGCCCCTTGGTAGTGCTGTTCCAAGCAGGCCTGCAGGTGTTCGGCGCTGACCTGGCCGGGCAGCAGGCGCAACTGCAGCGGGATGCTGAGCACGATGCCCTGGCGATAGGCGCCGTAACCAGGCATGAACACCGGCCGTGCCGACAGCCCGGCGTGTTGCTGGATTTCCGGTACATGCTTGTGTGCCAGTTCCAGGCCATACAGCTGCAGGGTTGGAGTGTTCTCGGCACTCGGCTGCTCATGGCGTTCGACCGCGGCGCGGCCGCCGCCGGAGTACCCCGAGATGGCGTGAATGCTCAGCGGGTAATCCGCTGGCAGCAACCCGGCGGTGATCAGCGGGCGCAGCAGGGCAATCGCGCCGGTGGGGTAGCAGCCGGGGTTGCTGACGCGTGTGCTGTGGGCGATGCGCTCGGCTTGCTGCGCGTCCAGTTCCGGCAGGCCATAGACCCAGCCGGGGCTGGTGCGGTGGGCGGAGCTGGCGTCGATGACCCGAACGTGCGGGTTGTGGATTGCCGCGACGGCCTCGCGGGCGGCGTCATCGGGCAGGCAGAGCACAGCGATGTCGGCGCTGTTGATGGCTTCGGCGCGGCGCTGCGGGTCTTTACGCTCGGCCTCGGGCAGGGTCAGCAGGCGCACATCATTGCGCCCGTGCAGGCGGGCGTGAATCTGCAGGCCAGTGGTGCCTTGGTCACCGTCGATAAAGACAACAGGGGTATGCATGGTCGAGGTCCGGTCAGGGGAGGGTGGCCTATGCTCGCCTGCGGCTGGACTAAAGGAAATTTGAATATCATGATGCTGATGTTCATTATTTCTGAAGCTAGTCATGCGCGAAATCAGCCTCGACCGCCTCCGCACGCTGGTCGAAATCACCGACCTCGGCTCGTTTGCCGAGGCCGCTCGCCGGCTCAACCTGGCCCCTCCCACCATCAGCCTGCATGTGGCCGAGCTGGAGGCACGGGTCGGCGCGCCGTTGCTCACCCGCAACCGTGGGCAGGTACGGCCTACGGCCATCGGCGAGACGCTGCTGGCCCGAGCCCGTCGCTTGCTGGCCGATGCCGACCTGGCGCTGGACGAGGTGCGCCGTCAGGTCGAGGGGCTGACTGGCCGGGTCCGCCTGGGGGCTTCGACTGGCGCCATTGCCCACCTGTTGCCCAAAGCGCTCGAGTACCTGCGCGAAGTGCACCCGGGGATCGATGTGCAGGTGCAGGTGCTGACCTCCCAGGCGTCGCTGGCGCGGTTGCGCGAGGGGGCCTTGGACATTGGCCTGGTGGCCTTGCCGCAAGTGGCAGGCAAAGGGCTCAAGATCACCCCGTGGCGACGCGATCCGATCTTGGCCTATGTGCCGGTCGACTGGCAGCCGCCGGCCAAGGTGACTCCGGCATGGTTGGCGCAGCGGGCGTTGATTCTCAATGACAGCAGCACGCAGTTGTCGCGGGTGACGGGGGAATGGTTCGCTGCGGCGGGGTTGTTCCCCGAGCCGCGCATCGAGCTGAACTACAACGATGCGATCAAAAGCCTGGTGGGGGCCGGCTACGGCGCGACATTGCTGCCGCAGGAGGGCGAGGCGCCCGAGCTGGACCGGCGGATTGCCCGGCGACCGTTGCGTCCGGGGTTGTGGCGGCAACTGGGCATCGCCTGCCGTGAAGGGCAGGCTGAACGTGCCACAGCGCATGTGCTCGAGGCTTTGGAGCGGCTGTTGTAGGGGGCGGGTGCATGCCTCCTGGCGCCCGCCTCAAGCCCCTTAAGCACCCCAAATCAGAACCAGCGGTCATTCTTCTTCCGCCCACGCGTCAGCGCCGGCAAGATCAACCCCATCAGCAGGCCCGCGCCTGCAATACTGCCGCCGTACACCATATAGCGCATCATCACCTGTTTGTTCTCATCCCCCAGGCGGGCCTGGGTATCGCGCAAGGTCGACTGGCTCTGGTCGAGCTGTTCGTTCAGCGCTTTGTTGCGCGCTTCCAGCTCGTCGATCAGGTGCTTGCGCGAGTCCAGTGTCTCTTGCATGCCCTGCACGCGGTTTTTCCAGCTGTCATCGATGCTCTTGAGCTGCCCCGACAGGTCGGCGACCTGGGCATCGAGCTGCGGCAGGCGTTCGCCCTGGCCTGGCACCGCCTGCAGGTCGCTGCTGAGGATCCACACCAGGTCGCCATTCTGCCCACGCACCTGGCTGTAGTTGCCTTGGGTGGTGACCAGCGTCAGTTTCTGGCCGGACTTGAGGGTGCCGACAATCCGGTGGCCATCGGTCGGGCCGCTGCGCACGTAGGTGCTCAGGCTGTCGCTGACCCAGCGCGCATCGCTGGCAGGCTCCTCGGCATGCACCGGGGCGGCGAGGGCCACCAGGGCTGCGATCAGGCCGCCGCGCAGGGCTGGGAGGGCGGAGAATGTGGGGCGGGATTCGGGCATGTTGGTCTTCGCTGGAACAGGACAAAAGTAGGCCCGCTGACTGGGCCGGTGAACCGGTCGGTGAGTTGACCGTCAGCGAAAGACCTTTTTTATGTAAGCAGGTTCACTACCTAACGTCGGAAATGTCTGCAGAATGTTGCAAAGACCGGCCGTCCTCAAGGCGTATGCCGGGCCACGCAGCGGCGCCGACGGCAAGGCCGTGAACTAGACTCAAAGGCCCACTCTCATTCATGGAGCCCTGCCATGACTGCCAAAAACACGATCTGCCTGTGGTACGACCATGACGCCGAAGAGGCGGCCAACTTCTACGCCCGCACCTTCCCCGACAGCCGGGTAGTGGCGGTGCACCAAGCCCCTAGCGACTACCCGTCGGGCAAGCAAGGCGATGTGATTACCGTCGAGTTCATCGTCATGGGTATCCCTTGCGTGGGGCTCAATGGGGGCAAGGCCTTTAGCCATAGCGAGGCGTTCTCGTTTCAGGTCAGCACCGAAGACCAGGCCGAGACTGACCGGTTGTGGGATGCCATCGTCAGCCATGGCGGCGAGGCCAGCGTCTGTGGCTGGTGCAAGGACAAGTGGGGGGTGTCTTGGCAAATCTGCCCACGCATCCTGATCGAGGCCATTGCCAATCCCGACCGGGCTGCTGCCAAGCGGGCGTTCGAGGCCATGATGGAAATGGGCAAGATCGATGTCGCCAAGATTGAGGCAGCATTGAAGGGGTGACCCACTTACCCGGTAGGAGCAGCCTTGTGCTGCGAAGAGGCCCGTGACCCCATCCTGAACCGTGGGTGTGTGCACCGGCGCCTTCGCAGCACAAGGCTGCTCCTACAGTCCCTATGCCGTGGCAAGCCCTGGGCCCCGGCATACCATAAATTGACGCTTCCGTTCTATTCCATGCCGATCGCCAGGGCTACAGTTCAGCCAGTCCTTCACAAAAGCCCGCTACCCCGAGGCTTTACCAGCGTGCCACGCACCGCTGGCTCAACCATAAGATCATCACAGTTCTGATTCGCTCACTGCTTTTTGAGCACCCTGCCAATCGCACGTCTGCAGCTGTTTCCGCCCATGGAAAGGATGCCGATCATTTATTGGTCATAACAAAAAGAAAGAGGGTCGTATGAGCCATGCCGATGAGATTCTTTCGGTAAACAACATCTTCAAAGTGTTCGGCCCCAACCCGAACATGGCCATGGAGATGCTCCGCAAGGGCGCCGACAAGAACGAAATCTTCAGCAAGACCGGCCACGTCGTCGGCGTCTTCGATGCAAGCTTTTCCGTCAAACGTGGCGAGATCTTCGTCATCATGGGCCTGTCGGGCTCGGGCAAGTCGACCATGGTGCGGCTGTTCAACCGCCTGATCGAACCCACCGCCGGCAGCATTCACCTCAACGGCCGCGAAATCACCGGGCTGTCCGATAAAGCCCTGCTCGATGTGCGCCGCAAGGAAATGGGCATGGTGTTCCAGTCCTTCGCCCTGATGCCGCACATGAGCGTGCTGCAGAACACCGCCTTCGGCCTGGAAATCGCCGGCGTTGCTGAAACCGAACGCCACCGCCGTGCCCGCGAGGCGCTGAGCCAGGTCGGCCTGGCCGGCCACGAGCACAGCTACCCGCACCAGCTGTCCGGCGGCATGCAGCAGCGCGTGGGCCTGGCACGGGCGCTGGCCAACGACCCGACCATCCTGTTGATGGACGAAGCCTTCTCGGCCCTTGACCCGCTGATCCGCAACGAGATGCAGGGCGAGCTGATGCGCCTGCAGGCCGAGCAGCAGCGCACCATCATCTTCATTTCCCACGACATCGAGGAAGCCATCCGCATCGGCCATCGCATCGCGATCATGGAGGGCGGCCGGGTGGTGCAAATCGGCACCCCGCAGCAGCTGATCAACCAGCCGGCCAACGATTACGTGCGCGCGTTCTTCAAGACCTTCAACAGCCGCTGCCAGTGTTCCAGCCTGGCCAACAGCACGCCGTTGCAGTCCCTGAGCCGCCACTGACCCCCGCGAGGTTTGCCCCATGTCCGAATTCAGCCTGCTCGACCCGTTCCAGGCGGCCACCATCCCCCTGGGCGACTGGGTCACCGCTACCCTCAACTTCCTCGTGCACAACTTCCGTGAGGTGTTTCGCGCCATCCGCTGGCCGATCGACCAGGTGCTCAACGGCATCGAGTTCACCCTGCAGAGCATCCCTCCCACCATCGGCATCCTGCTGTCGTCCTTGCTCGGCTGGCAGCTGGCGGGCAAGCGCATGGCGCTGCTGTGCTTCGTCACCCTGACCCTGCTGGGGCTGATCGGCGTGTGGTCGGAGTCGATGACCACCTTGGCGCTGGTGCTCACTTCGGTGTTTTTCTGCGCGGTGATCGGCATCCCGCTGGGCATCGTCTGCGCCCGCAGCAACCGCCTGGAAAGCATTATCCGCCCCGTGCTCGATGCGATGCAGACGCTGCCGGCGTTCGTCTACCTGGTGCCGGTGGTGATGCTGTTCGGCATCGGCAACGTGCCGGGCGTGCTGGTGACCATCGTGTTTGCCCTGCCGCCGCTGGTGCGCCTGACCAACCTGGGCATCCGCCAGGTGCCGGAAGACAAGATCGAAGCGGCCCGCGCCTTTGGCTGCACGCCGCGCCAGATGCTGACCCGCGTGCAGCTGCCGCTGGCCACCTCGACCATCATGGCCGGGCTCAACCAAACCCTGATGCTGTCGCTGTCAATGGTGGTGATCGCCTCGATGATCTCGGTCGGCGGCCTGGGCCAGATGGTGCTGCGCGGCATCGGCCGGCTGGACATGGGCCTGGCCACCGTCGGTGGCATGGGGCTGGTGCTGTTGGCGATCTTCCTCGACCGCCTGACCCAAGCCATGGGCGCGCGCACCAATGCCGACCCGAGCCTGCGCTGGTACCACACCGGCCCGGTGGGCCTGGTGCTGCGCCTGTGTGGCGCGGCGCAACCACAAGGGCAGCGCAAGGCCGCCTGAAACACCGCGTTCTATCTGCCGCAACCCTCGACATCAACCCGAAAAGGTACGCGAAGATGTACAAGTCCCCGTTCACCCGTCGTTTGCTTCAGTGCGCTTGTGCCATCGCGCTTTCCGTGACGTGCCTGGGCGCCAGCGCCTCCACCGACAAGCCAGGGGAGGGGGTGAAGATAACCCCGTCGTTCCCTTCGGTGGATGAAGAACGCTTCCGCGGCGAAATCGCCATGCAGGGCCTGCGCGAATTGGGCTACAACGTGCAGAAACCCAAGGAAACCGAATACGCCACGATGATTCTGGCAGTCGGTTACGGCGACGCCGACTTCAGCGTCAACCTGTGGGACAAGCTGCACGCCAGCTTCTACGAGAAGGCCGGCGGCGACCAGAACATGGTCAAGGCCGGCGATATCATGCCTGGCGTGTTGCAGGGCTACCTGATCGACAAGAAAACCGCCGATCAATACAACATCAAGTACATCACCGACCTGAAGAAGCCCGAGCTGGCCAAGCTGTTCGACACCGACGGCGATGGCAAGGCCGATCTGACCGGTTGCAACCCCGGCTGGGGCTGCGAACTGGTCATCGCCCACCACATGAAAGCCTATGACCTGGACAAGACTGTGCACGTCAACCAAGGGTCGTATTTCGCCTTGATGGCCGACACCATCACCCGCTTCAAGGAAGGCAAACCGGTGCTCTATTACACCTGGGTACCCCAGTGGGTGGCCGGGGTGATGGTGGAGGGGCGCGACGTGGTGTGGCTGCAAGTGCCCAACACCGATTTGCCGGGCGGCGGCAACAGCGTCGATACCACGTTCGAGGGCAAGAACCTGGGCTTTGCGGTGGACAAGGTCGAAGCGGTACTCAACCGAGCGTTCGCCGACAAGAACCCGGCGGCACTGAAGTTTCTGTCGCTGGTGCAGATCAGCGCGGCGGACGAGAGCGCGCAGAACCTCAAGATGCAGAACGGCGAGAAGAACCTGAGCGACATTCAGCGCCACGCCCAGGCGTGGATTGCAGCGCATCGTCAGCAGTTTGATCAATGGCTGCAGGCCGCGCGAGCGACAGCGGTGCAAGCCAGCAACTAGCGGCGCCACCTTGCAGGTGGGTGATTCTTCCAACACTACGATCAAGGAAGCCCTCGCACCATGATGACTTCGCCGTTCTCGATCCCCGCCCAGTCACGCCGTATCGACCCGTCGCGCCAGCGTGCTGCCGCGCTCAGGGCCGACGGCTCGGTCGATGACAACGACCGCAGTGAAATCGGCCCGACCCCTTTGGCGTTCGCCGAGTGGGCCGCGCTCGGCCTGCAGGTGCCGCAGTTGGCGACGATGCGTGAGTACCGCCTGCAACGCATCTGCGAGCAACTCGTGGCCCGTGACCTCGGCGGCATTCTGCTATTCGACCCGTTGAACATCCGCTACGCCACTGACAGCACCAACATGCAGCTGTGGACCACCCACAACCCCGCCCGTGCCTGTTTCGTCGCTGCCAGTGGGCATGTGGTGCTGTGGGATTTTCATGGCTGCGACCACCTCTCGGCACACCTGCCGTTGGTGCGTGAGCTGCGCAGTGGCGCGTCGTTCTTCTACTTCGAAACGGGCGAGCGTACCGACGAACATGCCCGGCGTTTTTGTGCCCAGGTCGACGAACTGCTGCGAACCCATGCCGGCGACAACCGCCGCTTGGCCGTGGACCGCATCGAGGTTGCCGGCCTGCGAGCCCTGGACGCCTTGGGCGTGCAGGTGCACGACGGCCAGGCGGTGACCGAGTTCGCGCGTTTGATCAAGGGCCCCGATGAAATCCGCGCCATGCGCTGCGCGGTGGCTTCCTGTGAAGCTGCCATCGCTGAAATGCGCCAGGCCATGCGCGTCGGGGTAACCGAGAACGACGTCTGGGCGGCGTTGCACAGCGGTAATATCCGCCGTGGCGGCGAGTGGATCGAAACCCGCATCCTCAGCTCCGGCCCGCGTACCAACCCGTGGTATCAGGAGTCCGGCCCACGGGTGCTGAGCGACGGCGACCTGCTGTCGTTCGACACCGACCTGATCGGCGTGTACGGCTTTTGCGTCGACATGTCGCGCAGCTGGATGTGTGGCGGGCTTGAACCGACGGCCGAGCAAAAACGCCTGTATCGAATCGCCCATGAGCACATCCATGTCAACGCCGACATGGTCAAGCCTGGCGTGCGTTTCTCCGAGCTCACCGCTAACGGGCATCGTCTGCCGGAAAGCTGCCGTGCCCAGCGTTATGGGGTGATGTTCCATGGCGTGGGGCTGTGCGACGAGTACCCCTGCATTCGTTACCCGGAAGACTTCGACGCCTACGGTTACGAAGGGGAACTGCAGCCTGGCATGGCGCTGTGCGTAGAGGCCTATGTGGGGGAGGTAGGAGGGCGGGACGGGATAAAACTGGAGAACCAGCTGTTGGTGACGGAGACGGGGTATGAAGTGCTGACCCATTACCCATTCGAAGGCAGTTTTCTCGCCGAGTGACTGAAGCGGCCCGGGCCCGCTTGGCGGTCCCGGGTCGTTGCAGCGTAGGGGTTATCCGTTCAGCTCGGCGTCGGCCAGGGGTTGTGCCTGCTTGCTCGCGGACTTCTTCTCCTGCACCACGATGTAGAACTCCTCGCCGTGTTTCACCGCGCCATACAGCACGGCCTTTTCGATCAGCTCAGTGCCACGCAAGTGGCGCAGCATCATCGGGTCCTTGCGCAGGTCGCGGTACAGCGCCAGGCACAGCAGCACCATCACTACGACAAAGGGTAGCGCCACCACGATGGTCAGGTTCTGCAGCCCGGTAAGCGCTTCGCCGGGGTCGCGTGGGTCGCCGATCGCCAGCATGATCGCCGCCACCGTGCCGGTCAGCGCCCCCCAGAAGATCACGGTGCGCCGTGATGGCGTGGTGGTGCCGTGCTCCGACAGGGTACCCATGACCAGAGACGCGGCATCGGCACCGGAGACGAAGAAGATACCCACCAGGATCATCACCAGCACCGAGGTCACCGAGGCCAGCGGGTAGCTGTCCAGCAACTGATAAAGGGCATGGTTGCTGTTCACGGCGCCATTGACCAGTGCGAAGCTGCCTTCGCGCAGGGCGTCGATGGCGGCACCGCCGAAGATGGTGAACCACACCAGGCTGACCAGGCTCGGTACCAGCAGCACGCCGGTGACGAATTGGCGGATGGTGCGGCCGCGGCTGATGCGGGCAATGAACATGCCGACGAAAGGCGTCCAGGAGATCCACCAGGCCCAGTAGAACACCGTCCAGCCGGCCAGCCAGCTGTCCATCTGCTCACCGCCGCTGGCGTTGGTGCGGGCCATCATCTCTGGCAGCATCTTGATGTAGATGCCGATGGAGGTGGGCAGCAGGTTGAGCATCAACAGCGTCGGGCCAACCAGGAACACAAACACTGCCAGCACCAGCGCCAGCACCATGTTGGTGTTGGACAGCCACTGGATGCCTTTGCCGATGCCAGAGACCGCAGAGGTGACGAAGGCGATGGTCAGCAGGGTGATGATCGAGATGTAGAACAGCTTGCCGGGGCTCTCGATCCAACCGTTGTACTCCAGGCCACCGGCGATCTGCAGGGCGCCAAGGCCGAGCGAGGCGGCAGAGCCGAACAAGGTGGCGAAAATCGCCATCATGTCGATCACACGGCCAATTGGGCCGTTGGCGTGTTTACCGATCAGGGGCCGGAAGGCGGTGGAAATCAGCTGCGAGCGGCCGCGTCGGAAGGTGCCGTAAGCGATCACCAGGCCAACGATGGCATACATGGCCCAGGGGTGCAGGGTCCAGTGGAACAGGGTGGTGGCCATGGCCACCTGCATGGCTTCGCTCGATTGCCCGGTGGTCGACCCGGGAGGCGGTGACACGTAATGCGACAAGGGTTCGGCAACGCCGAAGAACATCAGGCCGATGCCCATACCGGCGCTGAACATCATGGCCACCCAGGAAACCGTGCGGAACTCTGGCGCTTCGCCATCACGCCCTAGCGGAATTCTGCCGTAGCGGCTGGCGGCCAGCCACAGCACGAAGATGACGAACACGGTCGAAGTAAGTACGAAAAACCAGCCAAAGTTGAGAATGACCCAGGATTGTGCCGAGGACGCGCTGGCGGCCAGGCTGGCCTGGCTGATGAAGCCCCAGATGACGAAGCCGATGGCCAGGATGCTGGTGATGCCAAAGACGATCCAGTCGATCTTGCCCTCGAGGTGCCGGTCCTGGCGCGCTTCTGCAGTCTTCGAGGGGTCCGTCACGCCAAGGTCGAGCGTTTCGGTAATGTGTTCCTTTGCCATGAATGGTGTTGCCCCTTTGTGGCTTACCTGCGCGTGCAGGCTTGTTGTTGTGGGCTGCCGGGGTCGATGACGGTCTCGGCGGGGGAGTCTTGCCGGGCCGATTATCCTGTGCGAGTCACAGCGCTTCCTGTCCCGAATGCGCCGTGGGGCATCCATTGAACGACCTGTTTAATACTTTTAGTTCCGGGGGCGATGGCCCTATTTGTCCCGCGTTCTGGTACCCTGATGGGCATTACCCTGGCCCGCACTCCCGAGCACCGTAGAAGCGGCGCTGCCTGCGAGCCTGGCCTTATCAGGAAACGGAGATTCGTCAATGGCCACTGACCGTGTGAGCCTGATTCATTTCGATAAATTGAGCATGAGCCCTGCCGCTGCCCAACGGTTCCAGACTGCCCTCGATGCCCTGGAAACACTCAAGCTGCAGGACCGGTACGTGTACCTCGTTGCTCCTTATCTGGGTGATATCGCCGACGCCTCTGACCGTGAGCAACTGAAAACTGCCGAGGCACAGTGCGTTCGTGTGGTGGAGGAACTGTTGGCCGCCAAGTCGATTACCAAGGCCAAGTCCGAAGAGCTTCGCAAAGTCTTTGAAGAAGCCGCCGAACGTGTGCGCGCTGAAATGCCGGCCTGATGTTGGTCTTGAGCGTGTAATGGCCAAAGACATCGACAACCCCTGCGTCTCGCTTTGCCAGCTCAACAGCGAGCTGTGCGTAAGCTGTGGCCGCACCCGTGAAGAAATCCGCAAGTGGCGCGGCATGAAGCGCCCTGAGAAAATGGCCACCGTGCAGCGCGCGGCCACGCGGATGAAGGCCATCGTCAAGAAGAACGCGAAACGGCAGAATACCGACTGACCGTTGTCTGCTGCCTCAACACTCAACTCCCTGAACGTTAAATCGAGCCTGGAAAATGGATTCTCACTCGCTTCTCGCCTTTACCCTGGTCGCTGCAATCGCCATCGCCAGCCCTGGCCCCGCAACGCTGATGGCGATCAACAACAGCCTGGCCCACGGGCAGCGCAGCGCTGTCTGGTCCTCGCTGGGCAATGGTTCGGGACTGTTCTGCCTGTCGGCAGCGGCCATGCTCGGGCTGGGCGCCTTGTTGGCCAGCTCTGAAGTCCTTTTCAATGCGGTCAAGATCATCGGTGCCGCGTACCTGTTCTACCTCGGCGCACGGCAGTTGTTGAAGAAAGGCCCGATGCTGGAGTCGGGGGCGGAGGCAGGGGTGGCCAAGCAACGCCCGACGCCGATGAAACTGTACAAATCGGCGTTCCTGACGGCGGTGACCAACCCCAAGGCGACCATGTTCTTCACGGCGCTGTTCCCGCAGTTCATCGATCAGGGTGCAGCGTTGCTGCCGCAGTTCCTGATCCTGACCGGGATCTTTGTCGCCTTGTCGCTCGTTTCGCTGACCCTGTACGCCGCGCTGGCCTCGCGTGCCAAGGGCGTGTTGACCCGGCCCAGCCTTTCGCGCTGGGTGAGCCGGGTGGTGGGGACGACCTTCATTGGCTTCGGTGCGGCCATTTTGACCATGCGTCGTCAGGCCGCGTAAAGGTTAACCGCAGGGCCCTCAAACCCGTGTATGCATTTGCAGCAGGCATCCTGAGTCCGGTGCATTGCCCAACGCTTCGAGCTTCAGGGCCTGCCGCGCACTGGTGATGAACAAGGTAGCGCCTGCTTCCCCGCCAAAGCACAGGTCTGTAGGGCACGGCACCGGCAGGCCGATCATGCGGTCCAGATTACCGTCGGCATCGAAGCGTGCCACGCTCCAACCGTCCAGTTGGGTGGTCCACACCCCACCTTCACTGTCCAGCGCCAAACCGCCAAGCCGGCCACCCCCCAGTGGCAGCGAGGCGAGCCTGCGCACGCTGCTGCTGCCCGGCTGCAGCAGCAGGATGTCACCGGCTTCCGGGGCCAGTGCATATACTGCTGAGCCCTTGGCGTCCCAGCGGAAAGCACTGACTTGCTCCGGTAACGACCAGCCATGGCGCAACTCGCCCTCAGCACTCAGTTCGCCGATCAGGCAACCACTGGCAGTCTTCGCGCACGCCCACAAGGCCCCCGAAGGGTGCGTGGCCAACGCCAGCAGACGGCTGCCGAGCAGGTCCTGACGCGGGTGCTCATGGCCTTCCCAGTCGACCAACGACCACCCGCCAGCCTGGGCCACCAGCAGCCCGTCGGGGTGCAGCTCCATGCCGCGTACCGGCAGGTCAAGGCGCGTCAGCTGGCGGCTGGTGTGCCCGTCCCAGCAGTGGATCGCCGGTGCCAGGGTGTCGGCCCAGTACAAGCGCTTCTGGCCCGCATGCCAGCGCGGAAACGCGCCATGGAATGCCCAAGGCCCGGGTACCACGCTGAGTTCGCCCGCGGCTTGCGGTGCGCTGTCGGGGCGCAATTGCTCGCCTACCCGGCGTGCGGCCTCGGCCAGTTCAGGGCCGAGCAGCGTCAGGCGTTCCAGGGTCAGCCGGTAGGCTGGCCCTGCGACACTCAGGGCGCCACGCACCTGGCCTTGCTTGTCGACGATCGGTGCGGCGACGCAGCGCACACCCAGGCGGATTTCCTCGTCGTCCAGGGCGTAGCCGCGGGTCTGGGTGATCTGCAGCTCAGCCAGCAGCCGACGGCGGTCAGTGATGGTCAGAGGGGTCAACGGTGCCAAAACCAGCCCCTTGAGAATTTCATCGCGAGCGGCTGCAGGGAGCGCCGACAAAATCGCCTTGCCTTGCCCCGTGCAGTACACCGGCTTGCCTTGGCCGAGGCTGGCCGCCGAGCGTTGGGTATGCGCGCCCTCGCAGCGCTCCAGCGATAACACCTGGTTGCCATCGAGCACCGCCAGGTACGAGGTCTCCCCGGTTAGGTCGCGCAGCGCGCGCAGCTCTTCGCTGGCCGCCGCCACCAGGTCAGGTTCCAGGTAGGCGTTACGGACCATCTCCAGGTACTTGAAGCCCAGGCGATAGACCTTGCGGGTCGGGTCGCGGCGGATCATGCCGCGCTCCACCAAGGTGGCGATGATGCGGTACAGCGTGGTGCGCGGCAGCGGTACTTGCTCGGCCAGTGCAGCCTGGCTGATGCCCGAAGCGGTAGCGCCAATGGCCTGCAACACATCCAGGGCTTTTTCCAGTGCTGCGGTGCCTTCACCCGTTTTCATTGTTTTCCCACCCTTTGGAACTCGGTTGCCAAGGGGCACAGTCTGCCTCTTTTCAGCGGGATTTTCCGCCATAGAATCAGCCTCAGCAGGGCTTGAAGCGATTATGTGTCCCACATTGTGGGATTTCGCCTGGGCCGATCATCGGATGAACCCGCGAGGAGAACCTACAACAATGTCCGTCATCCATAACTACGCCGATGCCCACGAGAGTGTCTCTGCCAAACAGGTCGAGGTGAGCGACGAAGTGCTTGCCAAGCTCGCCACGTGCAGCAGCGGCTCGCTGACCACTCAACTGTTCAAGCGTGGCTTCCGCCAGCCGGCGCTGGTTGGCTTGCGTGCCATGACCCGTGATGTAAAACCGTTCGCCGGGCGTGCCTTCACCATGCGCTTCATCCCGGCCCGTGAAGACATCGACACCTATTCGACCATGACCACCAAGCCCAATGACGACAACCTGCAATGGGTGGGTGTGGAGCAGATTCAACCGGGTGACGTGCTGGTCATCGACAGCCGCAACGACCCGGCTGCCGCCTCGGCCGGCAATATTCTGGTAACCCGCCTGCTGGCCCGGGGGGCCAAGGCCATCGTCACCGATGGCGCCCTGCGCGATGGCAGCGAGATCGCTGCCATGAACCTGCCGGCCTATGCCCGGGAAATTACCGCCACCACGCGTATCTCCTACCACCACGTGGCCGACCTTCAGGTCCCAATCGGTTGTGCCGGCGTGGCCGTGTACCCCGGCGACATCATCGTCGGTGATGCCGATGGCCTGACCGTGGTGCCTGCGCACCTGGCCGAGGAAATGGCCGAGGTGTGCAGCGTGCAAGACGACATCGAGCACTACCTGGCCATGCGCATCGCGGCCGGCGAAGCGCTGTGGGGCGTGTACCCGCCGAGCCCGGCGTCGGTCTCCGACTACCATGCCTGGGTTGCCGCTGGCCGCCCGGCGATCCCGTCGATCATCACCCAGCAGGGGGCCTGAACCATGGCCGAGCACAAGCATGCGCAACTGATCCGCCGTTATTTCGCTGCCTGCAACGCAGGTGATTACGACCAACTGGTGTCCTGCTTCACGCCTGACGCGGTGCACTACTTTCCGGCGGGCTTGCCAGAAATCCCTTGGCGCAGCGCAGACACCATCGCCCGCAAATGGGTGTGGTGCGTTGAGCAGCTGGGCTCGCAGTGGACCATCGAAAAGATCCTGGTCAGCCATGACAGCGACGAAGCGGTGATCGAGTGGACCCACTGGAAGCGCAAGCTTGGCACTGCGGTGCGTGGGGACGAGTGGTACCTGTTCGATGAGCAGACCGGGTTGATCAAGGAAATCCGCGCCTATTACGCCTCGCCAGCGCAGCAGGACGTGGAAATCAACGAACTGGTCGATTTCGACTACGTCGGCCGTGGCTATCACCTGGAGCCGAAGGCTCGTTGAGCACGGTGGCTGCACTGAACGATTCAGGAGTAAAGCAATGACCTCTCATCAAGACCCCAACCTGGCCGCCATCGACGCCATCGTGGCCAAATCTGCTGCCGCTGCGCACGTTTGGGCTGACGCCAGCGCCAGCCAGCGCGCCACGTTGCTGCGCGGCCTGGCCGATGCGCTGGAGCAGCACCAGCCGGACCTGGTCGCTATCGCCGACCGTGAGAGCGGGCTGGGCGAGGCACGCCTCAACGGTGAAGTCGCCCGTACCGCGTTTCAGCTGCGCGGCTTTGCCACTGAAGTAGAAGCCGGCGTGCCTTACCGCCGAGTCGACGATGCCGCAGTGGCGGGGGCTCCTCCCGCTGGCCGCCCACGGCTGTCACGTATCCAGCGGCCACTGGGCCCGGTGGCGATGTTTTCAGCCAGCAACTTCCCGTTCGCCTTCTCGGTGCTCGGTGGGGACACCGCCTCGGCGCTGGCTGCCGGCTGCCCGGTGGTGGTCAAGCCGCACGCCGGCCACCCTGAGCTGTCTCGCGCCGTATTCACCTTGGCGGCGGCCGTGGTGCGTGCCCAGGGCTTGCCGGAAGGCCTGCTGACCTTGGCCGAAGCCCCCAATCGCGCCGCGGGTACCTACCTGGTGCAGCACCCCTCGATTGCCGCAGTGGCGTTCACCGGGTCCTACCAAGGCGGCAAAGCCTTGTGGCAGGCGGCCAATGCCCGTGCCCGCCCGGTGCCGTTCTTCGGTGAGCTGGGGTCGATCAACCCGTTGGTGGCGCTGCCATCCGCCCTGCAGCACGACAGCGAAGGCCTGGCCAAGACCCTGGCCGCCTCCATCACCCTTGGCTGCGGCCAGTTCTGCACAAGCCCCGGCGTGATCGTGCTGCTGGATTCGCCGCTCAGCCAGCGCTTCATCGCTCAATTGGCCGAAGCCATTGCGCCAATCCGCACGCACCGTATGCTCACCCCCGGCATGCAGCAAGGCTTTGAGGCCGCTGCCGCCAGCGTGGCCGAGCTTGCCCGGCCGTTGTTCGCGCAGCAGCCCGAGGGTGCCGGCCCCGCGCCGCGGCTGTTTGCCACCGACGCGGCCGCTTTCATTGCCGATGCGCACTTGCGTGAAGAGATGTTCGGCCCGGCCGCGTTGGTCGTCACCGCGCAGTCGATCAGCCAGGTCGCCGACGTGCTGGATGCGGTGGGCGGTACCCTGACCACCACGCTGTGGGGCCTGGACGCCGACAGCGAGGACAACCGCCGGTTGTTGCGTGCTGCGCAGCGGGTATCCGGGCGGGTATTGTTCGCCGGCGTGCCCACCGGTGTTGCCGTGTGCCATGCCCAGCAGCATGGCGGGCCATGGCCGGCCTCCACTGCACCACAGACCACCTCGGTGGGTTTTGCGGCCATCGAGCGGTTCTTGCGCCCGGTCGCCTTGCAGGACGCACCGGCCTGGGTGCTGGGGTGAGGAGGGCAGGGCGATGATGCGACATATCGTGTTGTTCCGCCGGCTGGCCGGGGTGGATGCCCAGCCTGAACTGGAAGGCAGGCTGGTGGCGCGGATGCGCGGCCTCACGGAAGAAATCGACTTCATTCGCGACTGGAGAGTCGCCGCCAACGAACTGGATCGGCCGATCTGCTGGGACTACATCCTCGAGTCCAGCTTCGACGATGCCCAGGCCGTGCAGCGTTACCTGCCACACCCGGCGCACCAGGCCCTGGTCGCCGAGCTTAAACAGTACTTCGAGTGGGTAGCGGTGGATTACAGCGTCTAGACCTCTGATCAGCGCCCGGCTCGCTGACGGGGCCAGGCGCTATAACAAAAAAGATCCGGCATCACAGGTGCCGGGCGGAGTCGTACATGAACAAGAAAAAGAACTACCGCTGGACGATCCTGACCCTGTTGTTTCTGGCCATGATCATCAACTATGTCGATCGCGCTGCCTTGTCGATCGCCATGCCTTTCATCACCCAGGAATACCACCTCACGCCCGCCGAGAAGGGCATGATTTTCAGCAGCTTCTTCTTCGGTTACGCGCTGTTCTGTTTCGTCGGTGGCTACTTGGCCGACCGTTACGGCCCCAAACGCGTACTGACCTGGTCCATGAGCTTCTGGTCGGTGCTGTGTGGCTCTACCGCCCTGGCGTTCAACTTCTGGTCGCTGCTGATCGTTCGCGCCCTGTTCGGTGTAGGTGAAGGGCCGGTTTCGACCACGGCCAACAAGACAGTGAACAGCTGGTTCCCGATCAAGGAGCGTGCCCGCGCCATAGGTATCAACCAAGCGGGCGGCCCGTTGGGCGGCGCCTTGGCCGGTCCCATCGTCGGTTTCCTCGCGTTGTGGCTGGGCTGGCGAGTGGCCTTCGTGGTCATCGCAGTGATCGGCGTGCTCTGGGCCATTGCCTGGTGGCGCATGGCAGCGTCCACGCCAAAGGAACACCCGCAGGTTTCGGCCGAAGAACTGGCGCTGATCAACGAGGGCCGCGAAGCCCCCGTGACCGCCGTGGAAGAGGCGCCGCGCACGCCGGTTTTGCAGATCATCCTGCAGCGTTCGGTGCTGGTCACCGGTGTCTCGCTGTTCTGTTACAACTACATTCTGTATTTCTTCATGACCTGGTTCCCCAGTTACCTGATCGACGCCAAGGGCATCGACCTGAAGGCCATGAGTATTGTCACCGCGTTGCCATGGCTGGTGGGCACTGTCGGCTTCGTCTGCGGTGGGCTGCTGATCGACTGGGTGTTCAAACGCACCGGCAAGCAACTGTTTTCGCGCAAGGTGGTGCTGGTTACGTGCCTGCTGATTGCGGCAGTGTGCATCGGTTTGACCGGGCAGGTGCAAAGCGTGACCAGTACGGTCGCGGTCATGACCGTGGCGATCGGCTTCTTGATGCTGACTGCGCCGGCTTACTGGTCGTTGATCCAGGATGCCGTGCCCGATCATCAGGTCGGTACGGCTGGTGGTTTCATGCACGGGCTGGCCAACCTTTCGGGCATCGTTGCGCCGACCGTGACCGGGTTCATTATCCAGTCCACCGGCACCTACGCCAGCGGCTTTGGCCTGGCGGCGGCGCTAGGGGTTGTAGGGGCCTTGATCGTCGCCTTGTTCGTCGGCCAGAAACCGGCAAAACAGGCAGCAGCCGTCGCTACCGCTTGACTTGATGGCACCTCCAGCGGGGCAACCCGCTGGGCTTCTGCACTTCACACGTTTTTGGGAATTCGCCATGCCTACGCTTCTTATCACCGGCGCCGCCGGTATCGTCGGAACCGCGCTGCGCCCTTACCTGCGCGAGCGTTTCACCCTGCGCCTGCTGGACCGCAGGCCGGTCACCGAGTTGAACGCAGGCGAAGTTGCGCTGGTCGGCGACCTGACCGACCCGGCCTTCGTCCGCCAAGCCACCGAAGGCATTGACGCGGTGCTTCATCTGGCCTGCGCCCACGGCACCGACATTCACTTTCAGAGCACTGTGCAGCCCAACTACCATGCCACCCTGTACTTGCTCGAGGCCGCGCAACGGGCTGGCGCCAAGCGCTTCGTGTTTGCCAGCAGCCACCATGTGCTGGGCCAGTACCACAGCCAGGCGGCCACTCATTTCGACGACAGCCCGGTGGCCCCGGACAGTTACTACGCCTTGAGCAAAGTGTTTGGCGAAGCGGCCTGCGCCATGTTTTCGCAGCGCAGCGACCTGGCCACATTCGTCGTGCGCATCGGCAATGCCGACCCCAAGGTGGCCGACGCCCGTCGGCTGCGCTTGTGGACCAGCGCCCGCGACCTGGCGCAGTTGGTGCTGATCGGCCTGGAGCACCCGCAGGTGCGTCACGAGATCGTCTATGGCGTGTCGGAGTGCCCGGATGCGTTCTTCCATAACCGCCGCGCCCGTGCGCTGGGCTATTGCCCCCAGGATAATGCCAGCGATCATCTGGCCGACGACTTCCTGGCCTACGAGGCCATGGCGCCGGTAGGCTCTGGCCGCGATCACGTTGGGGGGGCCTACGCCGGTGTGCCTTTGGCCAGTGTTCTGGAGCAAGCATGAAAATCGTCCGTATCGATACCCAGGTCGTGGAAATTCCTTTCCAGGATGGCGGCAAGGGCCTGGGCATCACGCCGACCACCTGGCACACGCTGGAAAACGTGCTGATTCGATTGGAAGACGAGCAGGGTAACGTCGGCTGGGGCGAAGCCTTTGGCTACTTCGTCGCCGATGCCACCAAGGCCCTGATCGATCGCCTGATTGCGCCGCTGCTGCTGCACCGCCAGGTCGATGACATCGCCGCCTTTAACCGCGAACTGCAGTTGCGGTTGCACCTGTTCGGGCGTTATGGGGTGACGATGTTTGCCATTTCCGGCGTCGATATCGCCCTGTGGGACCTCGCCGCCCGCCGCGAGGGCGTGCCCTTGCATCGCCTGCTGGGCCAGGCCCACCGCGAGCAGGTGCCAGCCTATGCCAGCCTGGTGCGCTATGCCGATGATGAGGTGGCCCCGGCGATCTGCGAAAAGGCATTGCGCATGGGCTTTTGTGACATCAAGTTGCATGAGGTGACGTTGCCGGAGATCGCCGCCTGCCGCGACGCCGTTGGCAACGACATACCGCTGGCGACCGACGTCAACTGCGCCTGGACGGCTGCGGACACCCGCGCCTGGCTGCCAGCATTGGCGGACCTACAACTGGCCTGGCTGGAAGAGCCGATATTCCCACCGGAAGATTTCGCCACGTTGGCCAGCTTGCGCGGCCAGGGAGTGCCGTTGTCGGCAGGGGAGAACTGGTGCACTGCCGTGCAGTTCGAGCAGGCGCTGGTGGCAGGTGCGGTCGATTCGATCCAGCCCAGCGTGACCAAGGTCGGGGGTATTTCCGAATGCCTGCGCATCGCCGCGCTCGCTGACCAGCACAACGCCGTGGTATTGCCGCACTGCCCGTACTTCGGACCCGGCCTGATCGCCACCTTGCACCTGGCGGCGGTGCAACAGCGCGTGCCACAAGTGGAGTACCTGTTCGTCGAACCGGCGGCCTGGTTGTACCCGGTCGAGCAACTGCGCCAGGGCAACTTGTTGCAGATCCCGCAGGGCCCCGGCCTTGGCCTGGACATCGACGTGCAAGTAGCCGAGCGCTACCGCCGCTGACGCTGGCGCGTATCCCGTAATTGCTCCCCTCCGCTGTGCCACGGCGCGGCGGCAGGGGCGACGTGTGCCCGTGAGGGCATCGGAGGTCCTATGCAACCGTTGGTTCTGAGCAACGCCACCTGGTCTGTCGGGCTGCTTCCTGCCTGGGGTGGGCGTATCGCCCACCTGCGTGCCGAGGGGCTCGACGTGCTGCTGCCGATCTCGGCCGAGCACTTCGACCCGCTCGACTGGCCGCGGGCTGGCGCGTACCCGCTGGTGCCGTACTCCAACCGTATTCGCAATGCCCAACTGCAGTTTGCAGGGCAGGCCTATACATTGCCGGCTCACCCCGCAGCGCGGCCGCACACCTTGCATGGGGTGGCGCACACACTGGCGTGGCACGTGCTGGAACCCTGTGCCGGGCAGTTGACCCTTGCCTGCGATTACCAAGGCGAGCACTGGCCCTGGGCATTTCGTGCCGAACAGCGTTTCGTGCTCGAAGGCAATCGCTTGAGCATCGTCCTGGCGCTGCTCAACCAGGGGGATTCCCCCATGCCTGCGGGCCTTGGGCTGCACCCGTATTTTCAACGCCATGCGGGGCTGAACGTACGTTACCAGGTTGGCCGGGAATGGCAGATCGATGATCAGTACCTGGCTACCGGCGGCTTTCGGCAGGCCACGCAGCCTGTGTCGATCGACGCCGATGACGCCCAGGCGTTGGCGCACTACCAGTCCTGCTGGGATGGGCTACTGGAACTCGATTACCCGGCGGGCAGCCTGAAACTGCAGGCAAGCCCACCCCTGAGCCATTTCGTTGCCTTTGCCCCGACCGGCAGCCGATACCTGTGCCTGGAGCCGGTTTCGCACCTGGCCGATGCTTTCAACCAGCCTGAACAGGCCTGGGGCGATACCGGCACCCAGGTGCTGGGCCCTGGCCAGCGGCTTGAAGCCACCCTCGAATTTACCTGGCAGCGACGCTGACAGCTTTGCCGAGCGCTGTATCCAACACCCACAATAAAAGAGAACAACAACAATGAAACTCTCCTCGACTGGAGCGGGCTTCGCTCGCGCTGCAAAACCCTTGTCGCTGCTGCTCGGGCTGGGCCCACTGTGTGCCCAGGCGGCCTTTCTGGAGGACGGCAAGGCCAACCTGACATTGCGCAACTTCTACTACAACCACGACCTGCGCGACTCCACCAAGCCTGCGCAGTCCAAGCTGGAGGAGTGGGCCCAGGGCTTCATCCTCAAAGGTGAGTCCGGTTACACCGACACCACGGTCGGGGTGGGCGTGGACGTTTATGCCGGCCTGGGGCTAAAACTGGATTCATCGCCATCGCGCAGTGGCTCGGCGCTGCTGCCGGGCGCCTACAACCGTGCGGGTGGGCCCCGCAATGCTGACCCGCGTTCGGCTGACGAGTTTTCCGAGGCCACGGCAGCGGTCAAATTCAAGTATTCGAAAACCGAGTTGAAGGTGGGCGGTCTGTTCCCCAAAATCCCCCTGGTCAGCGCCGGCGATGCGCGCTTGCTGCCGCAGTTTTTCGAAGGCGCGATGCTCGATATACGCGAACTGGACAACCTCGATATTGGCCTGGGCCAGATGCGCAAGGTCAACCAGCGCGAGTTCGCCGGCGCTCGCGACATCCAGGTGGGCAACTACTACAGCGTGTTCAGTGACCGCTTCGACTACTTGGGCGGCACCTGGCGCGCCACCCCGCAGACGTCGCTGGGGCTGTGGACCGGTCGCCTTGCCGACGTCTACCAGCAAACCTTGTATACCGGTACCCAGGCGTTCAAAGCCGGCGACTGGAACCTTTCCGGCACTTTCAACTACCTCGATACTGGCGAGTCGGGCACTGAGAAGGCTGGCAATCTCGATAGCCGCATGACTTCGGCGATGCTCAGCGCCAACCTCAAGGCCCAGACGTTCCGCCTTGGCTACCAATACAACGCAGGCGACAGCGCCTTGCCGTTCATTCATGACACTGACCTGCCGGGGGTTGCCAACGCCGTACAGGTGCTGCGCTTCGACCGTGCCCAGGAGCGCTCGTGGCAGGCCCGCTACGACCTCGATTTCGCCGCCCTCGGCGTACCGGGGCTGACGGCGTTCGCCCGTTATGTGCGCGGGGACAACTTCAAGGTGGCGGGGGAGGATGGCAGTGAGTGGGAGCGCAACCTGGATGTTACCTACGTGATCCAGAGCGGGCCGCTGAAGAACCTGGCGTTGCGCTGGCGCAACGTCGAACTGCGCGGAGATGCGACCGGGCGGCGCGACGAGAACCGCGTGATCATTGCCTATACCTTGCCGCTGTTTTGAGCCTTTGGCCTGGGGCTGCTTTGCAGCCCCTTCGCGACGCGCCCCCAACAATCCCGAACCGATTCACATCCCCCCAGGAAGACACCAGTGCCCCAGCCCTTGGACCCCGCCATGCAGGCCTACATCGACAACAGCAAGCGTTTCACCGCGACCGACAACAGCCTGGCCGCCCGGCGCTCGGCATTCCTGCAAGCCTGCCGCAATTGCACACCGCCACCGCCTGAAGGCTGGGGTATCGAGGACATCGACCTGCAGGGCCTGCGCCTGCGCTGCTATCAACCCGCCGGCCCGGCACCGGAAGGTGGCTGGCCAACGCTGCTGTACCTGCACGGCGGTGGCTGGGACCTGGGTAACCTCGATACCCACGACTGGTTCGCTTACGCCCTGGCGCGCCGGGCACCGATCGCCATCGTCGCGGTCGAGTATCGGCTGGCGCCAGAGCATGCCTACCCTGCACCGCTGGAGGACTGCCTGAAGGTGTGGTCGGCGTTGCGCAGTGGCCAGGTCGATGCGCGCCTCAGCCAGGCCCGCTTGATGGTCGCCGGCGACAGCGCAGGCGGCACCCTGGCGGCCGGCTTGTGCAGGGCACTGCGCCGTGACGGCCAGCCGCAGCCAGTGGGGCAATTGCTGGTGTACCCGGTACTGACTGCCCGGCGGCAGTTGCCGTCGATGCAGCAGCATGCAGAGGCACCGATGATGACGGTGGCGGGGCTGATGAAGTCCCTAGAAGGGTTTCTGCCGGTCAAGGCCGACCGTGATGACCCCTGCGCGATGCCGTTGGAGGCGGATGACTTCGCCGGGCTGGCCCCGGCCTGGGTGCTGGTGGCCAGTGTCGACCCACTGCGCGATCACGGCATCGCCTACTGTGACGCGCTTGCGGCGCATGGGGTGCAGGCCGATGCCTGGGTAGGCGAGGGGATGGTGCATTCCAGCCTGCGCGCCTTCGGGGTGGCTGAGGTCGAGCAGGCTTGGGACCGAATGGCCGTACAGTTGCTGCAGTGGGCGCAGGGCACCCTCGATTCCGCCGACGGCGGGGCATCTGCGCACTGACGAAAAACCTGCCTGCCCGCCATTATGGGGCCAGACTGTCTACACCACGCGAAGCCAGATGCTGCAGTCTTCCACGGGATGTGGCAGCCTTTGGCGACCACGCCGGGTCGCCGGGTGCCACTTGTGCCGAGGGTTGTAGATGATCGAGCGTTGCGTTCGCCACGCCTTGCTGTTGTTGCTGTGCGGGTCCCTGCTACCGATGGGCGCGGGTGCGCAGGCGGCATGCCAGCACCTGACGGCCACTGGCAACCCTGAATACCCCCCGTACCTGTGGCGTGACCCGCACAACCCTCAGCAGTTGATCGGTGCCAATGCCGACTTACTCAAGCACTTGGGCAAGCAACTCGGGCTGGAGGTGGAGGTGGTCTATGGCGGGCCTTGGTCGCGTGCCCAGGAGGAAGTGGGCACGGGCCGTATCGACCTGCTGGCCGGGTATTTTCTGACCCAAGCGCGCACCCAGCTGATGGACTTCATAAGCCCCGCATTCCTGCACACGCCCAGCGTGGTCTGGGTGCGCCAGCAAGGGGCCTTTGCCTATCAGCAATGGTCGGACCTGCAAGGTCGTAAAGGCGGGACACTGGTCAATAACAGCCATGGCCAGCAGTTCGATGACTATGCCAGTGTCAGCCTCACGCTCGAAGCGGTGCCCAGCGCCAAGCAGGCCTTCGAGAAACTGTTGCTCAAACGCAGCGACTATGTGGTTTTCGAGCAGTACCCCGGCATGGCGTTGGCGCAGACGCTGGGCATGCAGGACAAGCTGCAGGTGCTGGACCCGCCCGTGTCCAGCGAAGGCTTGTACCTGGCGGTGTCACATAAATCGCCCTGCAATCAGCCACAGTTGCGCGAAGCGCTGACGCGGGAGATGAACCAGGTTGTGTCCAGCACGTTGCCGGAGCAATTAATGCGGCAGAACCTGGCACGTTGGCAGCAACAGCAGTCGCAAGCGCTCGCTCACTGACCCTCACATCGACGTCAGGGCTTGAGGCACGTCAACGTCCAGCACCACCCCAGCATCGTCGACGGCTACGCTGGCACACGCCCGCGGATTGTCCAGGATGACCTGCCTGCCGCCTTGGTCGCCGTGCAACTGCGCCAGTGCCGGCCAGAACGCACGGCCGAAGAGCACCGGGTGCCCGCGCTGGCCCTGGTACAGCGGCAGCACGATACGTGTAGCGCTGGCCTGCTCGCACAACGTGTGCAAGGTACGCGGTGCGATCCACGGCATATCCGCCAACAGCACCGCCACCGCCTGGGCGGGGGTCTGCAACAGGGCGGTGACCCCCGCTGCCAGGCTGGCGCCCATGCCGTGCTCGGCCTGGTCGGCCCATACGATCCGGGCACGCGGGTCGATGCCCAGTTGTTGCGCGTCGTCGTCCGGGCGCAGCACGATGTGCACCACGGCGAACTGCTCGAATGCACGCGACAGCGTCGCTGCCAGCAGCGTCTGCCCCGAAGGCAACCGTGCCAGGCGTTTGTCCCTGCCAAAACGCTGCGATCGCCCAGCCGCCAGCACCAGCGCGGCGCAGGTCATGGGGTGTGCAGGCATGCCTCGGCCTCCCGGGCAAGCTTGGCCTTGGTCACGTTGACCGCGCCAGGCAGGCTCACGTCGTTTTTGGCAGCAAGGATCTCGGCCATGACGCTGACGGCGATTTCGGCCGGGGTCTTGCTGCCGATGTAGATGCCGATAGGGCCGTGCAGGCGCTGGAGGCTGGCTTCGGTCTCGCCGAAGTGTTCCATCAGGCGCTCGCGGCGCAGCTGGCTGTTGCGCCGCGAGCCGATGGCGCCGATATAGAACGCCGGGCTGTGCAGGGCTTCGAGCAATGCCAGGTCGTCGAGCTTGGGGTCGTGGCTGAGGGCGACGACGGCGCTGCGCAGGTCGGGGGCGAAGGCGCGAACCACGTCGTCCGGCATCCCGGCCAGCTTCACCACGCCGTCGACGCTCCAGCCGCCCATGTACTCGGGCCGAGGGTCGCACACCGACACCGTGAAGCCGTTGAACAGGGCCATGGTCGCCAGGTATTCGGCCAGCGCGCCGGCGCCGATCAGCAGCACGCGGTAGCCAGGGCCGAGGGTGCTGAGCATGCGCTGGCCGTCGAAGCTGAACTGATCCGGTGTGGCGCTGGCCGTAAGCGTGGCTGCGCCGCTGCGCACATCCAGCTCGCGGCGTATCAGGCTACCGCTGTCCAGGCCGGCCAGCAGTTGCGCCAGGTGTGCTGCCGATGGCTCGAACTCGAGGATCAGTTGCAGGGTGCCGCCGCAGGGCAAGCCGAAACGGTGGGCGTCCTCGGCGCTGACGCCGTAGCGAACCACCTCCGGCAGCCCGGTCTGCATGCCGGGGCCGCCATAGGCGGTGGTGTAGCGGTGGATGAGATCGTCCTCGATGCAGCCACCGGACACGCTGCCGACCACGCGACCGTCGCTGCGCAGGGCCATCATCGAACCGACCGGGCGAGGGGAGGAGCCCCAGGTGCGGGCCACGGTGGCCAGCAGGACGCGTTCACCGCTGGCAAGCCAGTCACGGGCGGTGCGCAATACCAGCAGGTCGATGCTTTCCATTCTCATTCTCCAAAGCGTAATACCTGTGCCGACCCTTTACTGATTCAGCAGGGTTGTGTGGGGAAATCACTCATCCACCCTTCTGTGGGAGCCGGCAACCCAAGGTGAACGCCTATAGAGACCGTGCCGTTCTCGATGAAACTTCATCGCATATGCAAGATGATTGGGCTGCTGCTGGCCGGGTCGGTGTGCCCGCGCAACGTGCTAACTGCCTGTGCATCCACCGCGCTGCCGTGGTTGCCCCAACTGCTGCGCACAAAGCTCAGTACTTCGGCAACCTCCTGGTCCGACAATTGCTCGCGGAAGGCCGGCATGCGGTAGGCATCGGGCAGGCCAGCGGCAACGATGCGTTGCGAGCCGTTGAGGGTGATGTTGATCGCCGAGGCGTTCTCGCCGGCCAAGGCCGAGGTTGCGCCCGCTAACGGCGGCATCCATTCGGCCTGGCCCTTGCCGTCCAGCCCATGGCAAGAGGCGCAGCGCGTGACGTAGGTGTGGGCGCCTGGGCGCTCCAGTGTCGCCGCCGCCGATGCCGCTTGGTACTGCCAGGGCGTGCCGTCACGTTGCGGATCGCCTGGCAGCGATTTCAGGTAGTGGGCGATTGCCGCCAGGTCCTCGTCGGCCATGAACTGCGTGGAGTTGTTGAACGCCTCGGTCATCGAGCCATAGACCACGGCATGCCGGTTACGCCCAGTCTTGAGAAACTGGACAATCTCGGCTTCGCTCCAGCGCCCAAGGCCGGTGTTGTGATCGGCGCGCAGGCTCGGCGCGTACCAGCCATCGAGCAGCGCGCCGGCCAGGAACGGCTTGCCGTCTTCATCCAGAGCCTTTTCGTTGAAAGCCAGGCCGCGCGGGGTATGGCAGCTGCCGCAGTGCCCGGGGCCTTGGACAATATAAGCGCCGCGGTTCCACAGAGGGTCCTGGCCAGCCTTGGCCACGTAGGGCGTAGTGGGCGCAAACAGCCCGTTCCACAACGCGATGGGCCAGCGCAGGTTCAGCGGCCACGGGATATCGCTGGGGATATTCGGCTGGTTGGCAGGTTGCACGCCCCGCATGAAAAACGCGTACAACGCACGCACATCGTCATCGCTGAGCTTGGCGTAGGAGGGGTAGGGCATGGCCGGGTACAGACGCCGGCCACCGGGGGCGACGCCATGGCGCACGGCGCGGTCGAAGTCGGCGAGGCTGTAGCCGCCGATGCCGGTGTCCCGGTCTGGGGTGATGTTGGTTGCATGGATCGCGCCTAACGGCGTGGCCATCTCCAGGCCCCCGGCGAACGGCTTGTTGTCGGGCAGGCTGTGGCAGGCCACGCAGTCGCTGAGCCGGGCCACGTACTCGCCGCGGCTGACCAGCGCCGCGTCGACGCTGGCATTGTGTTCGGCCACGAAAGGCGACGCGGGCTCCCGGGTGACATACCAGGCCAGCAGGCCTGCCGCGACCAGGCACGGCAGCGCCAGCCAGCCGGCGGTTCTTGCGAATCGGCTGTGGGTCATGGGCGTTCCTTGTCCTGTCAGGTGAAGGTGTAGCGGCTCAATGGGATGCTGCGGATGCGCTGGCCGGTCAGCCGCGCTACCGCGTTGGCCACCGCCGGTGCAACCGCGGGCAGCGGTGGTTCGCCGATGCCGCCCATCTTCGCGCCGCTTTCGACGATGCGCACATGCACCCGGGCCATGCGCGAAGGCGGCAGGATCGGGTACAGGTCGTAGTTGCGCGCCCGGGGCTTGCCGTCGATGTACACCGCTTCTTCCAACAGGGTCTGCGACAGGCCCAGGGCCACGGCGCCGTTGACCTGGGCTTCGATGATCGCCGGGTTGACGATGCTGCCTGGGTCGATGGCCTGCCAGATGTCGTGCACTTTGACCTGACCGTTTTCGATCGACACTTCGGCGATAACCGCCGCCTCCGAGCCAAACGGCGAGGCCATGGCCACACCGCGTGCCCGTTTGCTGCCGTCCTCGGCCGTGAATGGCCCACGCTTCCAGCCGCCGGACAACTCGCCGACCGCCTGTAGCAGGGTGGTCAGGCGCGGGTTGTCGCGCAACAGATGCAGGCGCAATTCATAAGGGTCCTTGCCGCCTTTGTCGGCCAGCTCGTCGAGGAAGGCTTCGTAGAAGAAGTCGTTCAGCGAGTTGCCCACCGAGCGCCAGTAGCCGAGCATGACCGGGCCTTTGACGTAGATTTGGGCAATGCGTTTGTTGGCGATGGCGTACGACTTGCCCGACAGCCCTTCAAGGGCGGTGGGGTCGATCTTGTCACCTTGTTTGCCGGCCAGTGCCTCGGTCGGGCCTTCGGTGGCACTCACGGCTTCTATCGCGACAGGCAGGCCATCGTCATCCAGTGCCCCACGGAATTTGACCACCGCCAGCGGCCGCAACACATCCCGCAGAAACTCTTCTTCGCGGCTCCAGATCAGTTTGACCGGGCGGCCCACCGCTTTGGCCAGGGCGATGGCCTGCGGGTAGGGGTTGGCCGAGTCATACAGAAAATGCCGGCCAAAAAAGCCGCCCAGCAGGGGTGAGTGCAGGGTGATGCGCGCAGGGTCGAGGCCGGTGCGTTTGGCGATGTCGTCGCGGAACATGTCCGGCGCCTGGTTGGGCAACCACACCTCCAGCGAACCGTCGGGGTTGAAGCGGGCGAGCGCTGAGGGCGGCTCGAGCTGGGCGTGGTTGAGGTACTGGTTATGGTAGGTTGCCTCGATCTTGGTCTTGGCTTTGGCCAGCACCCCGGCCACATCGCCTTGGTTTTCCTCGTCGCGGGCCGGGCCTTGCTCGGTGGCCAGGCGGTCACGATAGGCGTCGCTGGAAAAGTCGGCCGGCATCGGCCTTACCGGCGAATCGCTGCCGGGCTCCTGCCAGTCCACCTGGAGGGCCTCGACTGCGCGCTTGGCATGCCACCAGCGTTCGGCGACCACCGCCACCGCGCCGGGTAGTTGATGCACCGAATGCACGCCTTTCATGGCCTTGACCTGTGTTTCGTTGCGCAGGCTGCCAACCGTCATGCCCAGGCGCGGTGCGTGCTGGACGGCGGCGTGGAGCATGCCGTCGAGCTTGATGTCGATGGTGTACACGGCCTTGCCGGTGGATTTGTCATAGGCATCGACCCGGCGCACCGGTTTGCCGATCCAGCGGAACTGGCTGGGGTCGCGCAGCTTCACGCTGGCCGGGTCTGGCACCGGCAGGTCGAGGGCGCGCGCGGCCAGTTCGCCGTAGGGCACCGAGCGGCCTGAGGGTGCATGGATGACCTTGCCGGGTTCGGTGGAAAGTTCGTCGACCGGCACCCCCAACTGCTCGGCACCTGCCTGCAGCAACATGGCCCGGGCCAGGGCGCCGAGGCGGCGCATGGTCGGGTAACTCATGCGTACCGACATGCTGCCGCCGGTGATGCGCATGCCGTTTTCCATCACCACGTAAGCTTCGCCAGGCGGCGCGCTGTCGACCAGGAACGTGGCCGGGTCGGCGTCCAGTTCTTCGCCGACGATCTGTGCCATGGCGGTGTAGGTGCCTTGGCCACCCTCCATGAACGGGCAGAGCAGGCGCACGGTGCTGTCCGGGCGAATTTCCAGGAAGGCCGGTACTTGTGTGCCGCGCTCCTGGACCGCGGTGGTGGCGGCCTGGACCCGTGCCGAGCCCAGCGGCAACCCAAACCCGAGTACCAGCGCGCCCGCGGCGGCGCCCGCCGAGGCTAGCAGGAAGCGGCGGCGTGACAGGTTAACCGGCTCACCCAGCGGCAGCGCCGACAGCTCGGCAGGGGTATCGATACGCGTGTTCATCACGCCTTCTCCCGCTGGGCCGCAAGCTCGTGGACGGCGGCATGGATGGCGTTGTAAGTGCCGCAGCGGCACAGGTTGACCATCGCGGCATCGATCTGCGCGTCGTTGGGCTGGGGCGTGTGCTTGAGCAGCGCCGTGGCGGCCATCACCTGGCCTGACTGGCAGTAGCCACACTGCGCCACCTGGTGCTCGACCCAGGCCGCGACCACACGCTTGCCAACGGCGTCGTCCTCGATCGCCTCGATGGTGGTCACTTCGCGCCCGACCACGCCTGCCACCGGGGTCACGCAGGCGCGCACCACGCTGCCGTCCACCAGCACCGAGCAAGCGCCGCATTGCGCCAGGCCGCAGCCATACTTGGTGCCGGTCAGCCCCAGGTCGTCACGGATCACCCACAACAGGGGCGTGTCAGCGTCGGCCTCGACCTGATAGGTCTTCTGGTTGATGCGTAGTTCCATGGTTCACCTGCTCATCATCGGTTTGCTGTCGCGTTGTCGTCGTGAGTGGGGATACGTTGCCCCCAATCCAGAAACGCTAGCACAGCGCTACGACCGGCGAGCAGGCGCTGCCGACAGGTCAGGAGGATCAGGCAAGGAATTCGGCGGAATGCGCAAGGCGGGCGTTGGCGGCAGGCAAACAGGACTTCCAGGCGAAAAACCCGGATAATGCCGGCCAATTTCGTTTTGCACGCTTAACTCACGGTAATCCCGCATGGAAATCAAGGTCAATTTTCTCGACAATCTCCGTCTCGAAGCCAAGTTCGACGACTTCACGGTGATCGCCGACCAACCGATCCGTTACAAAGGCGACGGTTCGGCCCCGGGGCCGTTCGACTATTTCCTGGCGTCTTCGGCCCTGTGCGCGGCTTACTTCGTGAAGCTGTACTGCCAGACCCGCGACATCCCCACCGAAAACATTCGGCTGTCGCAGAACAACATCGTCGATCCGGAAAACCGCTACAACCAGATCTTCAAGATCCAGGTCGAGCTGCCTGAAGACATTTCCGAGAAGGACCGCCAGGGCATCCTGCGTTCCATCGACCGTTGCACGGTAAAGAAGGTCGTGCAGACCGGGCCTGAATTCGTCATCGAGGTGGTGGACAACCTCGACGCCGATGCCCAGGGGTTACTGATGCCGGTGTCGGACACCAGTACCTACATCCCGGGCAAGGACCTGCCGCTGGAGCAGACCATCGCCAACATGTCGGCGATTCTCGCGGGCCTTGGGATGAAGATCGAGATCGCCTCGTGGCGCAATATAGTGCCCAACGTGTGGTCGCTGCATGTGCGCGATGCACAGTCGCCGATGTGCTTCACCAATGGCAAGGGTTCAACCAAGGAGGCCGCGCTGGCCTCGGCGCTGGGTGAGTTCATCGAGCGCCTGAACTGCAACTTCTTCTACAACGACCAGTTCTGGGGCGAGGACATCGCTAACGCGCCGTTCGTGCATTACCCGAACGAGCAGTGGTTCAAGCCGGGCCCCAAGGACGCGCTGCCCAGCGAGATCCTCGACGCGAACTGCCTGGAAATCTACAACCCCGACGGTGAACTGCGCGGCTCGCACCTGTACGACACCAACTCGGGCAACACCGCGCGGGGCATCTGCTCGCTGCCATTCGTGCGCCAGTCGGACCAGGAGGTGGTGTACTTCCCGTCCAACCTGATCGAGAACCTGTTCCTCAGCAACGGCATGAGCGCGGGCAACACCCTCGCTGAGGCGCAAGTGCAGTGCCTGTCGGAAATCTTCGAGCGTGCGGTGAAGCGCGAGATCCTCGAAGGCGAACTGTGCCTGCCGGATGTACCGCAGGAAGTGCTGGCCAAGTACCCCGGCATCGTTGCCGGTATTCAGGGGCTGGAAGAGCAGGGCTTCCCGGTGCTGGTCAAGGACGCATCGCTGGGCGGTGAGTTCCCGGTCATGTGCGTGACCTTGATGAACCCGCGCACCGGTGGCGTGTTCGCCTCATTCGGCGCGCACCCGAGCCTGGAAGTGGCGTTGGAGCGCAGCCTCACCGAGTTGTTGCAGGGCCGCAGCTTCGAAGGCCTGAACGACCTGCCGCAGCCCACCTTCGAAAGCCACGCGCTGACCGAGCCGAACAACTTCGTCGAGCACTTCATCGACTCCAGCGGCGTGGTGTCGTGGCGCTTCTTCAGCGCCAAGGCCGATTTCGAATTTGTCGAGTGGGACTTCTCTGGCCATGGCGAAGATTCCAACGTGCAGGAAGCTGCGACCCTGTTCGGCATCCTCGACGACCTGGGCAAAGAAGTGTACATGGCGGTGTACGACAACCTCGGTGCCACCGCGTGCCGCATCCTGGTGCCGGGTTACTCGGAGATCTACCCGGTCGAGGACCTGATCTGGGACAACACCAACCGGGCCTTGTCGTTCCGCGCTGACATCCTCAACCTGCACAGCCTGGACAACCGTTCGCTGAAGTTGCTGCTCAAGCGCCTGGACAACTGCGATGTGGACGATTACACCACCATCACCACGTTGATCGGCGTTGAGTTCGACGACAATACGGTGTGGGGCCAGTTGACCATTCTTGAGCTGAAGCTACTGATCTGCCTGGCCGTGCAGCGCTTCGAAGATGCCAAGGAGCTGGTTGAGGCGTTCCTTCAGTTCAACGACAACACCGTCGAGCGTGGCCTGTTCTACCAGGCGTTGAACGTGGTGCTGGAAGTGGTGCTGGATGATGACCTAGAGATGGAAGACTACGAAACCAACTTCCGCCGCATGTTCGGCAACCCGCGGATGGACGCGGTGCTGGGCTCGGTGGACGGCAGCGTGCGCTTCCACGGCCTGACGCCGACCAGCATGAAGCTGGAAGGGCTGGATCGTCATTTGCGTTTGATCGAGAGCTACAAGAAGCTGCATGCGGCTCGGGCCAAGTTTGCCTGATAGACCGAGCGCCGCAAGCGCGGCGCTTCGCAGCACAAGGCTGCTCCTACACAGGCCCGATTCGGCGCCAAGAAGGTCGCGCGCCCCTGCCGCAGGATTAATTGGCCCGAAACAATTGTAGGAGCAGCCTTGTGCTGCGAAGCGTCGCGCAAGCGGCGCTTGATCCCGCAAGCGCCAACCCCCCCAAACCGTACACCTCGCAACCATCCCCATATAGCGGTTAATGCTTTCCGCTATCTCAAATCCGTCTTGCCTCTCACCCCCCACCGCTTGCCGTTTCCCCCATCAGGCGCATAATTTTTTGCTGCCCCCACGGGCTTGACCCCTCAACCTATCCATGGCGCGATGACTGCCAGAAGGACCTCGGCCGCGCACAACACGAAGGCGCAGACCATGAGCACCCCTTTGGATACCAATGCCTTGAAATCCCGCCAGCAAGCTGCATGGGCCAGCGGTGACTACGCCGTGATCGGCACCACCCTGCAGCTGGTGGGTGAACGCCTGGCCGAAGCCTGTGATTTGCGCTGGGACGAGCAGGTGCTGGACGTGGCGGCCGGCAACGGCAATGCCACCCTGGCCGCCGCGCGGCGCGGTTGCCGCGTCACCTCCACCGACTACGTGGCCGAGTTGCTCAAGCGCGGTGAGGCACGCGCTCAGGCCGAGCACCTGAACGTGATGTTTCAAGTGGCCGATGCCGAAGCGCTGCCGTTCGCCGAGGGTGCATTCGATGCCGTTCTGTCGACCTTCGGTGTGATGTTCACCCCCGATCAGGCCCAGGCCGCGCGGGAATTGAGCCGCGTCTGTCGGTCCGGCGGCCGGATTGGCCTGGCGAACTGGACGCCGCAGGGTTTCGTTGGCCAGATGTTCAAGACGCTCGGGCGCCACGTTCCGCCGCCAGCCGGGGCATTGCCCCCTTCGCGCTGGGGTGACGAGGAGCAGTTGCGGGTACTGTTCGACAGGGCGCTGGGCCAGATGCAGGTCGCCCGTCAACACTTCAACTTCCGCTATCGCTCTGCAGCGCACTTCATCGATGTGTTCCGCACTTGGTATGGGCCGGTGCACAAGGCGTTTGCGGCATTGGCGCCTGAAGCCGCCAATGCGCTGGAGAGCGACCTGACTGCGCTGTTGAATGAAAACAACGTGGGGGGCGGGGCCTCGCTGGTGGTCCCCAGCGAGTATCTGGAGGTGGTGATCACGCGGCGTTGAGCGTCAGCGACTGCTGCCTAGTTCTTGCACTTGGCCATCACCACCTGGCAGGTCTTCGGCGTCCCCCCAGACCTGCCTGCATAGCGCACACAGTTGTTCAGCGACTTCTGCCGGGCAATGCTCAGGGTATTGCCCCAGGCCAGGCCACCTTCGCCCGTAGTCGGTACGGCCTTGGCGAAGCAGTTGGAGCCAACGGTGGAGGCCGCATAGCGGGCTTGGTTTTTTTTGCTGGAGCAGCCCGCGCTCAGCCCCAGGCCGAGGATGAGCAGCGTGTTCAGTGCCCAGAACGCCCACGTGCGCTCCCGGTAGTCGCTCATGCTGTTCTCCTTGTTCGAATGATGCCAAAGCGCTGAAGGTGGAAAAGTACAGCGCGGGTGCTTGCAGGATACCATTCAAGCGAAACGGTGAACTATCCCGTCGTAGAGACGCTCCTTTCTTTAGCGCACCCCGCGCACGCTTGATGATGTCTTTGTCATCAGGCTCGGGTCACTGAACGATAAGGAGGCGCCGTGACCGCATCTGAGCAAACCCTTTACCGCTGCACGCCAGGCCCACTGCACGCCATGCTGCTGGCCGGCAGTGTTCCGCTGTTTCTTGGCGCGCTGCTGAGCGATATCGCCTACTTCAATAGCTACCAGATCCAATGGAGCAACTTCGCGGCCTGGCTGATTGCCGGTGGCCTGGTGTTCTGTGGGCTGGCGCTGCTGTTCGCGTTGGTCAACCTGATCCGCGCCGAGCGCAAGGGCGGGCGTGCGACCCTGTATTTCGTGCTGTTGCTGGCGACCTGGGTGTTGGGGTTGGTCAATGCCTTCGAGCATGCCAAGGACGCCTGGGCAGTGATGCCGTCGGGGTTGGTGCTGTCGGTCATTGTGACCGGGCTCGCAGCTGTCGCAGCGTGGACTGGCCTTAGCAACCTGCGTTCGGGAGGTGTGGCATGAAGCCTTTGCATACCTTGAGCCTGTTGAGCATGGCGTTACTGATCAGCGCCTGTGGTGGGGAAGGCACGCCCACTCAAGCCCATGGCCCGGACCCCAAGCTGCCTGAGCCACAGCGTGGTTTGCTGCCGAGCATGAAGATCGCTGAGCCAGTGGCCTGGGGTGAGCAGAAGCCGACTGTGCCTGAGGGCTTCAGCGTCACGGCAATCGCCACCGGCCTGAACATCCCGCGCCAGAGCCTGGTGCTGCCTAATGGCGATATTCTCGTAGCCGAAGGCCGCGGCGGCAACGCCGCTAAACTCAAACCCAAGGATGTGATCGCCAGCCAGATCAAGGCCAAGGGCAATACCCAGGTCAAAGGCGGCAATCGCCTGACCTTGCTGCGCGACGCCGACGGCGATGGCACCTACGAGGTGCAGACGGTGTTTGCTGAAAACCTCAACGCCCCTTACGGCCTGGCGTTTGCCAACGGCAAGCTGTACGTGGCCAACCAGGATGCATTGGTGCGTTTCGACTACCAACAGGGCCAGACCAAGGCCAGCGGTGCGCCGGTCAAGGTCACCGACCTGCCTGCTGAAATCAACCACCACTGGACCAAGTCGCTGGCCGTCAGCGCTGATGGGCGCTTCCTTTATGTGGGTATCGGCTCGAACAGCAACATCACCGAGCGCGGCCTGGAAGTGGAGATCGATCGGGCCATGGTCTGGCAGGTCGATGCCCAGACCGGTGCTCACCGGCCCTATGCGACCGGCTTGCGCAACCCGACGGCCTTGGCTGTTCAGCCGCAGAGCGGGCAGGTGTGGGCGGTGGTCAACGAGCGTGATGAGCTCGGCCCTGATCTGGTCCCGGACTACCTGACGTCGGTGCGTGAAGGCGGGTTTTATGGGTGGCCCTACAGTTATTGGGGCCAGAACGTCGATGACCGAGTCAGGCCACAGAACCCGGACAAGGTGGCGGCGGCAATCAAGCCGGACTACAGCCTTGGCTCGCATGTGGCTGCATTGGGGGTCGACTTCTCGGTACCGGCCATGGGCGAGCGCTTCGCCGATGGGGTGTTCGTGGGTGAACACGGTAGCTGGAACCGGCCAAACCCCGTGGGCTACAAGGTGATCTTCGTGCCGTTCAGCAATGGCAAGCCGGCAGGTGAACCGATCGACTTCGCCACGGGCTTCCGGGGCGAGGACGGCAAGACGCGTGGGCGGCCGGTAGGGGTCACCGTCGACCCGCGCGGTGCCTTGATCATTGCCGACGACCTGGCCAATACGGTCTGGCGGGTGACGCGCAGCCAGTAATGACTATGCTTGTTGGCGCGTGAACCTTTCACGCGCCAACCCGGAAACGAATACAGGGAAGCAGGCCTATGAAACCCATTAGCTCACTCGCTCGCGCTGTCGCACTCGCCTCGCTGGTCTTCGCTGGCAGCTTCACGGCCCAGGCCGCTGATGTGCCGATTGGTAGCGAAGCGCTGGAAAGCCATGTCACCACCAAGGTGCAGGCTATCGACCTGGCCAGCCGCCAGGTCACGGTGGAGGGCGCCAACGGCAAGCCTGTGACCTTTCAATTGACCGAGAAGGCCAAGGCGCTGCCCAACCTCAAGGTCGGCGACACGGTTGACATCTACGTGACCCGCGCTGTGGCTTATGTGCTCAATACCGACGTGGGCGGCGCGCCTAAAGTGAGTGATGAGTCCGGCAGCATTCGCGCCACCAAGGACAACCCCAACCCGGGCGGTGAGGCGTTCCGCCAGGTCAAGGTCACGTCGCAGATCAAGAAGATCGACCTCAAGAAGCATGAGGTGAGCCTGCTGCCGCCGGAAGGCAAGCTGCAGGTGGTAAAGGTCGAGAACCCTGACCTGCAGGCGCGCATGAAGAACCTCAAGGTCGGCCAAACGGTCGATGCCATCTACACCGAAGTGCTGCGCGTAGAGACCTCACGCTAGGTTCGGCGTGTGAGGTGCCCGGCTATTCATGCGGCGAATAGTCGGGGTGCATGTGTTTGATTTCCATAAGCGTTGCAGATCCATCGATCATGGCCTCCATCACACAACAAGGTGAGGGTGGTCATGTTGAGCAAGTCGATGGTTCTGCTGGGTATCCCTGTCGCGATGGCGTTGCTGGCGGGTGCCGTACTGCCGTTTCAGGCAGCTGGCAACGCCGCTGTTGGCCGGGCGTTGGGCCACTGGTTATGGGGGGCGTTCACCTCGCTGACGGTCAGTTCTGTGGTGGTGATTGCGGCGCTGCTGATACTGCGGGTGCCAACGCCAGACCTGGGCAAGGCCCTCCAAGGGCCGTGGTGGCTGTGGATTGGCGGCGTGCTGGGCGCGCTCTACGTGGCCGGCGCGGCAGCACTGACACCGAAACTGGGCGCTGCAGGCTTTCTGGTGCTGGTGGTGGCAGGGCAGATCTTGACGGCGGTCATCGCTGACCATTTCGGGGTAATGGGGCTGGGGGGCAAACCGGTCAGCCTGGCTCGGGTGGCCGGCGTGGTACTGATCCTGTGTGGGGTGTTTCTGGTCCAGGGGAACTGGGGGAGCAGCGCTGCGGCCAAGCCTGTGGTGCTCGAGCAGTCACAGCGCTGATCAAGTGCCTGGCTGGCTGCAGGCCCACACGGCCTCGCGCAGCCAGCGATGCCCGGCGTCGCTGTCTTTGCGGCTGTGCCAGGCCTGCTGATAGGCAAACGAAGGAATGGCCAGTGGCGGCTCAAACCGGCGCAACGCCTGATGCTGGCGCAATGAACCTACCGCGCGGCTGGCCACTGTGAGAATCAGATCGGTGCCCGCAAGCACCTCGACCGCTGCGCTCCAGTGCGGCAGTGCCAGGGCTATCCGCCGCTGCAGGCCGTGGGCGGCCAATGCCCGTTCTATTTCATCATGGGCATCGGGGTGCATGGCCATCAACACATGGGGGCGAGCCAGCCAGTCGGCCAACGCTAGGCCCCCACTGGCAGGCAGCACCTGGCGGTCGGCAACACTGATGAAGTGTTCCTCGAACAGGGGCTGGGCGGTGATGCTCTGCGGCAGCTCGGGGAATAGGCCCAAGGCCAGGTCGAGCTCCCCGTCGAGCAGCTGGGCCAGCATGGTTTCACGGCTGGCCTGGCTGATTGCCAGGTCCACACCGGGTGCTACCTGGCGCACGTGGCGGACCAGGGGCGGAAGGATGATGCGCGAAGCATAGTCGGACAATGACAAACGGAACCGACGCTGCGCCTTGGCAGGGTCGAACAGTGGAGCGGCCAGCAGCGCGTTGAGGTTGCCCAAGGCATCTTGCAGCGGCTTGGCCAGTGCCTGCGCACGTGCGGTCAGGGCCATGCGGCCGTTCTGGCGTATCAGCAAAGGGTCGTCGAAGTGCCTGCGCAGTTGTGCCAGCGCGTGGCTCACCGCCGGCTGGCTGCGGTGCAGGCGCAGGGCGGCGCGGGTCACGTGCTTCTCTGTCAGCAGTGCATGCAAGGCCAGCAGCAGGTTGAGGTCGATCTTGCGCAGTTCATCCATGGGGCGAATAGTCGAGGCTGGTTTGGCGGGCTTTGATCAGCCTAACAGATGTCCTGGTTTGGGTGGGCGGCGGTGCGCATGGCGGTCGGCTATTGCTGCACGGGTTGCAGAAATCATCTGCACTGCGCCGTATTGTTCAACTTGCCATGCCTAATTAGCCTGTATCGAAACCGTCATCCTCACAGGAATCGATCATGGCCAGCCGTATAACACTCAACGCCACCGGCACTGCTGATGTCATGCAGGTGCAGCACGTCCAACCGCAAGTGCCAGGGCCAGGCGAGGTGTGGCTGGAGCAGACCGCCATGGGCGTCAACCCGCTGGACGTACTGCAGCGCAAGGGCGGGGTGCCCCTGGCATTGCCGTCTGGCCTGGGGCTTGAGGGCGCCGGGCGGGTGAGCGCGGTGGGTGAAGGGGTGGGCAATGTGCGCGTGGGGGACCGGGTGGCGTATGCGATGGGCCCGGTAGGCGCTTATGCCAGCGGGCGGCTGTTCCCTGCCGAGCGCCTGGTAAAGCTGCCGGACTCACTGGATGCCGAAGCCGCCGCAGCCGTATTGTTCAAGGGCATCACCGCGCAGTACCTGCTGAAGAGCACCTACCGCGTGGGGCCGCGTACCCAGGTGCTGCTGTATGGCGCGGGCGGGGCATTGGGGCAGCTCATGGCGTCTTGGGCCAGGCACCTGGGGGCGACCGTGATTGGCGTAGTGTCACGACCACAGAGCGTCGAACGGGCGCGGGCGGCGGGCTGCCATCACGTGATGGTGTTCGAGGCGGCCACGTTGGCCAAGGAGGTGCGTGAGTTGACGCAGGGCGAGGGCGTGGACGTCGTGTATGACAGTGTCGGCAAGGTGTCGCTGGAGGCCTCGCTGGACAGCCTGCGCCCGCGCGGGTTGCTGGTGTCATTTGGCGGCACCTCCGGCGCGCCGGCGGCCATTGAAGTGGCCACGCTCAATGCCAAGGGCTCCCTCTACCTGACGCGCCCGTCACTGGCAGCCCATACGCGTACCGTCGAGGAGTACCAGCAGCGCGCCGCCGATGTGCTGGCGGCGGTCGACGCAGGTATCATCCAGCCTCGGGTCTGGCGTCGCTACCCGCTGGCCGAAGCGGCCAGGGCCCACGCGGACCTGGAGCAAGGGCTGTCGGAAGGGGCGCTGATTCTCACTGCCTGACTTTCCTACCTTCTGCCGAGCCTTGCCATGGATGCCTTCGACAGCCGCCGCGCCGATGAACTTGCCACCTTGCTGGCCCTACACGAGCAGGGGTCGTTCGCGGCTGCTGGACAGCAACTGGCGCGCCACCCCACGGTGCTGTCCAAGCGCCTGAGCGCACTCGAAGCACGCCTTGGTATCCGCTTGGTTGAGCGCAGCACGCGGCAACTGCGCTTCACCGACGAAGGTGAACGGTTGGTGGCGCGGGTGCGTGAGGCCAGCCGGCTGATCGCCGAAGCCGAACAGGAAGCCACGCAAGGGGCGGTAACGGTGCGGGGGCGTTTGCGCCTCGCCTTGCCGGCGGCCATGGGGCGGCGCTGGTTGAGCGGGATGTTGGCGGATTTTGTGCTGGCCTATCCGCAGGTCACAGTGGAGGCCGAGTACGCTGATCGCTTCGTTGACCTGATCGGCGAGGGCTTTGACGCTGCCATCCGTATCGGCGAGTTGGCCGATAACCGCCTGGTGGCGCAACAACTGTGCGATCACCGCCGCATCCTCTGCGCCTCGCCGGGTTACTTGGCCCGCCATGGCACGCCGCAGCAGCCTGAGCAGCTAGCCGGGCATAACTGCCTCGGCTTCAGCGGCTTGCGTTCGTTTCCCGAATGGCGCCTCACCCGGCAAGCGCAGCAAGTCAGTGTCAAGGTCAGTGGTTCGTTGCGCAGTAATGACAATGAAGCCTTGCTCGAAGCTGCCCGCCGGGGGGTGGGCATATTGGCTGGCGGCGACTGGTTGATGGGTGAGGACTTGACCAGTGGGCGCTTGGTGCGGGTGCTACCGCAGTGGCAGCTCGATGTGGCGGCAGGGATCTACCTGGTGCGGCCTACGGCACGGCTGAACACCGCTGCACTCGGGGTTTTCAAGGCGTGGGTGACTGAGCAGTTCAGTGCGGGAGCGCCCTGGCGGCACCAGGGCGATCATCTTTAGATTTCGCCTTAATTTTATTATTTAACTAATTGAAAATAAACGATAAAAACTATTTTTAGCTGTTTTGCCTGTTGTTAAGATTTTGCTGAAAATAATCAGGCTAACCTATTGAGAAATATGGATTTATCGCCTTGCGACGGCATGCTGCACGCATTGCTCGTAATAGGTCTGTTTGATCGCCGCAGGTTTCAATCGCGAACGGCTGTTGTAAGTCTGCTCGGTAATGCCGAACGCGGTCATGCGCATCCACGGCTTGGCGAACTTGCGCGCCTGTAACTTCTTGCGCGTGGCATACAGGGTTACCCCTGATAGCTTGGCCTGCTGGGCTTCTGCGGCGATCTGTGCGCCCCAGCCACAGGTCTGGCGATCGTTCTGGCTCAGCGTCCTGGCCTGCACGCCGAAGGCGGCCGTGGCCAGCAGGCAGCCAGCCATCGTTGCTAGAAGTACTCGCATGTTGCTGTCCTAAGCATCTGAAGGGGAAGGGAGTTTGCCTTCCCTTCAAACACCTGGGGGCCAGCAATTTGCCGTCAGGCAGTGGCCATTCGCAACCGCCCTGAGGCGGGGGCACGCAGGCTGGCCCAGGCAAGGCCTGCCACCCAGATGACCGATACGCCGTAGTTCAAGCGCTGGTACAAGCCGAACAGATGGCCACTTTCAACAGCCTTGCCCATCAGCGCGACGGTCACGATCGCCAGCACTACGGCTGCCAAGGAGAACAGGCTCAAGGCCCGTGAGCCGGCCATCCGGTTGCCTAGCCAGGCCCACAGCGCACTGGCCAGGGTCAACGAAAGGAACATCAGCAAGCCCGAGAGGTTGTGCAACTGCTGCGACAGCGAAGGCTGTGCCGGTGCACACCCTTGGTCGCAGGGGAACCAGCCGGTGCCCAGGCTGCCCAGGCCATGCAGCAGCACCAGGGCCGCGCTGACCCGCGCCAGGGTCGATCCCTGCCAGCGACGGGCCAGGCCCCAGGCAAACAGTGCGAACAACACGGCCAGTGGGAAGTTGTTGACCCGCGGTGACCAGTGCTGGGTAGCTGCACCCACGGCGCCGAGTTGGCTCATGGCCTGTTGCAGGTGGTCATAGCCGGGGTACGCCTGGGCGGTCAGCCACACGCCGGCCAGCAGCCACAGGGGGATCAGCAGGCCAGTGGCGAGCAGAATGCGGTCGAGCGGTTTCATGCTGTCGTTTCCTTCCATGGATAAGTGAGCGCGAAGCCGCACGGTACAGCCTTTCGCTGGCTTTGGGCCAGCATGTGGCGCTGATTTTTCGCATTACGCGTGTCGCAGACACAGTGTGAAATACCGCATTGGGTGTATGTGATCGTACAACTGCTTGCGCTATTATGGGCGCTGTCTTTCAAGGTGAAATACAGGGCATGACAGAGCAGCAGGTACAGGCAAGGACCCGGCGCAAGCCGCGCAGTCTGGCCCAGGAACTGGTCACGGTGCTGACCGAGCGAATTCGCAGCGGCCAGCTCAAGCGCGGCGACAAGCTGCCGACCGAATCGCAGATCATGGCGGAAGAGGGCGTCAGCCGCACCGTGGTGCGCGAGGCCATCTCGCGGCTGCAGGCCGCAGGCCAGGTGGAGACCCGCCATGGCATCGGCACCTTTGTGCTGGACGCACCGGCCACGGGCGGTTTCCGCATCGACCCGGCGACCGTGGTGACCCTGCGCGAAGTGCTGGCAGTGCTGGAGTTGCGCATTGCCCTGGAGATCGAGTCGGCAGGGTTGGCGGCGCAGCGGCGCAGCGATGAACAGCTGGTTGGCATGCGCGCAGCGCTGGACGAGCTCAACGAAGGCGCGGCCCATGCGACCGATGCCGTTTCCGCGGACTTCCAGTTCCACTTGCGCATCGCCCAGGCCAGCGGCAACCACTACTTTGCCGACATCATCAACCACCTGGGTACCAGCATCATTCCACGTACCCGGCTCAATTCGGCACGCCTGGCCCATGATGACCAGGCGCACTACATGAGCCGGTTGATGCATGAGCACGAGGCGATCTACGAAGCGATTGCCCGGCAAGACAGCGAAGGGGCGAAGATGGCCATGCGCATGCACTTGAGCAACAGCCGCGAGCGGTTGCGTCAGGCGCATGAAGAGGCGGAGGCGCAGGGGGTCTGAGCCCTCTGTCGCCCAGGCTGGCCTCTTCGCGGGTAAACCCGCTCCCACAGGATCACTGCAGGCCTGAAATCTGTGCCACCCCTGTGCGAGCGGGTTCAGCCGCGAAGGGGCCGGTACAGACAAAAGAAAAAGCCCCGACATGTGCGTAATGCTGTTCAGTTAAGAATGCCGGGGCCGCTCTGCGGCCCATCGCGGCACAAGGCCGCTCCCACACCGACCGCGTTATGCCCCTATTTACAGGGCATGCGCGAACATTGTGGGAGCGGCCTTGTGCCGCGATGGGCCGCAAAGCGGCCCCAATACAGGCGATGGATAACTTAAGTGAACAGCATTACGACATGTGCGGGGCTTTTTCCATTCTAAGACGATCAGATCGCCTCTTCGCTCCACTGCCCATTCACCAGGCGACGCAGCCCCAGCGGGTTGCCATCGCGCAGCGCCTCAGGCAGCAGCGCCTGCGGGTAGTTCTGGTAGCACACCGGGCGCAGGAAGCGGTCGATGGCCAAGGTGCCGACCGACGTGCCGCGTGCATCCGAGGTTGCCGGGTATGGCCCGCCATGCACCATGGCGTCGCACACTTCGACACCCGTCGGGTAGCCATTGACCAGGATCCGGCCGACCTTTTCTTCCAGCAGCGGCACCAGCCAGGCGAACGCTTCGAAATCCTCCGGCTCGCCGATCAGGGTCGCGGTCAGTTGGCCGCGTAGGCCGAGCAGTGCGGCGCGCAGTTGTTCGTTGTCCTGGGCTTCGACGGCCACAGTGGTCGGGCCAAACACTTCTTCTTGCAGCAACGGGTCGGCGTCGACCAGCAGGCGGGCGTCAGCCTTGAACAGCTGGGCGCGGGCCTGGTTGCCTTCCTGTGCCTGGCCGGCCAGGTGCTCGATGCCAGCGTGGGCGTGCAGGTGCTCCAGGCCGCCAACGTAGCTGCGCAGGCCGCCGGCGTTGAGCAGGGTCTGGCCGGCCTGTTGGTCGAGGTGCTGGCCGAGGTCGGCCAGCAACTGGCTGAATTGCGGCGATTGCAGGCCGATCACCAGGCCAGGGTTGGTGCAGAACTGGCCGGCACCCAGGCACACTGAGCCTGCCAGTTCGCGGGCGATGGCTTCGCCGCGTTTGGCCAGGGCGCCGGGCAGGATGATCACCGGGTTGATGCTCGACATCTCGGCAAACACCGGGATCGGCTGTGGGCGTTCGGCGGCCATGCGGCACAGCGCATCGCCACCCTTGAGCGAGCCAGTAAAGCCGACGGCCTGGATCGCCGGGTGCTTGACCAGCCATTCGCCGACCCCGCCGCCGAAGACCATGTTGAACACGCCCTTGGGCATGCCGGTGCGCTCAGCGGCGCGCTGGATGGCACAACCGACCAGGTCGGCTGTGGCCATGTGGCCGCTGTGCGCCTTGAACACTACCGGGCAGCCTGCGGCGAGGGCGGCGGCGGTGTCGCCACCGGCAGTCGAGAAGGCCAGCGGGAAGTTGCTGGCACCGAACACGGCAACCGGGCCTACGCCAATGCGCATCTGGCGCAGGTCGACACGAGGCAGCGGTTGGCGATCCGGCAGGGCCAGGTCGATGCGTGCCCCCAGGTAATCACCGCGGCGCAGGACTTGCGCGAACAGGCGCATCTGGCCACTGGTACGCCCGCGCTCGCCCTGGATACGCCCTGCAGGCAGGGCGGTTTCGCGGCAGACGATGGCGACGAAGGCGTCGTCCAGCTCATCCAGTTCGGCGGCGATGGCATCGAGGAATTCGGCGCGGCGCGCCGGGGCCAGTTGGCGGAATTCGGCGAAGGCGGCAGCGGCGGCTTGAGCGGCTTGGTCCACTTCAGCCTCGGTGGCCTGGGCAAAGCTGTAGGGCAGGGCCTCGCCAGTGGTGGCGTCCAGGCTCTGCAGGCGTTGCGCGCCAGCGGCGCTGCGCTGGCCGGCGATGAAGTTGTGGCCGAGGATCTCAGGCATGGGGTGCTCCTTTGATGAAATAAAAGGCTGAAGGACGGCATGGCCCGCTCCCACAGGGGCCATGCCAAACTGCTACATCAGGTAATCGGCGCCGGGTTGAACAGGGTGATGTCGTTGTGCAGCCGGTGTTGTTCGGCCCAGGTCTGCTTGCGGCCGCTGGCCACGTCCAGGTAGTAGTGGAACAGCTCCCAACCCAGTTCCTCGATGCTCGAGCGGCCTGTGGCGATGCGCCCGGCGTCGATGTCGATCAGGTCAGGCCAGCGCTCGGCCAGCTCGGTGCGGGTGCACACCTTGACCACGGGTGCCATGGCCAGGCCGTACGGCGTGCCGCGGCCGGTGGTGAAGACATGCAGGTTCATGCCAGCTGCGAGCTGCAAGGTGCCGCAGACAAAGTCGCTGGCCGGGGTCGCGCAGAAGATCAGGCCTTTGCGGGCGACTCGCTCGCCAGGGCCGAGCACGCCCTGAATAGCGCCGCTGCCGGACTTCACGATCGAGCCCAAGGACTTTTCGACGATATTCGACAGGCCGCCTTTCTTATTGCCCGGCGTGGTGTTGGCGCTGCGGTCGGCCGCACCTTGCTGCAGGTAGCGGTCGTACCAGTCCATCTCGCGCACCAGCGCCTCAGCCACGTCCTGGTTCTCGGCGCGGGAGGTCAGCATGTAGATGGCGTCACGCACTTCGGTCACTTCCGAGAACAGCACGGTCGCGCCGGCGCGTACCAGCAGGTCGGAGGCATAGCCCAGCGCGGGGTTGGCAGTGATGCCGGAGAAGGCATCGCTGCCGCCGCACTGCATGCCCAGGATCAGCTCGCTGGCGGGCACCGTTTCGCGACGGCGCTGGTCGAGTTTCTTCAGGCGGGTTTCAGCCAGCGCCATGATCTGTTCGATCATTTCGCCGAAGCCCAGGCTGGCGTCCTGCAGGCGATACAGCCACGGGTCGCTGAGGTCTACCGAGGGGTCGTTGTCGTGCATGACCTGGCCGGCCTGCAGCTTTTCACAGCCCAGGCTGATGACCAGCGCTTCGCCGCCAAGGTTAGGGTTGCGCGCCAGGTTGCGCACGGTGCGGATCGGGATGTAGGCATCGCGGGCGTTGATCGCCACGCCGCAGCCGTAGCTGTGGGTGATGGCGACCACGTCATCGACGTTGGGGTACAACGGCAGCAACTCTTGGCGAATACGCTTGACCGCATGCTCCAGCACGCCCGTCACGCATTGCACGGTGGTGGTGATGCCGAGGATGTTGCGGGTGCCGACGGTGCCGTCGGCATTGCGGTAGCCCTCGAAGGTAAACCCCTCGAGCGGCGGCAAGGCGTCGGGGACGGCGTCGCAGCGCGGTAGGCTGTCCAGCGCTGGGGCTTCTGGCATGGCCAGCTGGCTTTCCTGAACCCAGCTGCCTTGGGGCAAGTCTTCAAGGGCGTAACCGATGATCTGCCCATAGCGGCGCACCGGCTCGCCTTTGGCGATCAGTACGGTGGCGACCTTGTGGCTCTGCGGCACGCCTTCGACCAGGGTCAGGCCGTCGGGAAAGCGGGCGCCTTCGCCCAGGCCACCGTCGTTGACCACTACCACGACATTGTCGTCATCGTGCAGGCGGACGTAGCGGGGCGAGTCGGAATGTTCGATCAACTGCATGTTCGGGCCCTTCTTGTGATTGCTCAGGCTTTATACATCCGCCCGCGGCCGGCAGGTGCCGGGCGCGGGCGTGTTCACTCAGTGTCGGGCGCTTGCCAGGTCACCATTGGCGGTGACGTCGGCTTCAGCCTTTGGGGTTTCATGCAGCTCGATGCGCTTGATCGGGCCGACGATCACCAGGTAGCTGAACACCGCGACCAGGGCGTTGGCGCCTACATACACCAGGGCCCACTTGAACGAACCGGTGGCGCTGATGATGTAGCCGATGACGATGGGCGTGGTGATCGAGGCGATGTTGCCGAAGGTGTTGAACAGGCCGCCCGAAAGGCCGGCGATCTGCTTGGGCGAGGTGTCGGCGACCACAGCCCAGCCCAGTGCACCAATGCCTTTGCCGAAGAAGGCCAAGGTCATGAAACCGACCACCATCCATTCAGCGTCGACGTAGTTGCAGAAGACCATGGTGGTCGACAGCAACAGGCCGCAGACGATCGGCAGCTTGCGCGAGAAGGTCAGCGAATTGCCGCGGCGCAGCAGCCAGTCCGACAGCACCCCGCCCAGCACGCCACCGATGAAGCCGCAAATGGCCGGCAGCGAGGCAATGATGCCCGCCTTGAGGATGGTCATCCCACGCTCTTGCACCAGGTACACCGGGAACCACGTCAGGAAGAAGTAGGTGATGGCGTTGATGCAATACTGGCCTAGGTACACGCCCAGCAGCATGCGGCTGGTGAGCAACTGCTTGATGTAGCCCCATTTCGGGCCGTCGTTGCCGCGTTTCTGGTCCATGTCCACCAGGCCGCCGTTCTGCTCGATGTGCTCGAGCTCGCTTTGGCTGATGCGCGGGTGTTGCTTGGGGTTGTAGATGGTCTTCATCCAGACGAACGAGAACAGGATGCCGAGGCCGCCCATGACCACGAACACGTGTTCCCAACCGAAGCTGAAGACAATCCAGCCCATGATCGGGGCAAACAGTGCGGTGGCGAAGTACTGGGCCGAGTTGAAGATGGCCGAGGCCGTGCCGCGTTCTGCGGTGGGGAACCAGGCCGCGACGATGCGGGCGTTGCCCGGGAACGACGGGGCTTCGGCAAAACCGACCAGAAAACGCAGGGTGAACAGCGTCACGATTGCCCATGCCACCGGCAGGCCACCGACAAACCCTTGCAACAGGGTGAACAGCGACCAGGTGAAGATGCTGAAGGCGTAGACGTTCTTGGAGCCGAAACGGTCGAGCAGCCAGCCACCAGGGATCTGGCCGGCCACGTAAGCCCATCCAAAGGCAGAGAAGATATAACCGAGGGTGACGGCGTCAATGCCGAGGTCTTTCTGCAGGCTGGAGCCTGCGATTGCAATGGTAGCGCGGTCGGCATAGTTGATCGTGGTCACCAGAAACAGCATGAACAGGATCAGGTAGCGCACATGCGTCTTCTTAGTCGCTTGCATGCTGGTAGTACTCCCACTAGTTATTTTTGTGCGGGCTCACGAGGTGTAACCGGAGTGGGGGCTTCCCACTCCGGGTGCGGCTGAGACAGGCCGCGGGGGTTCGCTTATTGCGGACCCATCTTGTCCATCAGGGCTGCGAGCATTTCGTATTCTTCAGCAGTCAGGTCGGTCAGCGGCGTGCGCACCGGGCCTGCGTCGTAACCGGCGATCTTGGCGCCCGCCTTGACGATGCTGACTGCGTAGCCGGCCTTGCGGTTACGGATGTCCAGGTACGGCAGGAAGAAGTCGTCGATCAGCTTGCCAACGGTGGCGTGGTCTTCGCGGGCGATGGCGTGGTAGAAGTCCATCGCGGTCTTTGGCACGAAGTTGAACACGGCCGACGAGTAGACCGGTACACCCAAGGCCTTGTAGGCAGCCGCATACACTTCGGCGGTCGGCAGGCCACCCAGGTAGCTGAAACGATCGCCCAGGCGGCGGCGGATCGACACCATCAGCTCGATATCACCCAGGCCATCTTTGTAGCCGATCAGGTTCGGGCAACGCTCGGCGAGTTTTTCCAGCAGGTCGGCGTTCAAGCGGCAGACGTTACGGTTGTAGACCACTACACCGATCTTCACCGATTTGCACACGGCTTCGACGTGGGCGGCGACGCCGTCCTGGCTGGCTTCGGTCAGGTAGTGCGGCAGCAGCAGCAGGCCCTTGGCACCCAGGCGCTCGGCTTCTTGCGCGTATTCGATGGCCTGGCGGGTCGAGCCACCAACGCCGGCGAGGATCGGTACCGAAGTGGCGCAGGTGTCGACGGCAGTCTTGATCACCTGGCTGTATTCGCTGGCCGCCAGGGAGAAGAACTCACCGGTACCGCCGGCTGCGAACAGGGCGCTGGCGCCATAAGGGGCTAGCCATTCCAGGCGTTTGATGTAACCCGCCTGGTTGAAGTCGCCCTGGGCATTGAAGTCGGTGACCGGGAAAGACAGCAGGCCGTGGGAGAGGATGGATTTCAGTTCTTGTGGATTCATTGTTATAGGCATCCTGTGGCGCTTGGGTGAGGGTGTGTAGAAGCGATGGAGGTAAGTTATCGTACAACTTGTACGATGACTAGTCCCTCGATGCATTTTTTTTCCCTGATGGGCTGAGGAAGGCGTGTTTCTGCAGGCGTCCCTTTCGCGGGTAAACCCCCTCCCACAGGGAAAGCGCAAACATTCAGCACCCAGAAAACCCTGTGGGAGCGGGCTTGCCCGCGAATGGGGCGTAGTAGGCGAAAACCGATCATGCATGAAGCCTGGCACCCAGGCTCATGGCAAACAGTCATCGTATCTCTTGAGGGGGAAGGAAAAAACGATCGCGGAGACAGGCGCAAGCCCGCCGCCCGCATCCACGGGAAGAGTTCTGGGACCAGCAGAGGGTGACCGGGGAAGCGGGGGCGGCCTTGCGCCGCCCCGCGATCAAAGCTAACGAAGCTTTGTGTCAGGCAGCCTGATGGTGCTTGACCTGGGACTTGCGAACCTGGGCGCGGCAAGCGTCGCCGAAGGCTTGGAAGATCTTGATCGAATCAGGGTTTTTCGCGGCTTGCCACTCGGGGTGCCACTGCACCGCGAACAGGAAGGGCGAAATGCTCGGGGCATGAATAGCCTCGACCAGGCCGTCTTCGGCGAGGGCGATTGGCTCAATGCCTTTACCCAGGTTGCGCAGGCCTTGGCCATGCAGCGAGTTTACGCGGATCTCGTCGCAACCCAGGGTGTCGCGCAGCCAGCTGCCTGGCTTGACCTTCACGGCATGCACTTGGGCGTACTGCACGTCGACCGGGTCTTCGGGGTTTTCGCGGTGGTCGTTGAAGCCTGGCTCGGCGTACACCTTCTGGTAGATGTCGCCACCCAGCGCCACGTTGATTTCCTGCATGCCACGGCAGATGCCGAAGATCGGCAGGCCACGCTTGAGGGCTGCCTTGACCAGCGGGATGTCGAACAGGTCGCGTGCCTTGTCCTGGCCTTTGCCGGGGGTTTCGTTTTCCTGGCCGTACAGCGCCGGGTCGATGTTGCTGCCGGCACCGGTCAGGTAGACGCCGTCGGCCATGTCCAAGTAGGTCTCGAGGTCTTCAGTGCCACAGCAGGTGGGCACCAGGACCGGGACGCAACCGGCGAAGTCGACCAGCGGAGTAATGTATTTGTGGGTCATGACCTGATAGTCATGGCCTTTGCGCTCTTGGCTGCCCATGGTCATCAGGACGACGGGTTTGCGCAGGGAAGGTTGCTTGTTGCCAATGTTGCTGTTGGACATATGTCACCTTGGGACAGGTTCGACCTGTCGTTGTTGTGCAGGCGCACGGCCGGGGCCTTGAGTGCGACCTGAAGCCCCGAGCACTGCCGGCTCGTCAGAGGCGACGATTCCGGTCGGGACTTGTTACTAGCTTGCCAGAGCCGTTCGATATGTCAAACGACTGGTAGAGGCTTTAGAGGGGGCTATACGCCGATTTCAGGGGGGTTAAACCGTTGCAGGCCTGTGGCGGCAAGGGTTTGGCAGGAGGTGAGGTCAATTATATTTAACGACGCAGTTGGTTCATTGCAGCGGTGCAATGAAGGCGGCGTATGCATTGGCACGCCACCGTGTAGGAGCAGCCTTGCGCTGCGAAGAGGCCAGTGGCAGTAGCGTAAATCTTCGTGTCTGCACTGGCCTCTTCGCAGCGCAAGGCTGCTCCTACACGGATTCAGTGCAGTATCTGCGCCAGGAACCCTTTGGCCCGCTCGGTCTTCGGTTGGTTGAAGAACACCTGCGGCGGGCTGTCCTCGATGATCTGCCCACCTTCAAGGAACAGCACCCGCTCGGCCACCTGCCGGGCAAAGCCCATTTCATGGGTGACGCAGAGCATCGTCATGCCCGTGTCGGCCAGTTTCACCAGCACATCCAGCACCTCGGCGACCATCTCTGGGTCCAGTGCCGAGGTCGGCTCGTCAAACAGCATGATGCGGGGTTTCATGCACAAGGCGCGGGCGATGGCCACGCGTTGTTGCTGGCCACCGGACAGCTGGCTGGGGTATTTGTGCGCCTGGCTTTCGATGCCGACCTTGGCCAGGTACATGCGCGCGCGTTCCTCGGCGTCCTTGCGCGACAGCCCACGCACGCTGGTGGGGGCCAGCAGGCAGTTGTCGAGCACGCTCATGTGCGGGAACAGGTTGAAGTGCTGGAACACCATGCCGATCTCGCTGCGGATCTGCGCCGCCTGGCGCGTGGTGGCGGCCAGGTCGGTGCCATCCACCTGGACGCTGCCTTTTTCGGCCACTTCCAGGCGATTGATGCAGCGGATCAGCGTCGACTTGCCCGAACCGGACGGGCCGCACAGGACGATGCGTTCGCCTTCGCGGACCTGCAGGTCGATGTCGCGCAAGACATGAAACGCGCCATAGTGCTTGTTCAAACCCTCGATACGGATCAGTACCGGGCGCGGGTCGGGTGCTGGAGCAAGGCTGGCAAGGCTCAAAGGGGCGGTCATATTGTTGTTCTCCGCAGGGTTCAGTCGAAACGTGTCGCGCTGTAGGGCGCAGGGTCGGTAAACGGGCGCTCGCCGGTCAGCAGTTCTGCCAGCAGCCGGCCACTGACCGGGCCCAGGGTGAGGCCATGGTGTGCATGCCCGAAGTTGAACCACAGGCCTTTGTGCCGCGGCGCTGGGCCAATCACTGGGCGCATGTCTGGCAGGCACGGGCGCCGGCCCAGCCACGGCGCGTCATCGAGGCGTTCGCCGAGTGCCGGGAACAACCGCCGGGCCAACGCTTCACAGCGGCGCAGCTGGATTTCGTTGCCTGGCGCGTCGCTGGCAGCAAACTCGATACCGGTGGTCAGGCGCACGCCCCGGGCCATGGGCGCCAACACATAGCCGCCTTGGGTATCGCAGATCGAATGCTCGAGTTGCGCACCGTCACGGGTGGCGTAGTGCATGTGGTAGCCGCGCTTGATTGCCAGCGGAATCTGGTAGCCAAGGCCTTCATAGAGGTCTGCCGACTGTGGACCGAGGCAGGCCACCACTTCGTCGGCGGTGACCGGGCCGCGACGGCTGTCGACCTGCCATTGCCCTTCGACCTGGCGCAGGCTGCGCGCATCGCCATGCAGGAACTGCCCGCCACGTTGGACGAACAGCGCCGCATAGCCGCGGGTGAGGGCGCCGGGGTTGTTCACGGTCTTCGGGTCGAGCCAATGAATGCCACCCACCACGGTGCTGTCCAGTTGGTGTTCGCGTGCCTGAAGCTGCCCGCATTCGAGAATCTCGTACTGCAGGCCGTAACGGCTCAAGCCTTTGAGGTCCTCCTTGGCCTGCTTGAACAGGGCCGGGTCGCGGAACACCTCGATCCAGCCTTTGGCCTGAATTAGCCCTTCCAGGCCGGCGGCATCGATCAGCGCGTCATGCTCTTCGACGCAGCGCTGTACCAGCGGCAGCATGTCGGCGGCGGCACCCGCCAGGCGCCCCGGTGCCGACTGGCGCCAGTAGCGCCACAGCCACGGTGCGGCCTTGGGCAAGTGCAGCAAGCTGTAGCGTACGTCGGGCTGGCGGTTCAGGCCGTAGCGCAGCAGCGCGCCCGCTTGCCGGGGGAAGGCATACGGAATCACGCTGGAGCGCTCGATCAGCCCGGCGTTGCCATGGCTGGTACCGCTGCCGGGTTCGTCGCGGTCGATCAGAATCACCTGGCGCCCGCGCGCCTGCAGGTGCAGCGCGGTGCTGACGCCGACAATGCCGGCGCCGAGGACGAGAGTCTGGCAATGCATGGAACGTATCCTTCGGTCAGTTCAGGTGGCGGCCCAGGCGGGCTTCCAGGTGTTTCAGGAGGCGCCGTACCAGCTCGACGATCACCAGGTAGAGCACGGCGGCCCACAGGTAGATCTGGAAGTCGAAACTGCGCGAGAACGCCAGTTTGGTCACGCCCATCAGGTCGTAGATGGTCACCAGCGAAGCAATCGCGCTGGCCTTGATCATCAGGATCAGTTCATTGCCCAGTGGGCCGATGGCCACCAGCAGCGACTGCGGCAGAATCACCTTGAAGAAGGTGGTCGAGCGGCTCAGGTTCAGTGCCCGCGCCGCCTCATGCTGCCCAGGCGCGACGGCCATCAGGCTGCCGCGGAAGATCTCGGCCTGGTAGGCGGCGGTGTTCAGGGTGAATGCCAGCAACGTGCAGAACCACGCTTCGCGGAAGAACCACCAGAGGCCGACGTCCTGCCAGAAACCTTTCAACGAGCCGAGGCCGTAGTAAAGGAGGAACAACTGCGCCAGCAGCGGCGAGCCGCGGAAGAAGTACACATAACCGGCCGACATGCGCTGCAGCACCTGGCTGCGCGACAAGCGTGCCAGTGCCAGCAGCAGGCCGAGTACGGCGCCCAGGGTGAATGAAATCGCCACCAGCTTGGCTGTCACCAGCAGCCCATCGACGAAGCGCGGGCCGTAGCGTTCCAGCAGGTCCGGGTCGAGGACGACTGCCAGCCATTGTTCGATATTCATGCCCGGGCTCCTTGCAGGTGACGGCTGCTGCGCCGTTCGATGAAGGCAAAGACCCGTCCCGAGACCGCCGAGAACAGCAGGTAACCCAGGCAGGCAACGCCATAGAAGAACATCGGCTCTTTGGTCACGCTGACGGCCAGGTTGGTCTGGCGCATCAGGTCGACCAGCGAGATGGTCGACACCAGCGAGGTGTCCTTGAGCAGCGACAACCAGTTGTTGGACAGGCCGGGCAGGGCGATGCGCGTCAGTTGTGGCAGCACCACCTTGAAGAAGCCTGTGCGCTTGCTCAGGCCCAGTGCCGAGCACGCTTCAAGTTGCCCTTTGGGCAGGGTCTTGAAGGCCGCCAGCCAGATTTCGCTGGAGAATGCGGCAAACACCAGGCTGAAGGCGATCATGGCGGCCAGGAACGTGTTGATCAGGAATTCGCCTTGATAGCCGAGGGCGGCCAACACTTTTTGCGCGGCGATCTGGCAGCCGTAATAGATGATCAGCAGCGTCAGCAGTTCGGGCAGGCCGCGGAACACGGTAGAAAAGGTCGTGGCCCAGGCCCGTGGCAGGCGTTTGCGCGAACGTGCGGCAAACGCTACGGCCAGGCCCAACGGCAGGCCGATGGGCAGGCAGGCGAGGGCCAGCGAAACGGTGACCAAGGCGCCGGCCAGCAACGCCTGGCCCCAGCCTCCGCTGGCGAAGGACAGCAAGGACAATTGATCGAGCATGACAAACCCCTAAGGTGGGCAACGCGTTCTCTTGGTAGGAGCGGCCTTGTGTCGCGAAAGGGCTGCGGAGCAGCCTCAGGGTGTATGCCGCGGCACAGATTGCAGGGGGCCACTCTGTGGCCCTTTCGTAGCACAAGGCTGCTCCTACAGGATTGCGTCGTTTCCTGAAGATCAGTTGTAGATATCGAAGGCGAAATACTTGCTGGCGATCTTCTGGTAGGTACCGTTGGCAACGATCTGTTGCAGTGCGGTATTCAGGCGTTGGCGCAGCGCCTCGTCATCCTTGCGCACGGCAATGGCCGCGTCGGCCTTGGTGTCGGCCACGTCGCCGAGGATCTTGCAGCAGTCCTGGCCGTTCTTGGTCATCCACTCGTGCAGGGGGAACTTGTCGGCGATCACGCCATCCAGGCGGCCTGCGGCCAGGTCGGCGTTGGCTTCATCCATGGTCGGGTAGAGCTTCACGTCGGCACCGGCCTTGCCGTAGACGTCTTCGGCATAGATGGCTTGGGTAGACGAGGATTGGGCGCCCACGGTGTAGCCGACGAAGTTGTTCTGGGCGTCTGTGATCTTGCTGTCCTTGGCTACAGCCACCGTCAGCGGGGTACGGTAGTAATGATCGGTGAAGGCGATTTTCTTGCGGCGCTCTTCGGTATCGATCATCGACGCGACCACGGCGTCGTACTTGCGCGCCATCAGGGCCGGGATGATGCCTTCCCAATCCTGGGCGACCAGGGTGCATTCGACTTTCATCTGTTCGCACAGGGCGTGGGTGATGTCGATGTCGAAGCCGTGCAGCTGGTTATCGGCGTCGACATAGTTGAAGGGCGGGTAGGCACCTTCGGTGGCGAAACGCAGGGTTTCAGCACTGGCGGCGCCCGCCAGCAGCAGGGCACACGCACCTACCATAGCCATGGTCTTGTTCATCTCGCACCTCTTGCACTCTTGCTATTGTTGTTTTCCCGCCGGCCACGAGGTGTAGCCGACGAATTCGTTATGTAGAGCGGCAGTCGCTTCCAAGCGTTTTTCAACATCCGGCCCGAGCTTCTTGCAGACCTCGTTGACCATCAGGTGCACCCACGACAGCATGGTCGCGGTGGATTCCCAGAACAGGTTGAATTCGGTGGGGATGCGGAACACCTCGTCGGCGTTGGCATCGGCCCAGTCACAGAAGGTATCGGTCACCAGGGTGACCGCAATGCCAGCCTCGCGCGCCTTCTGGCACAGCTGCAGGGCGTGGCGGGAATAACGACGCGCCTCGAACACCACCAGGGCGCTGTCTTCGGCGCGGCCCAACAGCACCTCACCGAAGTGCCCGGCGCTGAGGTCGACCAGTTGTACGCCATCGCGCAGGTACTGCAGCAGGTGGCTCATGCACATAGCGACGCCGCGCTCGGTCTGAAAGCCGGCGATGAACACCCGTGGTTTGCTTGCCAGGCGCTGTGCCACGCGATGCCAGGGCTCGCTCTGGCGGTACTCGTGCACACGCACCAGGGCGGCGATTTCCAGCTCCAGGCTGCCGGCGTTGTCGCTGGCATCATGGTTCTGGCGGTAGTCTTGCAGGCGGTCACCAACCAGCCACGGGCCATCGCCCAGGTCGTTCTGCAGGTCTTGCTTGAGCGCCTTGAGGTGGGCATAACCTAACGAGCGGCAGAAACGGCCAACACTGGATTCGCTGACACCCAGCTTGGCAGCGATGCTGGCCGAGGTCTGAAAGGGCAGTTCGTGCAGGTTGGCAAGCATGTAGCTGGCGATCGTGCGGCCTGAGGCGGCAGCCCCTTGCAGGCTGTTTTCCAGGCGTTGCTTGATCGGTTGGCTCATGCTGTTTCTCCGGGGGTGAGGCTTGCGATAGAAAATGAATGTTTTCTGTCATCAAGTCAATATTTGACAGATAGCTGTCACATGCAGGAAAGTTTTTGTCGTTGCAACGCTGTAGCCACTCTAATTCCAACAAGGAGCTTCAGATGTCCGCACCTTCCACTGGCACTGCCGTGCGTGTGCCTTTTACCGAGCTGCAGAACCTGTTGCAGGCGATCCTCCAGCGTCATGGCTGCAGCGAGACCGTGGCCCAGGTGCTGGCCCACAACTGCGCCAGCGCCCAGCGCGATGGTGCTCACAGCCATGGCGTGTTCCGTATTCCGGGCTATGTCTCGACCTTGGCCAGTGGCTGGGTCGATGGCCAGGCCAGGCCGAAGGTCAGCGATGTGGCGGCTGGCTATGTGAGTGTCGATGCAGCGGGCGGATTTGCCCAGCCGGCGCTGGCGGCGGCCCGTGAGCTGTTGGTGGCCAAGGCACGCAATGCCGGCATCGCAGTGCTGGCGATCCACAACTCGCACCACTTCGCGGCGCTGTGGCCGGATGTAGAGCCGTTCGCCGAAGAGGGCCTGGTGGCCCTGAGTGTGGTCAACAGCATGACCTGCGTGGTGCCGCATGGTGCACGCAAACCGCTGTTTGGCACCAACCCCATCGCCTTTGCCGCGCCGTGTGCCGAACATGATCCGATCGTCTTTGACATGGCCACCAGCGCCATGGCCCATGGCGATGTGCAGATCGCTGCACGGGCCGGCCAGCAGTTGCCCGAGGGCATGGGCGTAGATGCCAACGGCCAGCCGACCACCGACCCCAAGGCCATTCTCGAAGGCGGCGCCTTGCTGCCGTTTGGCGGGCACAAGGGGTCGGCGTTGTCGATGATGGTCGAGCTGCTGGCGGCGGCGCTGACGGGCGGCCATTTCTCGTGGGAGTTCGACTGGTCCTCGCACCCTGGGGCCAAAACGCCCTGGACCGGGCAGTTGATCATCGTCATCGACCCAAGCAAGGCCGAAGGCGAGCGGTTCGCCCAGCGCAGCCGCGAGCTGGTGGAGCAGATGCAGGCCGTGGGCCTGACGCGGATGCCCGGGGAGCGGCGTTACCGCGAGCGCGAGGTGGCCGAGGAAGAGGGCGTGGCATTGACCGAGCAGGAACTGCAGGGCCTCAAGGCATTAGTTGCCTGAACCGGCCTCTTCGCGGGTAAACCCGCTCCCACAGGTTTGGCGTTGTGGGAGCGGGTTTACCCGCGAAAGGGCCGTTACAGGCAGCACGAATCTAGGGCTGTGCAATCTTGCATAGACAACCTGCACAATCGGTGATGTTCCTCCACCGCGACTCCGGGTATCCTCAGGGCAGCCATTCCGAACTGTCCTGATCCAAGGAGCTGCACGCTGTGTTCAAACATGTCGATGCCTATGCCGGCGACCCGATCCTCTCGCTGATGGAAACCTTCAAGGCCGATCCCCGCGCCGACAAGGTCAACCTGAGTATCGGCCTGTACTACGATGAAGCCGGCGTGGTGCCACAACTGGCGGCTGTGGATGCCGTCGAAAAACGCATCGCAGGCGTTGCTCACGAAGCGTCGCTGTACCTGCCGATGGAAGGCCTTGCCAGCTACCGCCAAGCCATCCAGGCACTGCTGTTCGGTGCCGATCACCCGGCCGTGACCGGCGGCCGCGTGGCCACCGTGCAGACCGTGGGTGGTTCTGGCGCACTGAAAGTGGGTGCCGACTTCCTCAAGCGCTACTTCCCGCAGTCCGAAGTCTGGGTCAGCAACCCGACCTGGGACAACCACCGCGCCATCTTCGAAGGTGCCGGGTTCAAGGTGCATACCTACCCGTACTTCGACCAGGTCAGCCGTGGCGTCGACTTTGACGGCATGTTGGCAACCCTGCAGACCCTGCCGGCCAACAGCGTCGTGCTGCTGCACCCGTGCTGCCACAACCCGACCGGCGCCGACCTGGACCAGAACCAGTGGCAGCAGGTGGTGGAAGTGGTCAAGGCACGTCAGCTGATCCCGTTCCTCGACATCGCCTACCAAGGCTTTGGTGAAGGCCTGGTGGAAGACGCCTACGCCATCCGTGAAATGGCCCGTGCCGGCGTACCGTGCCTGGTCAGCAACTCGTTCTCGAAGATCTTCTCGCTGTACGGCGAGCGGGTAGGGGGCCTGTCGGTGGTCTGCGACGATGACGCCACCGCGCAGAGCGTGCTCGGCCAGCTCAAGGCTACCGTGCGCCGCAACTACTCCAGCCCACCCAACTTCGGTGCCCAACTGGTCGCCGGCGTACTGGGCGATGCCGCGCTCAATGCCCAATGGGCGGCAGAAGTCGAAGTGATGCGTAAACGCATCCTGGACATGCGTCAGGCGTTGGTCGATGCGCTGGCCACGCTGCTGCCAGGCCAGGACTTCCAGTTCTTCCTGCGCCAACGCGGCATGTTCAGCTACACCGGTTTCAGCGTCGAGCAGGTGCGTCGCCTGCGTGACGAGTTCGGCGTTTACCTGATCGACAGCGGCCGGGTATGCATGTCCGGCCTGCGTCCGGCCAACCTGCAACGGGTTGCCGAGGCGTTCGCCGCCGTTCAGAAGTGATGTGATAGGGGCCGCTTCGCGCAACACCTGTAGGAGCGGCCTTGCGTCGCGAAAGGGGCGCGAAGCGGCCCCCGGTTTCACCCAGTTGTCATGACAAGTGCAACCGTCCCTCGGACGGGGCTTCGCAACCGCCCACTTTCAGTGCACAATCGCGCCCCTCTTTTTTGGTTGGGGAGCGCGAAGCGTCTGGTTCGCCATTCCCAGCCCTGTTGCAGTCTTGCGAGTGGAGCTACACCCGGAATGAATGAGCAGGCCCCAAGCGTCGAACGGCGCTATGAAGAATCGACCCCGGCAGCCTTGGGCAGCTGGGCACGTCAAGACACCACCTGGATGCTGGGCCTGTTCGGCACCGCCATCGGCGCAGGTACGTTATTCCTGCCCATCAATGCTGGCCTCGGTGGCTTCTGGCCGCTGATCATCCTGGCCGTGCTGGCCTTCCCGATGACTTACTTCGCCCACCGTGGCCTGACCCGTTTCGTCCTCTCCGGGCGCAAGGGCGGGGACATCACTGAAGTGGTCGAGGAGCATTTCGGCATTACCGCCGGTGCATTGATCACCGTGCTGTACTTCTTCGCCATCTTCCCGATCCTGCTTATCTATAGCGTGGCGCTGACCAACACCGTCACCAGCTTCATGGAGCACCAGCTGCACATGACGCCGCCGCCGCGGGCGATCCTGTCGTTCGTGCTGATCCTGGGCCTGCTGGCCATCGTGCGCTGCGGTGAGCAGGCCACGGTCAAGGTCATGAGCCTGCTGGTCTACCCGTTCATCGTGGCCCTGGCGCTGCTGGGCCTGTACCTGGTACCGCACTGGACCGGTGGTATTCTCGACAGCGCCACCCAGCTGCCGTCGGGCTCGGCCTTCCTGCACACCGTGTGGCTGGCGATTCCGGTGATGGTGTTCTCGTTCAACCACTCGCCGATCATCTCGGCGTTCGCGGTCGACCAGAAGCGCCGTTACGGCGAGCATGCCGATGAGCGCAGCGGCCAGATCCTCGCCCGCGCCCACCTGCTGATGGTGGCCATGGTGCTGTTCTTCGTCTTCAGCTGCGTGCTGACCCTCAGCAGCGCCCAGCTGGCGGAAGCCAAGGCGCAGAACCTGTCGATCCTGTCGTACCTGGCCAATCACTTCAGCAACCCGACCATCGAGTTTGCCGCACCTCTGATTGCCTTCATTGCTATCGCCAAGTCGTTCCTGGGCCACTACATCGGTGCCAGTGAAGGCCTGAAAGGCATCATTGCCAAAACCGGCGCGCGCCCGGGCGCCAAAGCCCTGGACCGCGTGGTCGCGGCGCTGATGCTGGTGGTGTGCTGGATCGTCGCCACCCTCAACCCGAGCATTCTGGGCATGATCGAATCGCTGGGCGGCCCGATCATCGCGGTGCTGCTGTTCCTGATGCCGATGTACGCCATTCGCCGCGTGCCTTCGATGCGCAAGTACAGTGGGGCGATGTCCAACGTGTTCGTGGTCGCGGTTGGCGTGGTTGCGCTGACGTCGGTGGTTTACGGCTTGCTGAGCTGATCCACCGCCGGTGACACGCAATGCCCAGGTCGCCTGTTGCGACCTGGGCATTTTTTTGTCCACAAGAATTGTCTGGCAATAAAACAATTTTTGCTTCACCCATAGGCACCCGGCCGCCTTCATGCTTAACTCGGTGTCCTTTTCAAACCCCGCATAAGGATTTCGTCCATGGCTCAAGTGACTCTCAAAGGCAACCCGGTTCAGGTCAAGGGCAACCTGCCGCAAGCCGGTGCTAAGGCGCCAGCCTTCTCGCTGGTGGGTGAAGGCCTGGCTGACAAGTCGCTGCAGGACTACGCCGGCAAGCGCAAGGTGCTGAACATCTTCCCGAGCGTCGACACCCCAACCTGTGCCACGTCGGTGCGCAAGTTCAATGCCCAGGCCAACGATGTAGCCAACACCGTGGTGCTGTGCATCTCCGCCGACCTGCCATTCGCCCAGGCGCGCTTCTGCGGTGCCGAAGGCCTGGAGAACGTGAAGAACCTGTCGACCCTGCGTGGCGCCGAGTTCCTCGAAAACTACGGTGTGGCCATCGCCGACGGCCCGCTGGCTGGCCTGGCTGCACGTGCAGTGGTCGTGCTGGACGAAAACGACAACGTGCTGCACAGCGAGCTGGTCGGTGAAATCGCTGACGAGCCGAACTACGAGGCTGCGCTGGCTGTTCTGAAGTAAGGGAACTCCAGCCCCGCCCACCGCTCCAAGCAACACCCTGTAACGGCCCGGAACGATTTCCGGGCCGTTTTCGTTTAAAGTTCAGTGTTTTGGCAACGTCAGGCAAAGGTAAACCTCTGGTAAAGGGCCTTTGCTAAAACGATGCCAGTGCTTATCGTTCAACCCTCCCAAGTCGTCACTCCGAACAAGGTTCGTTCAACCCATGCAAGCGTCCAATTCCCGTTCCCCCCGTCGCTGGCTCGTCGGCCTGCTGATCCTGCTGCTGGTGGCCTTGCTGGCCTGGTGGCTGTGGCCCGCATCGCCTGCACATAAAGAAGCCAGCAGCGGGCGCATGGGCAAAGGCGGGCGCCCAGGTTTCGGGGCCTCCAGCGACCCGGTGCCGGTGCGTGTCGAGCCGGTTCGGGTGGGCGATTTCCCGCTGTACTACAAGGCGCTGGGCACGGTCACCGCGACCAACACCGTGAACGTGCGCAGCCGTGTGGCCGGTGAGCTGGTCAAGATCCACTTCAAGGAAGGCCAACAGGTCAAGGCTGGTGAACTGCTGGCCGAGATCGACCCTCGCAGCTACCGCATCGCCTTGCAGCAGGCCGAAGGCACCCTGGCGCAGAACCAGGCACAGCTGAAAAACGCCCAGGTCGACCTGGCGCGCTATAAAGGCCTGTATGCCGAGGACAGCATCGCCAAGCAGACCCTCGACACAGCAGAAGCCCAGGTCGCGCAATTCCAAGGCCTGGTCAAGACCAACCAGGCACAGGTCAGCGATGCGCGCCTGAACCTCGATTTCACCCAGATCCGCTCGCCGATCAATGGCCGGGTAGGCCTGCGCCAGCTTGACCTGGGCAACCTGGTGGCTGCCAACGACGCTACCGCGCTGGTGGTCATCACCCAGACCGAGCCGATCAACGTCGCGTTCACCCTGCCAGAAACCGAACTGAGCACCGTGCTGGAACGCTACCGCAGCGGCGCCAGCCTGCCGGTCGAGGCGTGGGACCGCAGCGACAGCAAGCTGCAGTCCACCGGGGTACTGGGCAGTATCGACAACCAGATCGACACCACCACCGGCACCCTCAAGTTCAAGGGCCGCTTCGAGAACAAGGACCTGGCGCTGTTCCCCAACCAGTTCGTCAATGTGCGCCTGTTGGCCGACACCCTCAAACAGGTGGTGCTGGCCCCGGCTGCGGCTATCCAGTTTGGCAACGATGGCACCTTTGCCTATGTGGTCAACGCCCAGAACACCGTCAATATCCGCAAGCTCAAGGTCGGCGCCAGCGATGGCGAGAACAGCGTGATCGTTGAAGGCCTGGCTGCCGGCGATCGCCTGGTGCTGGAAGGCACCGATCGCCTGCGTGAAGGCACCAAGGTAGAGGTGGTCGAAGACAGCTCGCAGGTGCCAACCACGCCGGGCCAGCACCTGCAGGGCCAGGACGCCAAGGGCTCGGCCCAAGCCGGTGAAGCAGGCAAGGCGGGCGCATGAACCTCTCGCGCCTGTTCATCCTGCGCCCGGTCGCCACCACGCTGAGCATGCTGGCCATCGTCCTGGCCGGCCTGATTGCCTACAAGCTGCTGCCAGTCTCGGCGCTGCCGCAGGTCGACTACCCGACCATCCGGGTCATGACCCTGTACCCAGGGGCCAGCCCGCAAGTCATGACCAGTGCGGTCACCGCGCCGCTGGAACGCCAGTTCGGGCAGATGCCGGGGCTGACCCAGATGGCCTCGACCAGCTCCGGCGGGGCGTCGGTGCTGACGTTGCGTTTCAGCCTCGACATGAACATGGACGTTGCCGAGCAACAGGTGCAGGCCGCGATCAACGCTGCCAGCAACTTGCTGCCCAGCGACTTGCCGGCGCCACCGGTCTACAACAAGGTCAACCCAGCCGACACGCCTGTGCTGACCCTGGCCATCTCCTCCAAGACCATGCCGCTGCCCAAGCTCAACGACTTGGTCGACACCCGTGTGGCCCAGAAGCTTGCCCAGATCAGTGGCGTGGGTATGGTCAGCATCGCTGGCGGCCAGCGTCAGGCGGTACGTATCAAGGTCAACGTCGATGCGTTGGCCGCCAACGGCCTCAACCTCGAGGACGTGCGGACGCTGATCGGGGCGTCCAACGTCAACCAGCCCAAGGGTAACTTCGATGGCCCGACCCGGGTGTCGATGCTCGATGCCAACGATCAACTGCGCTCCCCCGCGGAATACGCCAACCTGATCTTGTCCTATAACAACGGCGCGCCGCTGCGCCTGAAGGACGTCGCCGAGATCGTCGATGGTGCCGAAAACGAGCGCCTCGCGGCCTGGGCCAACGAAAACCAGGCGGTGTTGCTGAATATCCAGCGCCAGCCGGGCGCCAACGTCATCGAGGTGGTCGACCGGATCAAGGAACTGCTCCCCTCGATCACCGATAACCTGCCTGCCGGCCTGGACGTGTCGGTACTGACCGACCGCACCCAGACCATCCGCGCCGCGGTCAAGGACGTGCAGCACGAGCTGCTGATCGCCATCGTCCTGGTGGTCATGGTCACCTTTGTGTTCCTGCGCCGTTTCAGCGCCACCATCATCCCCTCGATCGCCGTACCGCTGTCGTTGATCGGCACCTTTGGCGTGATGTACCTGGCCGGGTTCTCGGTCAATAACCTGACCCTGATGGCTCTGACTATTGCCACCGGCTTCGTGGTGGATGACGCCATCGTCATGCTGGAGAACATCTCCCGCCACATCGAAGAAGGCGAAACGCCGATGCAGGCCGCGCTCAAGGGCGCCCGGCAGATTGGCTTCACCCTCATATCGCTGACCTTCTCGCTGATCGCGGTCCTGATTCCGCTGCTGTTCATGGCCGACGTGGTCGGCCGCCTGTTCCGCGAGTTCGCCATCACCCTGGCGGTGGCGATTCTGATTTCCCTGGTCGTGTCGTTGACCCTTACGCCGATGATGTGCGCGCGGTTGCTCAAGCGTGAGCCCAAGGAAGAAGAGCAGGGCCGTTTCTACCGCGCCAGCGGCGCCTGGATCGACTGGCTCATCGAACACTACGGCCGTGGCCTGCAGTGGGTGCTCAAACACCAGCCGCTGACCCTGCTGGTGGCCGTGGCCAGCCTGGGGCTCACCGTGGTCCTGTACATCGCCGTGCCCAAGGGCTTCTTCCCGGTGCAGGACACCGGCGTCATCCAGGGTATTTCCGAGGCGCCACAGTCGACTTCGTTCGCCGCCATGAGCGAACGCCAGCAGTCGCTGAGCAAGGTGATCCTGCAGGACCCGGCGGTGCAGAGCCTGTCGTCCTACATCGGCGTGGATGGCGACAACGCCACGCTCAACAGCGGGCGCCTACTGATCAACCTCAAGCCGCACGGCGAGCGGGATGTGACCGCTGGCGAGGTCATCAGCCGCCTGCAGCCGCAGCTCGACAAGCTGGTGGGTATCCGCCTGTTCATGCAGCCGGTGCAGGACTTGAGTATCGAGGACCGGGTCAGCCGCACCCAGTACCAGTTCAGCCTGTCGTCACCTGACGCCGACCTGCTGGCGCAGTGGAGCGGCAAGCTGGTGCAGGCGCTGCAACAGCGCCCAGAGCTTGCCGATGTGGCCAGCGACCTGCAGGACAAGGGCCTGCAGGTGTACCTGGTGATCGACCGCGACATGGCCAGCCGCTTGGGCATCTCGGTTTCGCAGATCACCAACGCCTTGTACGACGCCTTTGGCCAGCGGCAGATCTCGACCATCTACACCCAGGCCAGCCAGTACCGCGTGGTGCTGCAGTCGCAAGCCGCCGCCAGCATCGGGCCGCAGGCCTTGGAGTCGATCCACGTCAAGGCCACCGATGGCGGCCAGGTGCGGCTGTCGGCGTTGGCCCGTATCGAGCAGCGCCAGGCGCAGTTGGCGATCTCGCACATCGGCCAGTTCCCGGCGGTGATGATGTCGTTCAACCTGGCCCATGGCGCGTCGCTGGGCGAGGCGGTCAAGGTGATCGAACAGGTGCAGCAGGACATCGGCATGCCGATCGGCGTGCAGACCCGCTTCCAGGGCGCTGCAGAAGCCTTCCAGGCCTCGCTGTCGAGCACCTTGCTGCTGATTCTCGCCGCGGTGGTGACCATGTACATCGTGCTGGGTGTGCTCTACGAGAGCTACATCCACCCGGTGACCATTCTTTCGACCTTGCCCTCGGCGGCGGTGGGTGCCTTGCTGGCGCTGCTCATCAGTGGCAACGACCTGGGGATGATCGCCATTATCGGCATCATCCTGCTGATCGGCATCGTCAAGAAAAACGCGATCATGATGATCGACTTTGCACTGGAAGCCGAGCGCAACCAGGGCATGAGCCCGCAGGACGCCATCTACCAGGCCGCATTGCTGCGTTTCCGGCCGATTCTGATGACGACGTTGGCCGCGCTGTTCGGCGCCGTGCCGCTGATGCTGGCGACCGGGTCCGGTGCCGAGCTGCGCCAGCCGCTGGGCCTGGTGATGGTGGGCGGGCTGCTGGTCAGCCAGGTGCTGACACTGTTCACTACGCCGGTCATCTACCTGTACTTCGACCGCCTGGCCCGTCGCTGGCGCCCGGCCACTGATGCCAAGCAGGCTGAGGCATGAACCTGTCCGGACCGTTTATTCGTCGCCCGGTGGCGACGATGCTGCTGAGCCTGGCGATCATGCTGCTGGGCGGCGTCAGCTTCGGCCTGTTGCCAGTTGCGCCGCTGCCGCAGATGGACTTCCCGGTGATCGTGGTGCAGGCCAACCTGTCCGGCGCCAGCCCGGAGGTGATGGCCGCCACGGTGGCCACGCCTTTGGAACGCAAGCTGGGCAGTATCGCGGGCGTCACTACGCTGACCAGTAGCTCTAACCAGGGCTCGACGCGGGTGGTCATCGGCTTCGAAATGGGCCGTGACATCGACGGTGCGGCGCGTGAGGTGCAGGCGGCGATCAACGCCACCCGTAACCTGCTGCCCAGTGGCATGCGCAGCATGCCGACGTACAAGAAGATCAACCCCTCGCAGGCACCGATCATGGTGCTGTCGTTGACCTCTGACGTGCTGAAGAAAGGCCAGTTGTACGATTTGGCTGACACCATCCTGTCCCAGAGCCTGGCCCAGGTATCCGGGGTAGGGGAGGTGCAGATCGGCGGCAGTTCGCTGCCCGCCGTGCGCATCTCGGTGGAGCCGCAGTTGCTCAACCAGTACGGCCTGTCGCTGGACGAGGTGCGTACCGCCGTGTCCAACGCCAACCAACGCCGGCCCATGGGCTTCGTCGAGGATGCCGAGCGCAGTTGGGAGGTGCGGGCGAATGACCAGTTGGAAACGGCGAAGGACTACGAGCCGGTAGTGATACGCCAGCAGAACGGCACCATCCTGCGCCTGTCCGACGTCGCCACCCTCACAGACAGCGTTGAAAACCGCTACAACAGCGGCTTCTTCAACGACCAGAGCGCGGTGTTGCTGGTGGTCAACCGCCAGACCGGCGCCAACATCATCGAGACGGTCGACCAGATCAAGTCGCAGTTGCCGGCGTTGCAGTCGTTGTTGCCAGCCAGCGTGCAGCTGAACGTGGCCATGGACCGCTCGCTGGTGATCAAGGCCACCCTCAAGGAGGCTGAGCACACGCTGCTGATCGCGGTGGGGCTGGTGATTCTGGTTGTCTACCTGTTCCTCGGCAGCCTGCGTGCCTCGTTGATCCCCAGCCTGGCAGTACCGGTGTCGCTGGTGGGCACGTTCGCGGTCATGTATTTGTGCGGTTTCTCCCTCAACAACCTGTCGCTGATGGCGCTGATCCTGGCCACGGGCCTGGTGGTTGACGATGCCATTGTGGTGCTGGAAAACATCTCCCGGCACATCGAGGACGGCCAGCCGCCGATGCGTGCGGCGTTCCTCGGTGCCAAGGAAGTGGGCTTCACGCTGCTGTCGATGAACGTTTCGTTGGTGGCGGTGTTCGTCTCCATTCTGTTCATGGGGGGTATCGTACGTAGCCTGTTCCAGGAGTTTTCCATCACCCTGGCGGCTGCAATCATTGTCTCGCTGGTGGTCTCGCTGACCCTCACGCCGATGCTCTGCGCCCGTTGGCTGAAACCGCACCAGGCCGAACAGAGCCGCCTGCAGCGCTGGAGCGACAAGGTTCATCAGCGCATGGTCAACGGCTATGACCGCAGCCTCGGCTGGGTGCTACGGCACAAGCGCCTGACCTTGCTGAGCCTGCTGGCCACCATCGGTATCAACATCGCGTTGTATGTGGTGGTGCCCAAGACGCTGATGCCGCAGCAGGACACCGGCCAATTGATTGGTTTTATCCGTGGTGACGATGGCCTGTCGTTCAGCGTGATGCAGCCGAAGATGGAAACCTACCGCCGCGCCTTGCTGGCCGACCCTGCGGTACAGAGCGTTGCTGGCTTCATCGGCGGCAACAGTGGCACCAACAATGCGATGGTGATTGTGCGCCTGAAACCGATCAGCGAGCGCAAGATGGATGCCCAGAAGGTGATCGAGCGCCTGCGCAAAGAGATGCCCAAGGTGCCCGGCGGGCGGCTGTTCCTGATGGCCGACCAGGACCTGCAGTTGGGTGGCGGTGGGCGTGACCAGACGTCGTCGCAGTACCTCTATACCTTGCAGAGTGGCGACCTGGCGGCCCTTCGCGAGTGGTTCCCGAAAGTGGTCGCGGCGGTGCGCGCATTGCCCGAACTGACCGCCATCGACGCCCGTGATGGCGCGGGTACCCCGCAGGTTACCCTGGTGGTCGACCGTGATCAGGCCAAGCGCCTGGGCATCGACATGGACATGGTGACCACGGTGCTCAACAACGCCTACAGCCAGCGGCAGATCTCGACCATCTACGACAGCCTCAACCAGTACCAGGTGGTGCTGGAGATCAACCCGAAATACGCCTGGGACCCGAGCACGCTGGAACAGGTGCAGGTGATCACCAGCGACGGTGCCCGCGTGCCGTTGTCGACCATCGCCCACTACGAAAACAGCTTGGCCAATGACCGAGTCAGCCACGAAGGGCAGTTCGCTTCCGAAGACATCGCCTTCGACGTCGCCGAAGGCTACAGCCCCGACCAGGCCATGGCTGCAGTGGAGCGGGCGGTGGCCAAGCTTGGCCTGCCCGAGGAAGTCATCGCCAAACTCGGTGGCACCGCCGACGCCTTTGCCAAGACCCAGGAGGGCCAACCCTTCATGATTCTGGGCGCGCTGGTGCTGGTGTACCTGGTGCTGGGCATTCTGTATGAAAGCTACATTCACCCGCTGACCATTCTGTCGACCCTGCCCTCGGCCGGCGTCGGTGCCTTGCTGGCGCTCTACGTCACTGGAGGCGAGTTCAGCCTGATCTCGCTGCTGGGCCTGTTCTTGCTGATCGGCGTGGTGAAAAAGAATGCGATCCTGATGATCGACCTGGCCCTGCAGCTGGAGCGCCAACAAGGCCTGTCGCCGGAGGAATCGATCCGTCGCGCCTGCCTGCTGCGCCTGCGGCCGATCCTGATGACCACCCTGGCGGCCATCCTCGGCGCCTTGCCGTTGCTGGTGAGCCGTGCCGAGGGGGCGGAAATGCGCCAGCCTTTGGGCTTGACCATCATCGGCGGCCTGGTCTTCAGCCAGATCCTCACCCTTTATACGACGCCGGTGGTCTACCTGTACCTCGACCGCCTGCGTCACCGTTTCAACCATTGGCGCGGCGTACGCACTGACGCCGCTCTGGAAACCCCGCTATGAATTTTGCCCAGACACCGCTTCACCGTGCCCTGCAGTCATTGACCCTGGGGCGTGGCTCGCGTCTGCTCGGCGCCAGTCTGTGCGTGGCGCTGCTCAGTGCCTGTACCCTGAGCCCGGACTACCACCGCCCCGAGCTGAGCACCCCGGCGCAGTACAAGCAGGCCGAGGGCTGGACCCAGGCCAAGCCCTCGGACGCGATCGCCCGTGGCGCCTGGTGGGAAGTCTACGGCGATGCCGGGCTCAATGCGCTGGTCGAAGAGCTCAACCGCAGCAACCAGACGGTTGCGCAGTCGGAGGCCCAGTACCGTCAGGCCCAGGCCCTGGTGCGCAGCAGCCGCGCCGCGCTGTTCCCCAGCCTGGACTTGAGCGCCAGCAAGAACCGCTCTGCCCAGGGTACTGGAAGCTCGAGTTCCAGCCTGTCGAACAACAGCAGCGGCATCCGCAATACGTATAACACCCAGCTCGGCGTGAGCTGGGAGATCGACCTGTGGGGCAAGCTGCGCGAGACGTTGAACGCTAACGAAGCCAGTGCCGAAGCCAGCTTCGCCGACCTTGCCTCGATCCGCCTGAGCCAGCAGTCGGAGCTGGTGCAGAACTACCTGCAGTTGCGTGTGATCGACGAGCAGAAGCGCCTGTTGGAAGCGACCGTGGCCACCTACGAACGCTCGCTGCGCATGACTGAAAACCAATACCGTGCCGGTGTGTCTGGCCCGGATGCGGTGGCGCAGGCGCGCACGCAGCTGAAGAGCACCCAGGCGGACCTGATCGACCTGATCTGGCAGCGTGCGCAGTTTGAAAATGCCATTGCCGTGTTGCTGGGCAAGGCCCCGGCGAATTTTGCCCTGGCAGACAGCAAGACCATCCCAGCGCTGCCGCAAATTCCAGTGACGTTGCCCTCGCAGTTGCTCGAACGCCGCCCGGACATTGCCTCGGCCGAGCGCAATGTGATGGCAGCCAATGCCAATATCGGGGTATCGCGGGCCGCTTACTTCCCCGACCTGAGCCTGAGCATGAGTGGCGGGTATTCCAGCAGCAGCTTCAGCAACTGGATCGAACTGCCGAACCGTTACTGGTCGGTGGGGCCTTCGCTGGCCATGACCTTGTTCGATGCGGGCAAGCGCAGCGCCGAGGTGGACCGCACCGTCGCGGTGTACGACCAGACCGTGGCGCAGTACCGCCAGACCGTGCTGGATGGCTTCAAGGAGGTGGAGAACTTCCTGGTGCAGCTGAAGGTGTACGGCGATGAAGCGGTGGTGCGCCAGGAGGCACTGGACGCGGCGCGTGAGTCGCTGCGCCTGACTGAAAATCAGTACCGTGCAGGGCTGATTGGCTACCTGGATGTGGTGAACGTGCAGACCACCGCGCTGAGCAACGAGCGCAGTGTGCTGAACCTGCTGCAGGGGCGGTTGGTGGCCAGTGTGCAACTGATTGCCGCGCTGGGCGGCGGCTGGGATGCCGAGCAGGCGTTTGCCGAACAGGAGTGATGGCTGGCCATTCATGCTGGGCTATAAGTGCCACTTCGTGGACCCATGCCTCGATCACTGTAGGAGCAGCCTTGTGCTGCGAAGAGGCCCTTACGGCTACTACATCTTTGCCAGGCATACGGGCCTCTTCGCAGCACAAGGCTGCTCCTACAAAGACGTGCGCATTACTGGGCTTTGGTAGCCGCTGAGTCTTACGTGCGGGCCTTGAGGATTACGAACTTCGCATTGAACATAGGGTTTAGCCCTTCCTTGTAGGAGCAGCCTTGTGCTGCGAAGAGGCCCTAACGGCTAATACAGCGCTACCAGGCATACGGGCCACTTCGCAGCGCAAGGTACGTATGCCCAGCCGTGGCATCCCAGCACTTGGATCCATTCCCATTCGCAAAAACACCGTGCGTTTCGCCAAAGCTTGAGTACAATCGTCAGCTTTTTCCGGGCCCCCTGGCCCGTCGCTGGAACTCCCAATGCTGACCGGTAGCTACTCCTCTTCGCTGGTGTTGATTTCGCTGTGCGTGGCGATCCTGGCGTCCTACACCGCCCTTGACCTGACCGGCCGTATCGCGACGGCCAAGGGCAGGGCTGTGCACCTGTGGATGGGGGGCGGTGCGTTGGCCATGGGGGTCGGCGTGTGGTCGATGCACTTCATCGGCATGCTCGCGTTCAGCCTGCCCATTGACCTGGGCTACGACCTTGGCCTGACTGCGTTCTCGCTGTTGATTGCGGTGCTGTCGTCAGGCTTTGCCTTGTGGCTGGTAAGCCAGCCGAGCCTGCCCTGGCTGCAACTGGGCTTTGGCGCGTTGATTATGGGCGCGGGCATCAGTTGCATGCACTACACCGGTATGGCCGCGCTGCGCATGCTGCCGGGCATCGACTATGACCCTGCGCTGTTCGGCGCCTCGCTGATGATCGCCGTGGGCGCCTCGGCAGCGGCGTTGTGGATCGCGTTCCGCTTGCGCAAGCACACCCCTTACGTCCGGCAGATTCGTGGCCTGGCAGCAGTGATCATGGGCTTGGCCATCGTCGGCATGCACTACACCGGCATGGCCGCAGCCAATTTCCCCGAGGGCAGTTTCTGTGGTGCGCTGGCCGGTGGGCTGCAAGGCGACGGGCTGGTCTACCTGGTGTTGATCACCACCCTGGCAGTGCTGGCGGTAGCTTTGTTGACCTCGGTACTGGACGCACGTCTCGAAGCGCGCACGGCGGAACTGGCCCGCTCGCTGACCCTGGCCAACCAGGAACTGACCCAGCTGGCCCTGCACGACACGCTCACCGACCTGCCCAACCGCACCTTGTTAGCCGACCGCATCGAGCAAGCCATCGCCAAGGTGGCGGAGCAGGGCGGTTGTTTTGCGCTGATGTTCATCGACCTGGATGGCTTCAAACCGGTCAACGATGCCTTTGGTCACCATGTCGGCGACTTGCTGCTCAAGGCCGTCGCGGCGCGCCTGCGCGGCCATTTACACAGCCAGGACACGCTGGCGCGCATTGGTGGCGACGAGTTCGTGCTGCTGGTGGAGCTGCAGGAGCCCAACGATGCCATGGACGTGGCGGTCAAGCAGGTCAACCTGGTGTCGCGGCCGTTTCGCGTCGCCGAGCATGATTTGCAGCTCACGGCCAGCCTGGGGATCGTCTTGTACCCCGGCAATGGCCAGGATCAGCACGAGTTGCTGCGCAATGCCGATGCCGCGATGTACCACGCCAAAAGCGCCGGTAAAAACGGCTACAGCTTCTTCGACGTGTCGATGAACAGCAACGCCCGGCAGCAATTGCAGTTATTGCAGGACCTGCGCCAGGCCCTGGAGCAGCGCCAGTTCCGCCTGCACTATCAGCCCAAGTTCGATGCCCAGGCCTGCCAGCCAATCGGTGCCGAAGCGTTGCTGCGCTGGGAGCACCCACAGCAGGGCCTGCTGCTGCCTGACCGGTTCATCGGCCTGGCGGAAAAAACCGGCCTGATCATCCCGATTGGCGAGTGGGTGCTTGACGAAGCCTGCCGGCAGATGCGCCAGTGGCTGAACCAGGGCCACCAGGGGTGGCGTATGGCAGTCAACCTGTCGGCCATCCAGTTTTGCCATGCGGGGCTGGTCGACAGCGTGGCCCGGGCCCTGCGCGAAAACGGCCTGCCGGCCAACTGCCTGACCCTGGAGATTACCGAGACCACCGCCATGCATGATGCCGATGCCAGCCTGACAGTGTTGCAGCGCCTGTCCGACATGGGCGTGGACTTGTCCATCGATGACTTCGGCACGGGCTATTCCAGCCTCATGTACCTGAAGCGACTGCCTGCCAACGAGCTGAAGATCGACCGGGGGTTTGTGCGTGACCTGGAGCAGGACAGCGATGACGCCGCGATCGTCTCGGCGATTGTCGCACTGGGCCAGGCGCTGGGCTTGCGCATCGTTGCCGAAGGGGTAGAGACGGACAAGCAACAAGACTTCCTCACCCGCCTGGGGTGCGATTCGCTGCAGGGTTATCTGCTCGGGCAACCGGTGCCAGCCGAGCAATTCATGGGCAAATTGCAGGCCATGCGGGAGACGCCCGAGGTGGCAGTCTAGCCTGCGTCGCGCAGGGCGAAGACGGGTACGAAGGCGTCCATCTCAGCCTCGACCGCTTCAATAATGCGCTCGACATCCGCAGCGGCCATGATCGCAGCGCAGGGGATGCCGGCAATAGCCAGCAAGGTTTCTCCGGTGGCGCGGTCGAATAAGCGCGCGATCATGCTGCGCGGTGCATCCATGCTGGCTTCGAAGCCGAGCGGGTGGAAATGCCAGCGCATCACCTGGCAGGCGTTCGGGAACGTCATTTTGTTCATGCCAGCCTCCTTGTCCGTACCTGGACGCGGTGAGCGGGAGGCCGCGTGCACGGCCGCCGGGAATGTAACCATAGCACCTGCCACGCCATTGCCCAGGGTGGGAATACGCCGGAATCGTGGAGGTTTGACCTAGGTCACAGTGCTGTTAGGGCCGCTATCCACCGGCAGCTCGCCTGGCAAACGTTTTCCTTGCGGGGTGCCGCAGGTAACGGCCGCCTCTACCGCACTGGGTTTTCGGACGAGCGGTGTGTGCTACCCCAGCAGGCCGGCCGCAATGTTGATGGTGAACCCCAGAATGGCCGTGTTGAACACGAACCCTACCACTGAATGTGCCAGCACCACCCGGCGCAACCCCCTGCCAGCGACGCCGACATCGGACGTTTGCACCGCCACACTGATAGTGAACGAGAAGTAGTGAAAGTCCCAGTAATCCGGGTTGCGCTCGCCATCGGCAAAGCGCAGCGGGGGCTCATGGTTCTGGCCGGTATAGAACAGCCGGGCATAGTGCAGGCTGAAGATGCAGCCGATCAACAGCCAGGAGCCGGCCACGGTCAACCCGGTGTACAAGTAGTGCAGGGCCAGGGCGCTGCCTTGCAGGCCGCGGCTGGAGACCAGTTGCAAGGTGATTGCGGCCAGGCTGGCGATGGCAGCGATGCAGACGGTGAGCAGGACCAGGCCGGCGTTCTCATCCTCGACCTGGGCAACGTTGCGGACCTTTTCCGGGTTGGCGCTCCAGGTAAGCCACAGGACCAGCAGCAGGTAGAGCCAGACGCCGAGGTTCCAGCCGACCAGAATGTGCTGGACCGTGTCACCGGCAGGGATCAGCCAGGCGCCGATGATGCCGACCAGGGTGGCGAACGTGAGGCGAGGGTGGGTACGTGTCAGGCGGTGAAAAGCCATGGGGCCTCGTTGCCGGGGAGTGGTGGCTAATACTCTAGACCATCGCCAGGTGCTGGCGGCTTTCATCGCGTCGCCCGTCGCGCGGCGTTGCAACTCTCAGTACACTGCACGTTCCAACACCAACATTCGTTGAACTCGAGGTTTCTGCATGACGCTCAGTCCTTTGGCAGGCAAGCCGGCTCCGGCCAGCGTGCTGGTCGATATCCCCCGACTGCTCACCGCTTACTACACCGGCCGCCCCGATGCTGGCGTGGTGGCCCAACGGGTGGCCTTCGGCACCTCGGGGCACCGAGGCACCTCGCTTGAGCTGAGTTTCAACGAGTACCACGTACTGGCCATTACCCAGGCCATCTGCCTGTACCGCCAGGAGAAGGGCATCGATGGCCCGCTGTTCATTGGCGCCGACACCCATGCGCTGTCGGCACCGGCCACGGCCAGTGCCCTGGAAGTGCTGGCGGCCAATGGCGTGCAGGTGATGCTGTCCAAAGACGACGAGTACACGCCGACCCCAGCGGTGTCCCACGCCATCCTGTGCTACAACCGTGGCCGCGAGCAGGGCCTGGCCGATGGCATCGTCATCACGCCGTCGCACAACCCGCCGCAAAGCGGTGGCTTCAAGTACAACCCGCCCAATGGCGGCCCAGCCGACAGCGACGTGACCAAGTGGGTCGAGGCCAAGGCCAACGAGCTGCTGGCTGCGAACCTTGCTGGCGTCAAACGCATGGACCATGCCCAGGCACTGCAGGCGGCCACCACGCACCGCCACGACTACGTGAGCCACTACGTGGCAGACCTGGGCAATGTCATCGACTTCGACGTGATTCGCAGCGCCAACCTGCGCCTGGGCGTCGACCCGCTGGGCGGCGCCGGGGTTAACTACTGGTCGGCGATTGCCAAGCATTACAAGCTGAACCTGGAAGTGGTCAACAGCGAGGTCGACCCGACCTTCCGCTTCATGACCGTCGACTGGGACGGCCAGATCCGCATGGACCCATCCTCGCCCTACGCGATGCAGGGCCTTATCGGCCTGCGCGAGCGCTTTGACGTGGCCTTTGCCTGCGACCCGGACCACGACCGCCACGGCATCGTCACCCCGGATGGCCTGCTGCAGCCGAACAACTACCTGGCCGTGGCCATCGACTACCTGTTCCGCCACCGCCCGCAATGGCGCAGCGACGCAGCCGTGGGCAAGACCGTGGTGTCCAGCGGCCTGATCGACCGCGTTACCGAGCGCCTGGGCCGTAAATTGTTCGAAGTGCCGGTAGGCTTCAAGTTCTTCGCCCAGGGCCTGTTCGACGGGTCGTTGGGCTTTGGTGGCGAGGAGAGCGCGGGGGCTTCGTTCCTGCGGCGCGATGGGTCGGTCTGGGCCACTGACAAGGACGGTTTGATCCCGGCCTTGCTGGCCGCCGAGATGACCGCACGCACCGGTCGCAACCCGAGCCAGGCTTATGCCGACCTGACCTCAGCACTGGGCAAGCCGTATGCCACCCGCGTCGAGGCCAAGGCGGATGCCCGGCAGAAGGCGTTGTTGAGCAAGCTGGCACCTGAGCAGGTTAAATCCACAGAGCTTGCTGGTGAGCCAATCGTGCAGATCCTCAGCCATGCACCGGGTAACGGCCAGGCGATTGGCGGGTTGAAAGTGATGACCGCCAATGGCTGGTTTGCCGCACGGCCGTCGGGCACCGAGGACATCTACAAGATCTATGCCGAAAGCTTTATCGACGAGGCGCACCTGCAGCGCCTGGTGCAGGAAGCGCAGGTGTTGGTGGACGCGGCGATCGCCTGATTGTACTCAAGGGGCTGCCTTGCAGCCCATCGCCGGCAAGCCGGCTCCCACAGGTTTTTCGCAAGGTCTGAGCCTGCGCAGTTACCTGTGGGAGCCGGCGATGGGCCGCCGGGCGGCCCCGGTTCATCAAGGGGTTGGCAACGCGAACCCCTCGATCCCCCGCCCCAGCTTCAGGGCCTGGGCATGCAGCACCTGCATCAGGTGCAGCGCCGAGTGCGAAGGTGGCTCGAAGCGCGAATAGACGAAACTGATGTCGAAGTGGATTTCGTCGGCCAGGGGGACCACCGTCAAGCCGCTGTCCTGCGCCACAAATTCGTCGATCAAGCTAATGCCCATGCCTTGCTTGACCAAGGCCACAGCTTCGTTGGCATTGGTGAACGACAACAGCGACTCCAACTGCAGCCCGCGCTGGTGGATCTGTTCGGCCAGCAATTTGCCGAACGGCATGTCGGGCCTGAACAGCAGCAGGGCATGGCCTTGCAGTTGCTCCAGCGCCAGTGACGGATGCCGCGCCAAGGCATGCTCCGGCGGCATCACCACCACCATGCGCCCGCGCATGAACGCGCGTGAATGCAGGTGATCGTGGATCACCGGCAAGGCGGCAATCGACAGGTCGACCTTCTTCGACAGGATCTGGTTCGGCATTTCACCCATCAACGAGGTCTGCCACTCGATGTTCAGCGAGGGTGACTCACGCTTGAGTTGGGCCAGCGCAATCGGGATGACCACGGTCGACAGCGAGGCGCTGCACGAGATGCGCAGGTTACGGTGGCCGCCACTGCCCAGTGACAACGCACATTCATTGACCTCCAGCGCGGCCTGATACACCCGCTCGACTTCGCGGTACAGAATCTGCGCTTCGTGGGTCGGCACCAGGCAGTTGTTGATACGCTCGAACAAGCGGTACGCCAGCCGCCCCTCGATGTACTGGATCAATTTGCTCACGGCCGGCTGCGACACATAGAGCATCTTCGCCGCCGCGCTGATCGAGCCCGTCAACATCACCGCACGAAACACTTCCATGTGCCGCAGTTTGAACACCAGGTTGCGGGCTTCCGGGCCGTCATGGTCGAGGGGCATGAGCATTACCTTTGGTTATGGTCTTCGCCATCTGGGTATGAGCGCAGACGCCGGGCACGCAGTATCTTGAAGCCTGCCGAGTCGCCTTCGCGGCGCACAATAACAAGATCTGCAGGCAAGCGCAGCGGCGCTTGACGGGAGTGTTGCGTGAACATCTTCGATGAACCCAAGATCGATTGCCATAACCATTTGTTTGACCCTGCGCGCTTTCCCTATCACCCCGACGCGCCTTACGCCCCGTCCGGGCAGGAGGTCGCCACCCTCGAGCAATTCAACCGGGTGATGGACGCCTATGGCGTGCAGCATGCCTTGCTGGTGGGGCCGAACAGCGGCTACCACACCGACAATAGCTGCCTGCTGAGCGCGCTCGCCACTGGGCAGGGGCGTTTCAAGGGGGTGGCAGTGGTTAGCCCTGACATCACCCTGGATGCGCTGGCTACGTTGCAGGCGCAAGGGGTGGTCGGGGTGGCCTTCAACCCGGCGTTGTACGGTGTGGCGAGCCTGGATGCAGCCGACGGGTTGTTCGGCAAGCTCGCCGAGCTCGACCTGTTTGCGCAGATTCAGGTGTGCGAAGACCAGTTGCTGGCGCTGCGCGGGCTGCTTGAGCGCACGTCGGCGCGCGTGTTGATCGACCATTGCGGCCGCCCGGAGGTGAGCGCCGGTATTCACCAACCGGGTTTCCAGGCCTTGCTGCGGTTGGCCGCAAGCGGCCGGGCCAGCGTCAAGCTGTCCGGCATGCAGAAGTTCGCCTCGGCCGATGCGCTGCAGGCGCAGAGCAGTGCCTACGTTCATGCCCTGCTCGAAGCGTTTGGCCCACAGGCCTGCGTGTGGGGCTCCGATTGGCCGTTCATTCGTCAGCGCTCGCGGGTGGACTACGGGCCGCTGCTGAAACTGGCCGAGCAACTGATGCCGGATGCGCAACTGCGCCGCACCGTCATGTGGGACACACCGCGACGTCTGTTCGGGTTTGCCTAGCGCACCGCCCTTTGCCATTCCAATAACAAGAGAGCAACCGTCATGAACACTGAACAGAACCTCGGCGTGGGGGCGTTCGACACGCCTGCACGCCTGCAACAACGCACCCGCACCCGCTTCATGATCCTGGCGCTGATCTCCGGCGGCACGATGATCAACTACCTTGACCGCAGCGTGATGGGCATTGCGGCGCCTAGCATCAGTGCCGACCTGGGCCTTAACGCCGCGATGATGGGCGTGATCTTCTCGGCGTTTTCCTGGACCTACGCGGCGGCCCAGATCCCCGGCGGGATCCTCATCGACCGGCTGGGCACCAAGTTCACGTACTGGCTGGCCTTGACGCTGTGGTCGCTGTTCACTGGCCTGCAAGGGTTGGCCCAGGGCTTTTTGTCGCTGTTGGGCATGCGTTTTCTGGTAGGGGTGACCGAAGCGCCGTGCTTCCCCACCAACAGCCGCGTGGTGGCGACCTGGTTCCCACAGAGTGAGCGGGCCAGGGCGACCGGCATCTACACATTTGCCGAATACACGGGGCTTGCGTTTCTCACGCCGCTGCTGTTCTGGGTACTGCACGCGTACGGCTGGCGTTTTCTGCTGATGGCGGTCGGGCTGATGGGCATCCTTTATGGCCTGGTCTGGTGGCGCAAGTACCATGAACCGCACCAGTCCACCACGGCGAACAAGGCCGAACTCGACTACATCGCAGCTGGCGGTGGCGTGGTCGACGGTGGCCAGAAAGCCACGGTATTCCGCTGGTCGCAGATCCCGGCTCTGCTCAAACACCGCAACATGCTGGGCATCTGCCTGGGGCAGTTTGCCTGCAACTCGACCAACGTGTTCTTCCTGACCTGGTTCCCGACCTACCTGGTCACCGAGCGGCACATGCCGTGGCTGAAGGTTGGCTGGGTCGCGGTGCTGCCGTTCATCGCCGCCTCGCTGGGCACCCTGGTCGGTGGCTGGTTGTCCGATGCCTTGCTGCGCCGCGGCTACTCCCTGAACGTGGCGCGCAAGCTGCCAGTGATTGCCGGCCTGCTCACCGCGTCGGTGATCGTGCTGGCTAACTATGTCGAGTCCGACGCGCTGGTAATCGCCATTCTCTGCATCGCCTACTTCGCCCAAGGCATGTCGGCGCTGGCCTGGATGATCGTTTCCGACATCGCGCCAAAGGGCCTGCTGGGCTTGAGCGGTGGCCTGTTCAACCTGTTCGCCAACGCGGCGGGCATCGTCACCCCGTTGACCATCGGCATCATCGTCTCGATGACCGGGTCGTTCGTCTGGGCCTTGGCCTTCGTGTCGTCGATCACCGTCCTCGGTGCCCTGTGTTACCTGTTCATGGTGAGCGACCTGCGTCGTCTGCCAGACATCCCTAACCTCGAAAATGGAGCAAAGCAATGAGCCAATACCTGCAAGGGCAGACTGCAATCGTGACCGGCGGCATGCGTGGCATCGGCCTGGGGATTGCACAGCGGCTGCACGCCGCAGGTGCCCACGTGGTGATCTGGGACTTGGCGGTCGATGGCTGGGACACAGCCGAAAACGGCTTTGAGCCGGTGCTGCGCCAGTCTGTCGATGTTTCATCACTGGCGTCGGTGGAAGCGGCATTTGCCGACGTGCTTGCACACGTCGGGCAGGTCGAGATCCTGGTCAACAACGCCGGTATCAATGGCCCAGTGGTACCCGCCTGGGAATACCCGCCAGCGGCCTGGGACAAGGTCATCGCCATTGACCTGAACGGAGTGTTCTATTGCTGCCGCACCGCCATCCCGCACATGCGCGAACGCGGCTACGGACGCATCGTCAACGTCGCCTCGATGGCGGGCAAGGATGGCGTGCAGTACATCTCGGCGTACTCGGCGGCCAAAGCAGGCGTGATCGCCTTCACCAAGGCCGCAGCCAAGGAGCTGGCGCAGGATGGCGTGCTGCTCAACTGCGTGGCGCCGGCGATGGTAGAAACGCCGCTGATGGCCGAAATGACCCCGGAGCACATCGCAGCGAGCAAGGCCAAGATCCCCATGGGGCGCTTCCTGAAGGTCGAGGAAATCGCCAACATGGTGAGCTGGATCGCCGGGCCAGAGTGCAGTTTCACCACTGGCTTCGTGTTCGACCTCAGTGGCGGGAGGGCGACCTATTGAGGGGCCTGGGCGTCGCTCACCTGACGGCACTGGACCTGGCGCCAGCCGTGCTGGTGCGCGAGGCGAGCCGTGCCGGCTTCAGCGCGGTGGGGCTGCGCCTGCATCCAGTGATGCCGGGTGCGCTGGCCTACCCTGTAACGGCGGGCAGCCTGGCGCTGCGTGAGCTCAAGGCGGTGATGGTGGGTGAGGGCGTACGGGTCGCTGATATCGAGTTCGTGTCATTGACGCCCGAGGTGGTGGTCGCCGATTACGAGCCTTTGCTGGCGGCAGGTGCGGAGCTGGGGGCGGTAAGCCTGACGGTGTCGGGCGATGATGCCGATGTCGCGCGGCTGACCGGGCATTTCGCGGCCTTGTGCGAGCTGGCAGGGGGTTATGGCGTGCGCGTGGACCTTGAATTCATGCGCTGGCGGCCGGTGGCGAACGTGCACCAGGCCTATACCGTGGTGGCAGGGGCGGGGCAGGACAACAGCAGCGTGCTGGTCGATGCCCTGCACTTGTTTCGTGCTGGCGCAGCGGTAGCGGACCTTGCCGGAATCGACCCGCGTTACTTGCGCGCCGTGCAGTTGTGCGATGCCCCGCTGCAGGCACCACCCGACAACGGCATCATCCAGGAAGCGCGGGAGGGCAGGCAGTTGCCTGGCCACGGGCAGCTGCCGTTGGCGCAGTTGCTCGCAGCCTTGCCCCACGACGTCAGCCTCAGCGTCGAGGTGCCGTCTGCCCACTTGCAGGGGGCAGAGCGGCTAACGGCAGCTGCGCGAGTCACGCAGGCCTGGCTGAGCGGGGTGCCGGCAGGTCAGGCCTGATCCGGCACCACGGCGATCACATCGATTTCCATCAACCACTCGGCCTGGGCCAGGCCCGCCACCACCAGCCCGGTGGAGATCGGGAACACGCCTTTGAGCCACTTGCCGACTTCCTTGTACACCGGCTCGCGGAAGCGCGGGTCGGTGATGTAGGTGGTGGTCTTGACGATGTGCGACAGGTCCGAGCCGGCCTCTTCAAGCAGTTGCTTGACGTTTTTCATCGCCTGTTCGGCTTGTGCCCGAGGGTCGCCCAGGCCTACCAGGCGCCCTTCGAAGTCGGTGCCCACCTGGCCGCGTACGTAGATGGTGTTGCCGGCACGCACCGCCTGGCACAGGTCGTTGTCCAGGGTCTGGTTAGGGTAGGTGACCTTGGTGTTGAACATGCGGATACGGGTATGGGTTGGCATCAGTGGGCTCCGAGGGTGCTGACGTTGCTGATCGTGGGTTGTTGCTGCTCATCCGCGGCGCGTTGTTCGCTGTCGCGGTAGGCCAGGTAGGTCCGTTGCGTGGCGATGTGCCCGGCGACGTGCTTGGCGTCGTGCCACACGCCCCAGATGAACGACGAGCCGCGGCGTGACAGCCAAGGCAGGCCGAGGAAGTACACGCCAGGCTCGCGGGCAACACCGCGTTGGTGTTGTGGCTTGCCGTTGCTGTCGAAGGTGTCGACCTGCAACCAGCTGAAGTCCACGCCGTAGCCGGTGGCCCAGATGATGGTGCTGACACCGGCCTGGGCCAGGTCGAGTGTGTGCAGCGGGTTGCTCAGGCACTCAGGGTCGGGCAGTTGCTTGCGCGCCTCCGGCTCTTCAGGCAGGTCCAGGCCGTTGCGTTCGATGTAGGCATCGGCGGCATCGAGCAGGGCCAGGTAGTTTTCGTCGCCACGGCGGATGTTGTCTGCCAGGTTGTCCTGGAAGGTGGCAATGCCATCGGCGAACGATTGGGTCAGGCCGACCAGGGTCATGCCTTGGTGGGCGAGGGCGCGGAAGTCCACGGTGTGGCCGCCGCGTGCGCCGCTGACAGCAATGGTCACGTGCTCGCGGCCAGGCTTGGCGATTTCTGCGTCCCACTCGCCCAGCACACCCAGCCACCAGCAGAAGTCGCGGTTGCGGTAGGCACGCGGCGGCCGGTCATGGGCACCGACCGACAGGTATACCTGGCGCCCGGCGCGCATCAGTTCTTCGGCAATCTGCACGCCCGAAGAACCGGCGCCCACCACCAGCACGGCACCGGCGGGCAGCTGCTCAGGGTTGTAGTAGGCGGCGGAGTGGATCTGGTGCAGGCGCTCGTCCTTTGGCGCGATGGCCGGGATCACCGGGCGCTGGAACGGGCCAGTGGCGGCAACCACGCGGTTGGCGCGGATCACGCCCTCGTTGGTTTCGATGGTGAAGCCTGGGCGATCGCTGTTGCGCACCACCTTCTTCACCTCGATGCCGGTGCGCACCGGCAGGTTGTACTTGCGCACGTATTGTTCGAAGTAGTCGGCAACCTGATCCTTGCCAGCGAAGGCATCGGCGTCGAGGTTGAATTCCAGCCCAGGGAAGCGGTCGTGCCAGACCGGGCCGTTGGCGACCAACGAGTCCCAGCGGCCCGTACGCCAGGCTTCGGCGATGCGCTTGCGCTCCAGCACCAGGTGCGGCACGCCGAGCTTGTTCAGGTGTTCGCTCATGGCCACGCCGGCTTGGCCGGCGCCGACGACGAGGGTGTCGATTTCGAGGTTGTTCAAAGTCATGTCCGAGCCCTTTATCAGGCGGTTTTTGTCAGGTCGGTTGGAGGACCGCCGTTGCCTGGGGCCAGACTAGGGACGCTGCGCAAATGGCGAAAATAGTATTTAGCTAGGGCTTGCCGATAAAACGGCGAAGGCCTTGATTCATAGGGCTTGCCGCGGTGCTTGAGGGGGATTTTTCATGCCGTTCGGGGTGGTGCGGGCGGCCTTAGTTTTTTCCTCTTCAAGCCCTCGGAAAAAGGTGGTTTCGCGCGCTGGAGGGTTCCACCCAGAATGCCCTGCATCGGACAGAACAACAGGAACCATGACATGACTTTCTCCATCATCGGTCGTTGCCAGGAAACCGGCCAAGTCGGTATCGCCATCAGCTCGTCGAGCATCGCGGTCGGGGCGCGTTGCCCCTGGGTGCGCGCAGGTGTGGGGGCGGTCGCAACGCAGAACATCACCTTGCCGGCATTGGGGCCGCAGCTGCTCGATGTGCTGGAGCAGGGCCAGTTGCCGCCGGCAGCTGCACTAGACAGGGTGCTCAACGCCAATGGCTGGAGCGAATACCGCCAGGTCACCGTGATCGACAGCCAGGGCCAGGTCGCGTTGTTTACTGGCAAGCAGGCACTTGGGGTGCACAATGCCGTGGCCGGCGAGCAGTGCGCTGCTGCGGGTAACTTGCTGGCGTCCAAGCAGGTGATCGAGGCCATGGTGCACGCGTTTGAACAGGCCGGCGGGCACCTGGCCGATCGCTTGTTGGCGGCCATGCAGGCGGCGATGGCGGCCGGGGGCGAGGCCGGGCCGGTGCATTCCGCAGCGCTGAAGATTGCCGGCGAGCTGACCTGGCCGCTGGTGGACCTGCGCGTCGACTGGGCCGATGAAGACCCGATCGGCCAGCTCGATGGCCTGTGGCAAGCCTATCGCCCGCAGATGCAGGACTACGTGACCCGCGCCCTCGACCCGACCGCCGCGCCAAGCTATGGAGTGCCGGGCAATGAATGAGCGCACCAGCCGCGCGTTGCTTGCCCGGCTGATCGGTTTTGCCACGGTCAGCCGCGATTCGAACCTGGCGCTGATCGGTTTCATCCGTGACTACCTGGCGGACCTTGGCGTGGAATGCGAGTTGTTCCATAACGCTGAGGGCACCAAGGCCAACCTGTTTGCCACCCTCGGCCCGCTGGACGTTGGCGGTGTAGTGCTTTCGGGGCACACCGATGTGGTGCCGGTTGACGGCCAGGCCTGGACGGTCGAGCCGTTTGCCTTGAGTGAGCGGGAGGGGCGCCTGTATGGGCGGGGTACTGCGGACATGAAGGGCTTCATCGCCTCTGTCCTGGCAGCGGTCCCCGCGTTTCTCGCGCAGCCTTTGCGTATTCCGCTGCACCTCGCGTTCTCCTATGACGAAGAAGTGGGTTGCCTGGGCGTACGCTCGATGCTTGCGGCGCTTGCGCAGCGCCCACACAAGCCGCGGTTGTGCCTGATCGGCGAGCCGACCGAGCTCAAGCCAGTGCTGGGGCACAAGGGTAAGTTGGCAATGCGTTGCCAGGTGCACGGTGCCGCCTGTCACTCGGCTTATGCGCCTTATGGGGTGAACGCCATCGAGTACGCCGCGCGATTGATCGGCAAGCTAGGTGAGATCGGTAATGGTTTGGCACAGCCTGAGCACCATGACACGCGTTTCGATCCGCCGTTTTCCACGGTACAGACCGGCGTGATCAAAGGTGGCAGGGCGTTGAACATCGTGCCCGAGGAATGCGAATTCGACTTCGAGGTGCGCGCATTGCCAGGGTTCGATGCTCAGGGGGTGGCTGACCAGTTGCAGGGCTACGCCGAGGCTGAGTTGCTGCCGCGCATGCGCGCCGTCAACCAGGGCGCCGATATTCGCCTTGAGGCGCTGAGTGCTTACCCGGGGCTGGCCACGCCGGCTGACAGCGAAGCGGCACGTTTGGTCGCCTTGCTCAGTGGTTCAGCGGCGTTCGGCACGGTCGCGTTTGGTACTGAAGGCGGCTTGTTCGACCAGGCCGGAATCCCGACGGTGGTCTGCGGGCCGGGGAGCATGGAGCAGGGGCACAAGCCGGACGAGTTTGTCAGTGCCGAGCAGTTGCAGGGGTGCGATGAGATGCTGCTGCGGCTGGTGGATTACCTGCGCGAAGGTTGAGTCATTTTTGCCGGTAGGCATTCCTGACAGGAGCAGCCTTGTGCTGCGAAGAGGCCCGTGGCAGCAGAGAAAATTCACTGTGCTGTCACGGGCCTCTTCGCAGCACAAGGCTCCTCCTACAGGATGCGGGCAATGCCGTGATGAATCAGAACGTGGCCTTGACCTGTAGGCCCACTACCAGCGCATTGTCGATAGCTTTGCCCGAGAACGCACCCGGCTCGATGATGTACTGCACATCCGGGCGCAGGTTCAGCCATGGCGTGGCCTGGTAGCCGTAGCTCAGTTCAATCAACTGCTCGGCGCTGTCGATGTTCGGGAACTGTTGCCCTGCGTTGAACGCAGCGTCTTCCAGCACATCGCGGCTGCGTGGGTTTGGCACGGCACGGCCATAGCCCAGCGACAGGGTATCGCGCGGGCGGCCTTCGAACGGCTTGTACAGCACAACGCCGGTACCATACCACTTGGTGAACGGCGAAGCGGCCTCGCTCGATGCCGAGTACTGGCCAAAGGCGTGCAGGCTGCGGCCTGGCGAACGTGGGTCATTCCACACGGCTTGGTCGATCAGCAGGTAATGGCCGCCGCGGCCGGACACTTCCTTGTCGCTGCCAATGCGTTTCACATCGGAGCTGTCGTAGTAGTAGCCCAGCTTGTACTCACCTGGCAGCTCGCCTTGCAGTTTGTACACCAGCTCAACCGGTACCACGGTACCTGTGGTGTGCTTGGGCCCCAGGTGCCAGGCACGGCTGGAATTGCCGTTGCTCTCGGGGTCGACGTTGAAGGCCGCGACACGCAGCTGCCAGGACGGCGACAGGTCGTATTTCACCCGCACGCCCAGGTGGGCGTTGGGGTAGTTGGTCCAGCCGCTGCCGCCCGACATGTTCAGTGGGTGGCCACAGAAGCCGGCGTTCATGAAGTTGCACAGGATGCCACTGTCCAAGCCGCCGAGGTCGTTGCCCATGGCCATGTAGCCGAGCTTGACGTTCAAGGCCGGGGTGAACAGGGTCCGCTCGTAGCTCAGTTCAGTCAGGCGGGTGTACAGGCCACCGTAGTTTTCCTGGATCGGCAAGCGGTTGCCCACCAGGTCTTCCGAGGCGCTGTTGCCGCGACGGTCATTGATGGTCAACTGCACCTTGCCGCCGTTTTCCAGGCCGTACAGTTTCGACAGGTCGAACTGCACGCCCAGCTTGAGGTTCTGCGAGTAGCGGGCCGAACGGTGCAGGCCACCGTGGGTGTTGTAGGCGGTTTCACCGCTGTAGTCGCCGGTGAACTTGACGCCGTCTTCTTCCAGCTGATGGCGCAGACCGCCCCAGTCACCGGTCAGGGTGTTGCGGGTCATCAGGTCGCCGTCGGCGAGGGCGGTGGTGCTGGCCAGGGCGAGCAGGAGGGGAGAAGTGATGCGAATTGCGGATGGCATTGCGGGGTCTCGGGTAGTGTTCTAGGGCCTCTTCGCGGGTGAACCCGCTCCTACAGGGCCTGCACCCTTTGCAAGTGCAGTGATCATCCTGTGGGAGCGGGTTCACCCGCGAAGCAGGCGACGCAGTCTTACGGCAGGGCGTAAGAAATCACATAGTCGCCACGGTCAGTCGACTGACGCGCGCCACCGGCGGTGATAACCACATACTGCTTGCCGGTTTTCGGCGAAACGTAGGTCATCGGGCCGCCCTGGCTGCCAACCGGCAGACGGGCCTTCCAGATTTCATTACCGTTGCTGCTGTCGTAGGCGCGCAAGTAGAAGTCCTGGGTGCCGGCGATGAACACCAGGCCACCTTGGGTGGACAGTGTGCCGCCCAGGGTTGGCAGGCCGACCTTGATCGGCAGGTGCATGCGGATACCCAGCGGGCCGGTGTCCTCGACGGTGCCGACCGGGACCTGCCAGGCGATTTGGCGGGTCTTCATGTCAACCGCGGTCAGGGTGCCGAACGGCGGAGCCTGGCAAGGGATACCGGCAACCGACAGGAAGCGGTTCTTGTTCACTGCATACGGCGTGCCCTTGAGCGGTACGGCGCCCATGCCAGTGTTCAAGGCTTCGCCACCGGAGGCCGCGTTGCCTTTGTTCTGCGAAGGGATCATCTGGATCCATAGGCCCAGACGCATGTCGTTGACGAAGATGAAGCCATGCACCGGGTCGGTGGAAATGCTGCCCCAGTTCATGCCGCCCAGCGAGCCTGGGAAACTCAGCGACAGGTCGGTGCCCGGCGCGGTGTACAGGCCGTCGTAGCGCATTTTCTTGAAGTCGATGCGGCACAGCAGCTGGTCATACGGGGTGGCGCCCCACATGTCCGACTCGGTCAGGGTCTGCGCGCCGATCTGTGGCATGCCCACCGATTTTGGTTGGGTCGGGGAGTACGGCTCGTTCGGGATGTTGCCCGGTTTTACCGGAACTTCGTCGACCTGGGTCAGCGGCTTGCCGGTTGCACGGTCAAGCACGTAGATCTGCCCGGCCTTGGTGCCGATCACCACCGCAGGTACGGTCTTGCCATCATCCTTGGTGAAGTCGATCAGGCTTGGCTGCATTGGCAGGTCGAAGTCCCAGAGGTCGTTGTGAACAGTCTGGTACACCCACTTCTGGTTGCCGGTTGTGGCGTCCAGTGCCAAGACCGAAGCACCGTAGGTGTGGTCCAGCTTGTTGCGTTCTACGCCATAGATGTCGGTGGACGACGAACCCATCGGCAGGAACACGGTGTTCATTGCCGGGTCGTACGACATCGGGGCCCAGCTGTTCGGGGTGCTGCGCACGTAGGTGCTGCCGTCGGCCGGGGCGTTGCGGTCTTCCGGGTTGCCTGGGTCGAAGGCCCAGCGCATGGCGCCGGTGATGACGTCGAAGCCGCGGATGACGCCGCCTGGCATGTCGGTCTGAACGTTATCGGCAACGCGACCGCCAACCACCACGGTGGTACCGGCCATCAGCGGCGCGGACGACAGTTGGTAGAAGGAGTCCGGCACATCGCCCAGGCCAGCCATGAGGTTGACCTGGCCGTTGTTGCCGAAGCCTTGGCAGAACTCACCGGTGTCGGCGTCGACGGCGATCAGGCGGCCGTCGATGGTATTGGTCAGCAGACGGCGCTGGCAGTTGGCACCGGCCGGGACAGTGGCCATGGCGATGGGCGAACTGTTCGGCTGGGTTGGCTGGGCCAACGGCGCGGTGGCGTCGAAGTAGGCCATGCCGCGGCAACGCTGCCAGACCTTGGACTGGGCGTTGATCTCGTTTTTCCACAGCTCTTTGCCGGTGTCGGCATCGAGGGCGATCAGGTTGTTGTGCGGGGTGCAGATGAACACCTTGTTGCCAACCTGCAGTGGAGTGAGTTGGTCCTCGGCACCGTTGCCGTCGCTGATGGCGACGTCACCGGTGTGGTAGGTCCAGGCCACCTTGAGCTTGTTGACGTTGTCGCGGTTGATCTGGTCCAGCGCGGCGAAGCGGCTGCCACCTTCGGTGTTGCCGTAGTGGGCCCAGTCTTTCTGCTCTTTGCCGGCTTCGACCGGGGTCATGCCAGGGCCTTTGCCGGTCGGAGCGACGCTTGGGTGAGCAACGAACATGTTGCCTGCGGCAATGACCAATGCCACCGCCATCACACCTGCGAGGCCGTACGCGCCACGGCCAGCGGTGCCGCCGTTGGCACGTACCAGCAGGGGGTAGACCAGCGCCACGACCATGCCGATTGCGCCGAACATGAACACGCGCGAGAACAGCGGCCAGAACACCAGGCCGGTGTCGATCACGGCCCAGATTGCGGTACCGATCAGGAACAGGGCATACAGCCAGGCACCGGCGACCTTGCGGCGTGCGATGAGGATACCGGCGATGGCCATGGCCAGGCCGCCGATCAGGAAGTACCAGGAGCCGCCGAGGCCGGCCAGCTTGATACCGCCGGCGGCCAGGAGCAGGCCGAGCAGGGCGACGATAACGCCTAGGCCGACCAGAATGAGGTTTGTGGCGCCAGAGGCGCGCGGTGTTTCTTTCATGCCAGGGATCTCAGCAGGTGGAATGGGCGCAGTTTAAGCCCTTAGCAAGCTAATTAACAAGTTAGTACAAAGTTTTGTGAGGCTGATTGTCGCAGGGTTGAACTTGCCAAGGTGTTGGCAAAAGTCTAGATCAGGCAGCGAAAAATGCAGTAAACAAAGCGTTCATGACAGATATGGAATCAGTACTCATACTTTGGTCGAGTCGTCGAAAAGCAATGTGTGCAGGGGCCACGCTGCGCCAGCAGGCCCCGATTGGACGGTTCGACACCTATTCCGGCCAAGGGCTAGCGCTGCTGTAGAACACGGCCAGCCATACTGTCGCGATGCCCGGCGCGGTCCATTCCACGCGGTGGCGATAATGCGCTGGTATATCGACGCAGTCGCCGGGCTGAAGGAGCCGCGTATGGTTTTCATGCTCGAAGCGTAGGCCCGCGGCACCGCTGAGCAGCACGATCCACTCACCTTCGGCCTGGTCGTACCAGTACCCGGGCGGGCTGGATTGGCCGCTGGAAACAATGCGCTCGATGCGCACACCGGGGCGGCTGAGCAGTTCGTCGACGCGCTCGGCAGCGGTCGGGTCGCAGGGAGGCAAGGTATTCAGCATGTTGAAGGGGGCCATCTGAAATCTCGTTCAAAGGGAGGTGCTTCCACTATGGACGTGATTGCGGGGGCGTGCGCTTCTTGACCATCCCTGCGGTTTGTAGGACTGTTCCGAGCTTTAAAAGACGGAAGACACATGGACAAGCTGCTGGCCATGAAGATGTTCGCGGCGACGGTCGATGCCCAGGGGTTTTCCGCGGCCGCGCGCAAGCTTGGCGTGGCGACCTCGTCGGTGACCCGCCTGGTCGATGCACTGGAGGCCGAGCTGGGGGCCACCTTGTTGAACCGCTCGACGCGCCAGGTCAGCCTGACCGAGGCGGGTGCCCGTTACTACGCGCGGGCCCGGGGCATTTTCGAAGCGCTGGATGAAGCCGATGCCAGTGTCGCTGACCGGGGCGAGGAGCCGGTCGGTGTGCTGCGGCTGTGCCTGCCGGTGGAATTCGGCCGGCGGGTGATTGCGCCGCACCTGGGGCCCTTTCTGGCCAAGCACCCGGCGCTTGAACTGGACATCGATCTGAGCGACCGCCTGGACGACTTGCTCGATGGCCGTTACGACCTGTCGATCCGGCTGGGTGACCCAGCGCCCAATGACGAACTGGTGTGCCGCCCACTGGGCCGGTTCGAGCGTTGGCTGGTGGCCAGCCCGGGCTACCTGGCCGGTCGTGCAGCACTGGAGCACCCGCAGCAATTGCTGGAGCACGCCTGCTTGCGTTTTCGCTATGGGCAGAAGGCGCGCCCCTGGTGCATGACGCGGGGCCAGGAGGTGCTGGAACTGGACGTGAGCGGGCCGTTGCGCAGCGCCAATGCCGACCTGTTGCGCGAAACCGCGTTGGCTGGCAGCGGCATTGCCCTGCTGGCCGACTGGCTGGTGCGTGAGGACGTGGCCGATGGCACGCTGCAGCGCGTGTTCGGCGACTGGCAGGTCAGCCCCGGTACTGCCAACGACAGGATCAACGCGCTGTACTTGCCCAACCATCGCGGGTCGCGCCGCGTGAACGCCTTCATCACCTTTTGCGAAGGCCTGTTGGCGCACTGAGCCGTCAGCGTTGCGCAGGGTGCAAAGCCCTGTTGCGCGCCCGCCGGATTCTCGCCTGCGGCACGTCTGGGTAAGGTGTGTGGCATATTCCGTCCCTTCTTGAGGAACATCGCATGAACCCCTCCCTAGCCGCAGAGCAGCCGTCGGCCACTGGCCTGAGCCGGGCCTTGGTGACCCTGCTGGCGTTCTGCTGCGGCGCCATCGTTGCCAATATCTACTATGCCCAGCCCATCGTTGGGCTGATCGCCCCCGACCTGGGCCTGTCCACTGAACGGGCGAGCCTGATCGTTTCCCTGACCCAACTGGGCTATGCCTTAGGCCTGCTGTTACTGGTTCCGCTGGCCGACCTGCTGGAAAACCGCCGCCTGATGATCGCTACCGCGGTGCTGGCCTGCGTCAGCCTGCTGTTGGCTGGTACCAGTAGCAGTGGCCAAGGGCAGCTGTTTCTGGGCTATGCACTGTTGATCGGGTTCAGTTCGGTCGCGGTGCAGATGCTGATCCCCCTGGCAGCGCACCTGGCCCCTGAGCAACAGCGTGGCCGTGTGGTCGGCAACATCATGGGTGGTCTGCTGTTGGGCATTCTGCTGGCGCGGCCGGTGTCGAGCCTGGTGGCCGATCACTTCGGCTGGCGCACCGTGTTCATCGGCGCGGCGGGCGTGATGCTGGCGATCATCCTGTTGTTGGCGTTGACCCTGCCACGCCGGGTCCCGGAGCACAAAGCCAGCTATGCCGGGCTGATGCTGTCGCTGGTCGCGTTGCTGCGCCGTTACCCGGTGCTGCGTCAACGGTCGCTGTACCAGGCGTTGATGTTCGCTGCGTTCAGCCTGTACTGGACGGCTGTACCCCTCGCGTTGGCGGAGGCGCATGGCCTGTCGCAGAGCCAGATCGCGCTGTTCGCCCTGGTAGGGGCGGTAGGGGCCGTGGCCGCGCCCATCGCCGGCCGCCTGGCCGATGCCGGGCATGCCCGTGCAGGTTCCCTGGCGGCGTTGGTACTGGCGCCTGTGGCGCTACTGGTCGGGCTGACGGCACCGGGCTTCAGTGTGATCGGCCTTGGGCTGACCGGTGTGTTGCTGGACTTCGCGGTGCAGATGAACATGGTGATTGGCCAGCGCGAAGTCTATGCGCTGGACCCGGCAAGCCGCGGGCGCCTGAACGCGGTGTACATGACCAGTATCTTCCTGGGCGGGGCGCTGGGTTCGTCGGTGGCCAGTGCCGTGTTTGCCCAGTATGGTTGGCAGGGGGTTGCGCTGGTGGGTGCCGGGCTGCCGGGTTTGGCGCTGTTGGTGTTCCTCCTGCAAGGGCGCCGCGGCTGAGCTGAATCAGCGCCCCAGTGGCAACGCGACGCCGATCACTGCGAACAAGCTGCCACAGCAGCGGTTGAACCCTTTGCCACCCTTGGCCAGCCAGGGCCGGATGCGAAACGCCAAACGCGCGAGCCAGTATTCGACCAGGAATTCCACGCTGGCAAAGGTCGCCGCCATCACCACGAACTGCATCAACAGCCCACGCTGAGGGTCGAGGAACTGCGGCAGAAACGCACCGTAGAACAGCAACACCTTGGGGTTGGCCATGGCCGACAGCAGGCCCTGACGAAACAGGCCCGCATTGCCCAGGCTGCGGGCCCGCTGCGTCACTTCAAGGTGCAGCGCCGGGCTGCGCCACAGCTGGATACCCAGCCAGACCAGGTAAGCGCCGCCCACCCATTTGAGTATGCCAAGCACTGCTGCAGAGGTTTGCAGCAGGGCACTGAGGCCGAACATTGCCAGGGCGATCAAGGCACTGAAGCCAACTACCCCGCCAACGATGGTGAACAGCGTACGGCGTGCGCCATACAGCGCGCCGTGGGTCAACGCGAGCAAGCTGTTGGGGCCTGGAGTCAGCGACAGGCCGATGCTGGCCAGCAGGTAGATAAGCCAGGTGTCGAGTGCCATGGGGGAGTGCCTGATAGGGTTGGAGAGCGCCAGTCTAGGGCACAACGCGTTTTTTCGAAGGTATGATCTAGACATTCGATAGTCTGATCTGGACGTGCTCTCATGCCCCCTGATATCCGCCTGCTGATCCTGCCCCTGCCGGCGTTTGCCCTGCTGCCGTTCGGTGCATTTCTCGACAAGCTGCGTTTCAGCGCCGATGACGAAGACTACAGCCAGCAGCGCTATTGCAGCTGGACCCTGGCAGGCTTGACCCTAGACCCGGTGCCCGCGAGCAGTGGTGCGGTGGTGCAGGTGGAAGCCATTGCCGAACAGCTCGACATGGCCCACTACGACTACCTAGTGCTGTTCGGCGGCCGCAACGCCATGGCCACCGCTGAACTGGCTCCGCGCTACAAGGCGTTGCTGAAGCGGGCTGCCAAGGCGGGTGTGAAGCTGGTGGCCGTCGACAACGCCGCCTTCCTCTTGGCCGCTTGCGGCCTGTTGGACGGGCATGACGTAGTGGTCCATTGGCGGCATGAAGCCGAGTTTCGAGCGACGTTCCCTCATCTGAAGGTACTGCGCGACCAGCTCTATCACATTCAAGGTGGGCGCATTACCTGCGCGGGAGGGACCGCGGCAATCGACCTAGCGGTGGAACTGCTGTCGCGTGCCTGTGGCCGGGCTCGGGCGCTGAAGGGCTTGGCCGACATGTTGGTGGACGAGACGCGCGACAGCCGCCATGCCTTGCGTTCGTTGGAGCCGGGGGTGGGGCACGGGCGAGCGGTGCAGCGGGCCCTGGCGTTGATGCGGCATCACCTGGGTTCACCGTTGTCGGTCGAACACCTGGCGGCGGAGCTGTGCATCAGCCGGCGTCAGCTTGACCGTCAATTCCAGGCCAGCCACGGGATGAGCGCCAAGGCCTGGTGGTTGGAAATGCGCTTGCAGCAAGCGCGCTGGCGGTTGCTCAATTCCAGCCACGGCCTGGCGCAGATTGCCGATGAAGTGGGGTTGGGGGATGCCAGCCACCTGGGTAAATGCGTGCGGCGGCGCTTTGGCTGTACGGCACTGCAACTGCGCGAAGGTGCCGCTGTTGCCTGAGCGGCCGCATCGCCCGCCCAGGCTGTTCTGGCTTTTACTGCGGTGTGCCAAACATCCCCGTCCAGTAGATCCCCGCATCACTCTTCGGGTCGACGGCATAGGCCGCCCCTAGCTCGCGAAAATCCGGGTTCATCAGGGTCGCGCAATGCCCAGGGCTGGCCAGCCAGCCGTCGACCACCTTATGCGCGGTGTCGCGGCCTGCAGCGATGTTCTCGCCGATCTGCTGATACAAGTAACCGGCCAGCTCGGCCCGATCGCCAGGGGTGCGGCCGTCGCGGTCGATATGGTCGAAAAAGTTCTGGTTGGCCATGGCCCGCGTATGGGTGGCGGCAACGCCGGCCAATACGGTGCTCCAGCTCAGCGCGGGCGCGGCGGCAAACGGCTGGCCGCCGCATTGGCGTGGCACCTTGCGCGCAGCGTTGATTTCTTGCAGCACTTTCTGCCCTTCAGCCTGCCAATCCCCTAGGCGGCTGCTGAGCAGGGGGCGAGCAAGGACGATGCGCCAGTCGCGGCCTTCCTGGCTGACACCGATGTCGACGAACTGCGGGTCGAGCACCACCTGGCAGAAGCTCTCCTCGATGGCATGCATGGCCGCGCGCGCATCGCGCGGGCCCGAGAGGCTGATGGCCTGCACGTTCACCATCGGGTAGGCCGCGCGGGACATGGCCTGTTGCAAATCGCGCGTGCCCTCGGGCGACAGCGCCAGACGGGTGTCGCTGTTGAGTGGCGGTAGTTCCAGCGACGCCTCGCCACCACAGGGCTGGGCCTTACTGCGGTAGACGTTGATCGATTCGATCAGTTGCGCCTCCTCGCCGGTGACGGCCAAGGCCCCGGTCGCGATGACCAGGCCCAGCGACAAGGCGGCAACAGATGACAGGACGCGCATGTGAATCTCCCTATGACTGGCAGCGTCGTGGTAAGCGCTGCTCATCCTACACAAGCACAGGGTTTTTGGCCCAGTCCCGTGCAAAGCAATACAAACGACGGCAATCGTTGCAGGCGGCATAAGAGGAAGTAGACCACTGGACGCGCAAAAAGTGCGATCACTTGGTAATTATTCGTAACTTCAGCTGGAAACTATTCGCAATCGCGATTAATTTATGCCCTCCACCCACGTTGCCAGGAAGGCGTCCATCCGATACCCAGGAGCCTTTCATGGCACGACCCCGTCATTATCAATCGACCTTTCTCGCTGTCTGCTGTTCCGTTGCGGTTACTGCACAGGCGGCTGATGGCGTGATCCAGCTGGATGCCACTGCTATCGACGCCGAGTCTGCCAAGGTCAAGGGCGAACTCCCGCAAGCCTTTGCCGGTGGGCAGGTCGCGCGGGGCGGGCAGATGGGCGTGCTGGGCAATCAGGACATGATGGACGTGCCGTTCACCATGACCAGCTACACCGCGCAATTGATCGAGGACCAGCAGGCCGAGGATATCGGCGATGTGCTGCTCAACGACCCGTCCGTGCGCCAGTCGTTTGGCTTCGGCAACCAGTCGCAGGTGTTCGTCATCCGCGGGTTGCCACTCAGCGGTGATGATGTGGCGTTCAATGGCCTGTACGGCGTGTTGCCCAGGCAGATGATATCAACCGACGCGGTAGAGCGGGTCGAGGTATTCAAGGGGCCCAACGCCTTCCTTAACGGCGCCAGCCCGACCGGAACCGGCCTTGGCGGCAACGTCAACTTGCAGCCCAAGCGTGCCGGCGATGTCCCCACGCGTCGCTACACCCAAGACATCAGCAGCGACGGCCGCGTTGGCGAACACCTGGACATCGGCCAGCGTTTCGGTGAGGACAACCGCTTTGGCGTGCGCCTGAACCTGTCGCAACGTGAAGGCGAAACCGCAGTCGACGACCAGGATCAACGTAGCAAGCTGTTCATTGCCGGCCTTGACTACCGGGGCGACAACTTCCGCCTGTCTACCGACTTCGGCTACCAGAAGCAGCGCGTCAACCACCTGCGTAACTCGGTGCGCCTGGGGGCCGGCCTCACCGATATCCCACGCGCGCCAGATGCCGACCACAACTATGGCCAGGACTGGGCCTGGACTGAAACCGAAGACACGTTCGGCATGGCCCGGGGCGACTACGACTTCAACGACAATTGGAGCGGCTACCTGGCCGGTGGCGTCAAGCACACCCATGAGAACGGCTTCTACGGCACGCCGATCCTGACCAACGCCGCCACGGGCGACGCCACCATCGCCGGTTCGAAAATCCCCCACAATGAAGACAACACCACCTTCATGGGGGGCATCAACGGCCGCATGCAGACCGGCCCGGTCAGCCATCAGCTGAACATTGGTGCGGCCAGCATCTGGACCCAGCAAGAAAATGCGTTCGTCTTCTACAACGCGCAGGCCACCAACCTCTATCACACTGACCCGTTGCCCAAGCCCACCACCCCAACCTTTACCGGTGGCAAGTTGGATGACCCTGGGGTGACCGGCAAGACGCGCAACCGCAGCATTGCCGTGTCCGATACGCTGGGCCTGTTCGACGATAGCCTGCTGGTCACGGTGGGGGTGAGGCGCCAGCAATTGCGGGTCGAAGGGTATGCCTATGACGGCGAGGGCGCAGACCTTGGGCGCAACGCGTTCTACGACGAGTCGGTGACCACGCCTGTGTACGGCATCGTCTACAAGCTCAACCCGTCGATCTCGCTGTATGCCAACCGCATCGAGGGCCTGGCGCAGGGCGCGACGGCGTCGGGGCAGGTCATCAACGCCGGGGAAGTGTTCCCACCCGCCAAGACCAAACAGATCGAAGCAGGGGTCAAGCTCGACTACCAGACCTTCGGTGCCAACCTGGCGCTGTTCCGTATCGAGCGGCCCACCGATGGCTTCGTGCAGGGCAATGTATTCGTCCAGGACGGCGAGCAGGTAAACAAGGGCGTTGAGCTGAGCGTGTTCGGCGAGCCGCTGCAGGGGCTGCGCCTGATGGCCGGCGGCACCCGCATGGACACAGAACTGAAAAACACCCAGAACGGTACCAATGATGGCAACCATGCGGTCGGTGTACCGACCTTCCAGCTCAACGCTAGCGTCGACTGGGACGTGCCTGGCCTGCAAGGCGTAGCGCTTAATGCCCGCATGCTGCGCACCGGTGGCCAGTACGCCAACCCGGCCAACACGCTCACCCTGCCAACCTGGAACCGCTTCGATGTAGGCGCACGTTACCGGTTCAAGGTGCAGCAGAAAGAGGTCACCTTGCGGGTGAACGTGGAGAACCTCACCGACAAGAACTACTGGGCCTCGGCCAACGGCGGCTACCTGACCCAAGGCGACCCGCGCCTGGTCAAGTTCTCCGGCTCGATAGACTTCTGACCCTCATTGTAGGAGCAGCCTTGTGCTGCGAAGAGGCCGGTGAAAGCACAGTGAATCTTCGCTGCTTTCACCGGCCTCTTCGCAGCACAAGGCTGCTCCTACACCCACACACACGTCAGCGGGCCTGCGCCTGCTTAGGCTTGTAGAACAGAAAATGTGTGGTTACCGCAGTCTTGCGGTAGGCCTTGGCCCAATCCGGGTGCACATTGCGGTCGTGGAAGTACAGCGCACCGCCGGTAGGGTCTTTGAGCTGCTGGTTGAGCGCCTTGCGCGCAATCTCTTTGGCGATGTCGTAACGCTGCGCTTCCTCGACCTGGTCCGAGCGCCCGTCACACCACCAGGAAAACTGGCAGGCCTTGGTTTCCACGCCCTGTTTGACGACGCCACAAATGGTGTCCGGGAAGCCATCATGGCCCAGGCGGTTGAGCACGACACTGGCCACCGCCGTCATGTCCTTTTCGTTGGCCCCCTTGGCTTCCCAATAGATGGTGCGGGCTAGGCAGGTGATGCTGTCGTCTAGCGGCGATTGGCCTGCCGGGTCGACTGCTTTTACTTCGCCTGGGGTGATGGTTTCGGCCTTTTTCGGCGGCGGGGCGTCCTCGACCACCTTTTCTTCAAGGACTTCGGCCTTGTCCTCGGCGACCGCGGCCTTGGCCGTGTCGGCGGCGTGCAATGGGCCTGCAAGCAGGGCCGAGGTCAAGCCGATTACCATCCACGAGAGGCGCATGGCCGAGCTTCCGATCGCTGGGTTGATTCAGAGTCTAGCCAAGCGTAAGCATTAGCACCAAAGGAAGGGTTGCGGCGGCTACCACGGTCTGCAGAGCGATGATGGTGGCCATCAGCGGTGCGTTGCCGCCCATCTGCCGGGCCATCACATAGGACGAGGACGCCGTAGGCAAGGCCTGGAACAGCACGGCCACGACTGCCGCCTGTCCACCCAGGCCGAGCACACGGCACAGGCCCCAGGTAGTCAGCGGCATGACCAGGAACTTGAACGCCGAGGCGGCCATCAACGGGCGCACCTGGTGGCCGACGCTGGCACCGCCCAAGGCTGCGCCTACGCACAGCAGGCCCAAGGGCAGGGCGGCCTGGCCGAGCGCCTTGACCGTCGGTTCAAGCCCTGCCGGCAAGCCCAGCCCTGTGACCCGCAGCAGCAGGCCAGCCGCGCAGCCAACGATCAGCGGGTTGGCGAAGATCGCCCGCAGTACCGTGGCCGGTGAGCTGTGGCGTGCGCTGAAACGGGCGAACACCAGTACGCACAGCAGGTTGACCAAGGGTACGATGGCGGCGTTGGCAACGGCCGCCAAGGCAATGCCAGCACTGCCATAGATGCCCGCCGCCAGGGTTGCGCCGATGTAGTTGTTGAAGCGAATGCCACCCTGGAACACCGAGGTGAAATCGGCACCGTCGTGGTTCACCGCGCCTTGGTACAGCACCAGCAGCAGGGCGCCGAGCAGGGTCGACAGCATCAGCACTGCGACCATGCCCAGTATCGGTACCCCGTCGAGGTTGGCGGTGGCCAGGCCATGCAGGAACAGCGACGGCAGCAGCACGTAATAGCTCAGGCGTTCGGCACCGGGCCAGAAGGTTTCGGCCAGAAAGCCGCGCACACGCAGAAAGGTGCCCAGGGCAATCAGCAGGATGATGGGTAGCAGTGTGGTCAGCAGAAGGTGGAGCATGGTCGGCGTTCCGTCGTCGGGTACCGCTACAGACTACGGGGGCGCTTTGGTTTGTAAAAACGTTGTTTTCTTCAGTGACCGTTGAGAATAACTGCACGGTTGCCGCGGTTCAGGCATCCAGGGCCGTCTTTAGCACCGCACTCAGGTGGCGCCGCTGGCTTTTCTCATGCTCCAGCAGCACCACCCGGCGCGTCAGTTGCGGCTCGCCAAACGGCAGGCAGGTTGCCGGCGGCAAGCGCTGCAGGTCCGCGTCGGCCATGGGGATGATGGCCACGCCCAGGCCCATCACCGCCATGGTGGCCAGGGCTTCCTGGCTGTCCAGCTCCATTTGTTCGCTGACTTGCAGGTGCTGGCGGCGCAGCTCCTGTTCGATTTGCCGTCCGGCCCAGGCGCGTTTGTCGAAGCGCAGAAACGGTTGGCTGGCCAGTAGCTCGGGCACGCTCTGGCTAGCCAGGTCGGGGCTGGCGATGGCCCAGAAGCGGTCAGCGAACAGCGGGGTGAAGACCAGGCTCTGCGGGTAGGGGCTGACCGGCTCGGTGGTGATCGCCGCATCGAGTTCGCCGTCTTCGACGCGCCGCGCCAATTCTGCCGACATGCCCGAGGCGACACTGATGTGCAACTGCGGGTGGTGGGTCTTGATCCACAGCAGGGCCTTGGGCAAGCGCCGGGCCAGCACCGTGTGGATCGCCCCCAGGCGTAAGCGGCCACGCAGGCTCGGGCCACTGGCCAAGGCATCAGCCAGCTCGTCATAGGCGCCGAGGATGCTCTCGGCGCGCGCAACCGCCAACTGCCCGGCTTCAGTCAGCACGACTTGCCGTCGGCTGCGGTCGAACAGGGTGACCTGCAGTTCGTCTTCGAGGGTCTTGATGTGCAGGCTCACGGCCGAAGGGGTGAGGCTGAGCAGGTCGGCGGCACGGGCGAAGGTGCCGTGGCGGGCGATGGTCACCAGGGTGCGCAGGGCTTTGAGGGACACGCGAAGGGGCTCCAGGGCTGAGCGGGCAGGCGTGCATTGTCAGTGCGGGGCCGGTCGCCGGCAAGCCGGCATCTGCGTACTTCAACGCCCCGTGCGCCCATACGCCTGGCTGATGCGGTCAATCACCATGGCCAGCGCCACGATCGCCAACCCCGCCTCGACGCCCTGGCCGACGTTAAGGGTCTGGATCCCCGCCAGCACATCCTCACCCAGCCCGCGGGCGCCAATCATCGAAGCCACCACCACCATCGACAACGCCATCATCACCGACTGGTTGAGCCCGGCCATGATGCTGGGCAGGGCCAGTGGCAGGGCGATGCGACGTAGCCGCTGCCAGCGGCTGGCACCCAGGCCGTGCGCAGCCTGCAACAAGGACGGGTCGATCTGCCGCAAGCCCAGTTCGGTCAGCCGCACCAGTGGCGGTAAGGCGTAGATCAGGGTGGCGAACACCGCTGGCACCTTGCCAAGGCCAAACAGCATCAGCACCGGGATCAGGTAGACGAAGGCCGGGAGTGTCTGCATCACATCCAGCACCGGCATCAACAGCCGTCGAGCCAGCGGGCGGGACGCCAGCAGAATGCCCAGCGGTACGCCGACCATCACGCACAAGCCCGTGCTGATCAGGACCAAGGCCAAGGTTTGCAACAGCTTGTCCCACAGCCCGAGCACACCGATCAAGGCCAGCAGGGCCACCATCATCAGGCTGCGCAACAGGCTGCGGCTGGCGTGCCAGGCGAGCAGCCCGACCACCAGCAACAGTGCCCACCAGGGCAACAGACGCAGCAGGTTTTCCAGCCCCACCAGCAGTTGCAGCAGTTGATCCGAGAGGCTGCGCAAGTGGTCGCCGTAGTTCAACACCAGCCAGTCGACTAGCTGGTTGACGCGACCCGCGAAGGAAAATTGCAGGGCTTCGGGAAAGCCGCCGCTCATAGGCTGCCCTCGACCTTGGCTGCGACCTGCGCAGGCAACCAGGCTTTCCACACATCGCGGTTATCGCGCAAAAAGGCGAGGGCAGCCTGGTTGGGCGAGATGCGCTTTTCGCTCATCTCGGCCAGGGCGCTGTTGAGCCGATCGATCGGTAGGTCGACTTTTTCGAACACCGCCACCAGGTCCGGGTAGCCTTCTTTGAACGCCTTGGAAACGCCAATCGACAATTTGGCTGGCAGTGACTGGCTACCTTGCGGGTTGGGGTTGCTGGCATCTGTCAGGGTGGCCCAGGCCTTTTCATTGAAGGGTGGCTCTTGCAAGCGGATCAGCTTGTAGCGCCCCATGAGCGGGGTTGGGTTCCAGTAATAGAACAGCACTGGCTGGCCGCGGCGGATGGACGAGCTGATCTCGGCATCCAGCGCTGCGCCAGAGCCACTGCGGAAGTTGTTGTACAGCGCATCCAGCCCATAGGCCTTGAGTTTTTGGCTGTTGACCGTCTCGGAAGTCCAGCCACTGGGGCTGTTGAGGAAGCGCCCTTTGTCCGGTATTTCAGGGTCCCTGAACACCTTGGGGTAACGCTTGAGGTCGTCGACACTGTGCAGGTCAGGTGCCAAGGGCTTGAGGTTGCGCGATGGGTCGCCCTGGATCACGTAGGCCGGCACCCACCAGCCTTCTTCAGCGTGCTTGACCGTGTCGCCTAGGGCGAACACCTGGCCGGCCTGCTCGGCCTTGATCCACGCGGGGCTACGCCCGGCCCATTCCTCGGCGATCACCTGCAGGTCGTTGCGGGCCAAGGCCACTTCCATGCTCACGGTGCTGCCGGGCAGTGTGTCGGTGGGGTAGCCGTAACCCCGTTCGACGATCAGGCGCAGGATCTCGGTGGTGAGTGCACCGCTTTCCCAACCAATTGCGCCAAAGTGAATCGGTGCGTTGCGTTCCGCTGAGGCGGCGCTGTCGGTGCTGGCCAAGCCAGCAGCCAGCAGCAGGCCGGCCAGCAGCGTTGGAATTCTCTTCATCGGGGCCTCCTCGGTAGCTGCTGAGTCAGTGCCGGCAAGTGTAGACGACCTCTTTGTCTGCTTTGCCTGGCGGGGGCAGGGAAGGCGCTCTCTCTGTGCTCCGTGGCGCGCGGTTGCAAGAGTGTGCGCTGCCATTTCGGCAGCCCATTTGGCCCACGGCGCGAGGCATTCCTGATGACCCTTGATTTGAGTTTTGTCTATTACCGCAACTTCTGTTTCGACGGAAAATTTCACGTTCGGTGCATGGGTGCAGACCTGCACAAAATCAGAAGCATTCGCTACGAGCTGGAGCGGGCCGGGCCTGAGGGTGCGGTTTCGTTCAGAGGCGTTTCGGTACAGTCACAGGCGCACAGTGGTCGCTTGAATGACCACGGATGCCCAGCCACGTTGATCGCCGAAGAAGCGGTAGGTGTCTACAGCATCCGGCCAAGGGTCGTCCTGCTAGATGAATATGCCCGGGCTGCGAACCGGCCTACCGGGGCTGCCGGGATCATTGACTTGCCGCCTTTGGTGCTCGAAATCAAGGCCGAGGAGTTGAACCGAAGCGTGCTCGAAAAAATACCGCTGCCGGCCGCGGGCGGGCGAGGCAAGCGTGAGGTGGACCAGAGCAGCCGCGAATACGAACCTCGTGAGCAGCCCGCGCAAAGCCTTGCGGCAGTAGCGCCAGGTGCCGCGTACCCCACGCTGGTTATCGCGTTCGAAGCGGGTGGCTACCAACGGCTGCTTGATGATCTGCAACCCGATTCAGGCTCGGTACTGGTTCGTTATTGGCCGAATCTGATTACCGTGCTTACCCCCCGGCCTGTTCTGGATGAGCAGGAGCAGCATGACGATCGGCTTCAGGCATTACGCACGTTCTGCTACCTGGAGCAGCCGCCGAGCATGCTCAACGACACTTACCTCGCACTGCTCAAGACCCTGGCCGCGCTGGAGTACGTGCAGTCCATGCACTTTCTGCAAGCCAGCGCTGAGCCAAACCTGATCTTGCTTGGCGCGGCGGCGGTGGTAGCCACGCTGTTGACCGGCACCGCCGTGGTGGCGGGCAATCGAGCCCACGAAAATGCCCAGCCCACGCCCGACTTCGAGCATCGCCAGCATTACCTCGACGCACCAGGGCCAAGATGGAAAGGATTGAACGTGCGCAAGGCCTGGGCCGGGGGGGTAACTGGGCGAGGCTCGCGGATCCATTTCAGTGACGGTGGGTTGTTTCCTGACCATGAAGACCTGCGGGACAATCCTGACCTGAAGATAGTCTCGCTAAAGCCAAACGATGACCCCAAGCACGGAACTGCGTCTGTGGGGGGCATTCTGGCGGCGCGCAATGGCCTCGGGGCTACGGGTGTCAGCCATGACAGCGAATTGTACCTCTACCACAACCGCTTGATGGACACTCACGGTAGCTATCAGGTGCTCAAAGACCTGCTGCGCAATGTTGAGCCAGGGGATATCGTCGCTATCAACCGTCAGACCGCGAACCCGTCCGTGCTGAGTACGATGTTGCCGTCCGTGCACGACAAGGCCTGGTGGACAGTGATGCAGCAACTGACCCAGCGAGGCGCCGTGGTGATCAATGCGGCTGCCAATGGCAGCAGTAAGACCTTGGCGCAAAAAGGGACCCAGGCTAGCCAGGGCGTCGATCTTGCCAATTGGCCCTACTTCAACGATTACGGCGATGCTGGGGTCATCTTGATTGGTGCTTGTCAATCGTACAGCGGCAAGCCCCACGCGTACTCCAACTACCGCTACCGCCATCGCATGCTCAACGCCTGGGGCGATAGCGTCGTGACGTTGTCCAGAGGCGACTTGCAGGACCTGCCCGGTGAAAACAGGGACTACTCCGAGAACTACGCCGGCACCTCCAGTGCAACTCCCATGGTGACGGGCGCACTTAGCCTGATCCAGTCGTATGCCATGGAGCACCATCACGTCTACCTGAATGCCGACCAGATGCACCTGCTGGTCATGGCGTCCGGATACGAAGACGCCACCGTGCCGGGTACCGATGTCCTGCCGATGGGGGCCAGGCCCAACGTGCACGGTGCGCTGGTGATGCTTGATCGCATACTCGGCAACGGCCGCTTCGAACCTTGAGGTGAGGCCGGCAAGCGCCGGCCTCTAACGCTTCAGACGCGGAACTGATCCATCAGCGCCTGTTGTTGATTGGCCAGGCTGTTGAGCGACTGGCTGACCCGCGCCGACTCGTTGGCTTGCCCTGACAGCGATTCGGTGACGTCGCGAATGGTTGCGACATTGCTGTTGATCTCTTCGGCCACCGCGCTTTGTTCTTCGGCGGCCGAAGCAATCTGCAGGTTCATGTCGGTGATCACCGTCACTGCCTGGCCGATGCGCTGCAGTGCAGTAACGGCCTGGCCGACCTGCTCCACGCCACCCTGGGCCTGGCGATGGCTGTTGTCCATGGCACCGACCACTTCGCGGGTACCGGCCTGCAAGGCCTCGATCACCTGGCGGGTTTCTTCCACCGACTCCTGGGTGCGCCGGGCGAGGTTGCGCACTTCATCGGCGACCACGGCAAAGCCACGGCCGGCCTCACCGGCGCGGGCGGCTTCGATGGCGGCGTTGAGTGCCAACAGGTTGGTCTGCTCTGCAATCGAGCGGATCACTTCCAGCACCGAGCCGATCTTCTCGCTGTTCTGCGCCAGGCCCTCGACTTCGGCCATGGCGTTGTTCATGTCGGCGGCCAAGGCATCGATGCTGTGGGTGGTGCGGTCGATCACGGCCAGGCCCTCGCGGGTGGCCTGGTCGGCCTCGCGGGCTGCCTGCGCAGCCTGGGCAGCGCTGCGGGCAACGTCCTGGGCGGTGGCGCTCATTTCGTGCGAGGCGGTCGCCACCTGGTCAACCTGGCGGTACTGCTGCTCCATGCCAGCGCTGGTCTCGCTAGCGATCGCCGAGGACTGGTCAGCCGTGCCACGGGCGGCCTGCACCGAACGTTTGACCTCGGCAATGGTGGGCTGCAGCTTGTCGAGGAAGCGGTTGAACCAACCGGCCAACTCGCCCAGTTCGTCCTGCTTCTGGTAGGCCAGGCGGCGGGTCAGGTCACCTTCGCCACTGGCGATGTCCTTGAGCATCGCCGCCACGCCCAGAATCGGCCGGGTCACACCACGTGCCATCAGCCACACCAGCAGCAGGCCGGCGATTGCAGCGGCCAGGCCCAGGCCCAGCTCCAGCAAGGTGCCACTGGTGTTCAGTGTATCGAGTTCCTGTTTCAACGTTTCGGCGGGCCCGGTCAGGGCGTTTTCCGGCACGTCCAGAAGCACGCCCCAGGGCTGGGCGCCGGGGATCGGCTCGAAGGCCGCCAGCACCTTGAGGCGTTGCTGGTCGTGCAGGATGCTCAGCTTGCCCTCGGCCAGCTTGCGCACCAGTTCGGCGCCCTTGGCCGTGTCGACCTGGTCGAAGCGCTGAGCCAGCTTGCCGGCATCGGCGCTGTAACCGGCCAACAGGCCCGCCGGGCTGAGAATGCCCACGGTGGTGCGGCCTTCGTACAGGCCGCGGCTGGCGTTCTGGGTCAAGGCCTGCAGGCTGTTGAGGTTGATGTCGATCGACAGGGTGGCGATCACCTTGCCGTTGACGGCCAGGGGGAAGACGATGCTGGTCATCAGCACCCGCTGGCCATCGATGTCATAGAAGTAGGGCTCCACCACGCAGACCTTGCCGCTGCTGCGTGGGCACACCCACCACGTGTTCGCGGGCTGGCCGCTGGGGCCGATCTCGGTGTTGGCCATGTCATGCTCGGGCAGGGCCATGGCGGTCAGCTGACCGGCACGTGGTTGCGACCAGTACAGCGCGAAACGCCCGGTTTCGTTGCTGCCCAGCGCTGGCTTGGCGGTGAACAGGTTGTCCTTGTGGTCCAGGGCGTTGGGCTCGAACACCAGCGACATGCCGAGCAGGTCGGGGTTGGCCTGCAACGCGGCGCGCACTTGGCGGGTCATGTCCTCGCGCAGGTCGTAAGCGTCGAGAAAGCGCTTTTCAGCCTGCTCGCGCAGGAACAGCACCTGGCGGGCGAAGCCGGCGCCGTACTGATAGGCGTCCATGAATTGACGGCGAATGTTCAAGGCCTGCACTTCACCTTGCGACTCGATGCGCCCCTGGGCCGCATCGGTGAGCATCTGCATGCTGCTCGCCTTGACCAGGTCCGAGCTGTGGTCCATGCGGTACAGCGAAAGGCCGACGAGCAGGGTGACGATGCCGGCCAGGCACAGACCGGCGAGCAGGGTGATCTTCCACTGGATGGAAAGTTGTCGCAAAGGCATGGGGCGAATCCCTTGTAATAGTTCTGGCTGTCGACTGTGTCGGCCATCGCGCTTTTTTCTTTATTCAAACGTTCAATTTAAATTAAGGCGGGGCTGAGTAATGCGCCGCACCATGGCGCTTTTGACATCTGCCGCCCACTGCTTCAGAGTGCGCGCTTTTTTTCTGTCCTTATGAGGTAAGCCAACCATGAATGCAGTGATCGCCGCGGTCGGCATCATGCTGATACTCAGCCTGTCGCGGGTACACGTGGTCATCGCCCTGATCATTGGTGCCTTGGTCGGCGGCCTGGTCGGCGGCTTGGGCATCGAGGGCACGCTGAAGGCCTTCAATGGCGGACTGGGTGGCGGCGCCACCGTGGCATTGTCGTATGCGCTGCTGGGCGCCTTTGCCGTGGCCATCGCCAAGTCAGGGCTGGCGCACGCCCTGGCCGATCGGGCCTTGGCCATGATCGACCGCCAGGGCCATGCCAATGGCGGCAAAGTGAAGTGGATGATGATCGGCCTGATGCTGGTGGTGGCGGTGTCGTCGCAGAACATCCTGCCCATTCACATCGCCTTCATCCCGCTGCTGGTGCCGCCGCTGCTGTATGTGTTGACGCGTCTGCGCATCGACCGTCGGCTGATCGCCTGCGTGATCACCTTTGGCCTGATCACCCCGTACATGTTTCTGCCGGTGGGCTTTGGCAACATCTTCCTCAACGAAATCCTGTTGGCCAACGTCGCCCGCGCCGGGGTCGATGTGAGCGGCGTCAATGTCACCCATGCCATGGCCATTCCGGCGGCGGGCATGCTCGCCGGCCTGTTGCTGGCGGTGTTCTTCAGCTACCGCAAGAAGCGCGACTACGACCTGGCGCGTATCGAGCAGGTCGAGCAGGTCAGCGTGCAATACAACCCGTTGACCCTGATGGTCGCTGGCCTGGCGATCGCGGCGGCGTTTATCGTCCAGCTGTTGCTGGACTCGATGATCATTGGCGCCATGGTCGGGTTCCTGATCTTCTCGCTGTCGGGCATCGTGCGCTGGAAAGACACTGACGACCTGTTCACCGAAGGCATGAAGATGATGGCCATGATCGGCTTCATCATGATTGCAGCATCGGGTTTTGCCGACGTGATGAAGGCCACCGGCGAGGTCAAGAGCCTGGTCGAGACATCGGCGCAGTGGATCGACCACAGCAAGGGCGTTGGCGCCTTGCTCATGCTGCTGGTGGGATTGCTGGTGACCATGGGCATCGGCTCGTCGTTCTCCACCGTGCCGATTCTGGCCGCGATCTTCGTACCGCTGTGCGTGCAACTGGGCTTCGACCCCGTGGCCACGGTGTGCATCGTGGGTACCGCCGGGGCATTGGGGGATGCAGGTTCGCCCGCGTCGGACTCGACCTTGGGCCCGACCTCGGGCCTGAACGTGGACGGCCAGCACCACCACATCTGGGACACGGTGGTGCCGACCTTCATCCACTACAACCTGCCGCTGCTGGCGTTTGGCTGGTTGGCGGCGATGACGCTGTAAGGCGGGGAGGGCGTCAGCCCTTGTCGGGCGGCGGCGAGATCCTGTTGAGGACTGTGCTGCCGTCCTTGCTGCGGGTCAGGTAGACCGGCAGCACCTTGGGCAGGTTGTTGACCAGGCGCCCGACTTCGCGGGTGTTATAGATGCCGCTGATGCGGATCCGCCCGGTGCTGGCATCGGCCAGCAGCAGCGGGGCGTCGAGGTAGCGGTTGATCACTGGCAACGCCTGTTCCAGGCTCAGGTTATCGAGCACCAGCTTGCCATTGCGCCAAGCCAAGGCATTGCCGTAATCGTCGCTTTGCGCCAGTTGCGGCTCGAAATCGCCCTTGTGATAGCTGGCCTGCATCCCAGGGCCTAGGCGGTAGCCACCGGCACTGCCGTCGCTGGACACCAGCACCGAACCTTCCACCAAGGTGACTTTGACCTGGTCCTGGTACTTCCAGACGTTGAACTGGGTGCCGGTTACCCGGGTCTGGCCGCGGCCAGCGTGGACGATGAAGGGGTGCGCACTGTCGTGCTGGACCTTGAAGAACGCCTCGCCGCGCTTGAGGGTAACCTGGCGCTGGTCCTTGAAGTTGAGGTATGTCAGCTCGGTATTGAGGTTGAGCTGCACCGTGCTGCCGTCGCTCAGCTCTACTGTCTGCATCCGGTCGCTGGCTTCGAAGTGCTGGTAATGGTTGGGCAGCCAACCTTGTTCCCAGCCCATCCAGCCTGCCAATGGCAGTACCGCCAGGGCGATGGCCGCAGCCGAGGCCAGCGGGCGCCAGTTGCGCACGCGTGCGGCCTGGCGTGACGGCGGGTTGAAGTCGACCACGGTCGCGTTGCGCGGCAGCAGGTCGGCAGTCTGCCAGATTTCCAGCATCGCCTGGTATTCCTCAGCGTGCCGTGGGTCAGCCGCTAGCCAGCGGGCGAACGCCTCGCGCTCTGCCGCCGTGCAATCATCGGCGTGCAGGCGCATGCACCACTGCGCGGCGGCGTCGGTAATGGCATCGTCTGGGCTGGGATTGAGGCGGTCGTGATTCATTGCGGCTCCGGGTTTTGCGCATTCTACCCTTGCTAGAGGGTTCCCGAGAACCGAGGTAATGGCGAATGACTATCAGTTGTGCCGGTTTTTCGTCGGATTTGCAATGGAATTTCAGCGTTTGAGAACCCTTCGCGGGCAGTGCCTGGGGGCGCTTTACGCCCCCACGCTGATCAGAACTGTTCCGCGGTCAACCCGTACAGGCTCGCGCTGCCGGCCTGGATACTGGCTTCCAGCCCCAGGCTGCGTGGTAACACGCGCTGGAAGAAGAACGCTGCACACGCCAGTTTCGCCTCATGGAAGGACGGGTCTTGTTCGCGCTTGGCCTGCGCCACGGCGGCCATGCGCGCCCACATGTAGGCGTAGGCGGTGAGGCCGAACAGGTGCAAATACTCCACGGCCACGCTGCTGACCAGGTTGGCGTCCTGGCTTGCGCGTGCCCGCAGCCAGGCGCTGGTGGCTTCCAGGCGCGCAACACTGGCTTGCAGGGCTTCGCGGTACAGTGGCGCGGCAACGCTGAAGGCGCGCACTTCGGCGGTGAAACTGGCCAGCGCCTGGCCACCGTCTGCCAGCACCTTGCGCCCGAGCAGGTCGAGGGCCTGGATGCCGTTGGTGCCCTCATAGATCTGTGCGATACGCACGTCGCGCACGCGTTGTTCCTGGCCCCATTCGCGGATGTAGCCATGGCCGCCATACACCTGCTGGCCGAGCACGCAGCTTTCCAGGCCATTGTCGGTGAAAAACGCCTTGGCCACGGGCGTCAGCAGTGCCACCAGACGCTGGGCATGTTCGCGTTCTCCGGCGTCTTCGGCATAGCGGGCCAGGTCCAGCTGTTGCCCCACGTAGGCCGCAAAGGCCCGGCCACCTTCGGTAAGCGTGCGCATGGTCAGCAGCATGCGCCGCACATCGCCATGCTGGATGATCGGGTCGGCCCCCTTGTCCTTCGCCTGCGGGCCCGTGGCGGCACGGCTTTGCAGGCGTTCGTTGGCGTAGCGTGCGGCGCTCTGGTACGACGCTTCGGCGCAGCCGATACCCTGGATGCCAATGGACAGCCGCTCGTAGTTCATCATGGTGAACATGGCCGCCAGACCCTTGTTCGCATCGCCGACCAGGTGGCCGATGGCGCCATCGAAGTTCATCACGCAGGTGGCCGAGGCCTTGATGCCCATCTTGTGCTCGATCGACCCGCATTGCACGGCGTTGCGTTCGCCCAGGCTGCCATCGGCATTGACGTGGTACTTAGGCACCAGGAATAGCGAGATGCCTTTAGCCCCCGCCGGTGCGTCCGGCAACTTGGCCAACACCAGGTGGACGATGTTTTCGGTCAGGTCCTGCTCGCCGCCGGTGATGAAAAGCTTGCTGCCACTGATGCGGTATCTGCCATCGGCCTGGGGTTCTGCGCGGGTGCGGATCAACCCCAGGTCAGTGCCGGCGTGGGGTTCGGTCAGGCACATGGTGCCGGCCCAACGGCCTTCATAGAGCGGCGGCAGGTAGGTGGCCTTGAGTGTTTCGCTCGCGTGGGCGTCGATTGCCAGGCAACTGCCGGCACTCAAGGCTGAATACAGGCTGAAACTGCAGTCGGCGGCGTAGAGCATTTCTTCGAACAGCACGCCCAGCATCTTCGGCATGCCCATGCCGCCATGCTCGGGGTTGCCGCCCAGGCCAACCCAGCCACCTTCCCGGTAGGTGCGCCAAGCGTCGCGAAAGCCATCCGGGGTGGTGACCTGGCCGGCTTCGAAGTGCACACCCTGCTCGTCACCGTTGCGGCTGAGCGGGGCGATCAGCTGGCTGGTGACCTTGGCCGCTTCTTCGAGGATGGCGTCGGCGGTGTCGGCGTCGATGCGCTCGGCCAGGGCAGGGAGGCGTGCCCACAGGGCAGGGCCCTGCAACACATCGTGGAGAATGAAGCGCATGTCGCGCAGTGGGGCGGTGTAGTGGGGCATCGTCGGCTCGAGGAAGTGAGTAATAAGTTGTCTGGCCGGGCCTCTTCGCGGGTAAACCCGCTCCCACCGGTTTAATGCAGTTCCCAAGAACGGCGCTGTTCTTGTGGGAGCGGGTTTACCCGCGAAGAGGCAGTTACAGCCTTAAAGGGCTTTGGCGCGGTCGCGCAGGACGTACTTCTGGATCTTGCCGGTGGAGGTCTTGGGCAGCTCGCCAAAAATCACGGTCTTCGGCACTTTGAACCCGGCCAAGTGCTCACGGCACCAGTGGGTGATGTCGGCTTCGCGGGTGTCTTCCCGGCCAGGCTTGAGTGCCACGAAGGCGCAGGGCGTTTCGCCCCATTTGTCGTCGGGGCGCGCCACCACGGCGGCTTCCAGCACCGCTGGGTGTTTGTAGAGGGCGTCTTCGACTTCGATGGTGGAGATGTTTTCGCCACCGGAAATGATGATGTCCTTGAGCCGGTCCTTGATCTCGACATAGCCATCGGCATGCCAGACTGCCAGGTCGCCAGTGTGGAACCAGCCGCCGCGGAAGGCTTCGGCCGTGGCCTCAGGGTTTTTCAGGTAACCCTTCATCACCGTGTTGCCGCGCATGAAGATCTCGCCCAGGGTGTTGCCGTCGCGCGGCACCGGGGCGAGGGTTTGCGGGTCGGCGACCATCAGGCCGTCGAGCGTCGGGTAGCGCACGCCCTGGCGGGACTTGATGCGCGCGCGCGCTTCCAGCGGCAGCGCGTCCCATTCCTCATGCCAGGCGCAGACCGTCACCGGGCCGTACACCTCGGTCAGGCCGTAGGTGTGGGTCACCTGAATGCCCATTTCTTCCACCGCGCCAATCACCTTGGCGGGTGGTGCGGCGCCTGCGACCATGGCCTGCACCGGGTGCTCGATGGCAGCTTTGGCGGCCTCAGGCATGTTGACCAGGGCGTTGAGCACGATGGGCGCGCCGCACAGGTGGGTGACCCGGTGTTCGCGGATCAGGGTGAGGATCTTTTGCGGGTCGACCCGGCGCAGGAACACGTGGGTCCCGGCCAAGGCGGTGATGGTCCAGGGGTAGCACCAGCCGTTGCAGTGGAACATGGGCAGGGTCCACAGGTACACCGGGCGGTGGCCCATGGCCCAGGTCATCTGGTTGCCCAGCGCGTTGAGGTAGGCACCGCGATGGTGGTAGACCACGCCCTTGGGGTTGCCGGTGGTGCCGGAGGTGTAGTTGAGCGAAATGGCCTGCCATTCGTCATCGGGCCATTCCCAGGCAAATTGCGGGTCGCCCTCGGCCAGCAGGGCTTCGTAGTCAAGCGCGCTGACCGCGCGGCCTTCGCCGTACTCCGGGTCATCGACGTCGACCACCAGGGGCGGGTGTTCGAGCAAGGCCAGGGCGGCTTCGATGACCGTGTGGAACTCGCGATCGGTGATCAGCACCTTGGCCTCGCCGTGCTGCAGCATGAAGGCGATGGCTTCGGCGTCCAGGCGAACGTTGAGGGTGTTGAGCACTGCACCGGTCATGGGCACGCCGAAGTGCGCTTCGAGCATGGCCGGGGTGTTTGGCAGCATCACCGCGACCGTGTCGCCACGGCCGATGCCGCGCCCCACCAGGGCGCTGGCCAGGCGCCGGCAGCGTTGGTAGGTTTCCTGCCAGTTACGGCGGATGGCGCCATGGATGACAGCCGGGTAGTTGCCATACACCGCAGCGGTGCGTTCGATGAAGCTCAATGGGGTGAGGGCGACATGGTTGACGGCAGCGGGCATCAGGCCCTGGGCATAGATCGACATGCGGTAATCCTGTAGGGGAGGCAGGCGCAGCCTGTGCGCGTGACCCCCGGTGGCTGATTGTTAGCTCTGTTCAGGGTGTGGAAAAGCGTACGGTTGGCCGCTTTCCCCTGTCGCAGTTTTACGCGAGTCGCTATGGTAGATAGAATATCGACTATAGCAATATAGTAAAACTACTATAGCAACGAGTTGCACGCCGTGGACAAGACCCTGTCTCCCTTGCTTGCCAAAGACCCGCAGCCCAGCCTGTTGCTGGCCGCCGATGCCAGGCCGCTGGCCACCAACCCGGCCTTGCAGGCCTTGCTGCAGGAAGGCCCGCCGCTGGCGGCCTGGCTACCGGCCAACTGCGCCGCGCTGGTGCGGGCCTGCCTGCGGCAGCACCGGGCAATTGCCGACGTGGAGGTACAGGTTGGCGAGCACATCGTGCTGTGGACGTTCATCCCAGATGACCGGGGCCAGCAGGTGCTTGGCCGCTGCCGTGACGCCAGCGCCGAACGCCAGGGTGCACGCGAAGCCAGCCGCGCCCGGCGCCTGTACCGTTTGATCATCGAGAACACCACGGACCTGATCTCCCGGCACAGCCCTGACGGGCGCTTCCTCGACGCCTCGCCGGCGGCCTTCCGCCTGTTGGGCCGGTGGCCCGAGCAACTGCGGGGCATGGCCGTGCGGACCTTGCTGCACCCGCGTGAACGCCGCCAGGTGCTGGCCCAGGCTGCTGCTGCCCTGGACCAGGACGGCTACCACACCATGACCTGCCGGGTGCGCCAGGCGGCGGGCGGCTACCGCTGGTTCGAGATTGCCAGCCGCGCCATCCGCGAGACCTACACCGGGGCAGTGGTGGAAATCGTCAGTGTTTCCCGTGATATCACCTTGCGCATCGAAGCCCAGGAGAGCCTGGCCCACAGCGCGCGGCTGGCTACCTTGGGCGAGTTGGCGTCCGGCATCGCCCACGAGATCAATCAGCCGTTGGCGGCGGTGGTCAACTATGCCAACGCCAGCCAGCGTTACCTGCAAGGCCTGGAGCGCGACCCGCAGGCGCGTGAGCGGGTCGGGCAGGGGCTGCAGCGCATCACCGAGCAGGCTACCCACGCCGCGCAGGTGATCCGCCGGCTACGCGTGTTCCTGCGTAAAGGGCCGCGCCGGCTGCAGGCGCTCGACATGCTCGATGTGGCCAATGAAGCCATGCGCCTGTGTGCCTGGGAGGCGGCGCGCGACCAGGTCAGCATCGAACTGCGCATGAGCGCGCAATTGCCGGCGGTGTATGCCGACCGGGTGTTGCTGGAGCAGGTGCTGCTGAACCTGCTGCGCAATGCCATCGATGCCAATCGCGAGCAGCAGGGCGCACGGCCCTCACGTATCCTGCTGGGCGCCGTGCGCGAAGGCGACGGCGTGTTGGTCGAAGTGACGGACCAAGGGCCGGGCGTGGCGGCCGAGCGCCTGGATGAAATCTTTACCCCGTTCACCACCAGCAAGGCCGATGGCCTGGGGCTGGGCCTGAGCATGAGCCGCAGCCTCATCGAAGGCTTTGGTGGCAGCTTATGGGCGCGTGCGGGCGCGAACGGTGGGTTGGTGTTGTGCTGCCGCTTGGCAGTGAGCAGGGAATAACGGGAGGTCAGGGTGCAAGCGAAGGTGTATGTGGTCGACGACGACCAGGGCATGCGTGATTCCACGGTCTGGCTGCTGCAGTCGGTGGGGCTCGAGGCCCTGTCGTTTGCCAGTGGGCAGGCGTTTCTGGACGCGTGCATCGATGACGGCCCGGCCTGTGTGCTGTTGGATGTGCGCATGCCTGGGCTGGGCGGGCTCGCGGTGCAGCAGTTGATGAAGGAACGGGGCCTGGACCTGCCGGTGATCTTTGTCAGTGGCCATGCCGACGTGCCGATCGTGGTTAGGGCGTTCAAGGCGGGTGCCTGCGATTTCATCGAGAAACCCTATAGCGACCAGTTGCTGCTCGACAGTGTGCAGGCGGCATTGGAGCGGGCAGGGCGCGCGCGTCAGAGCGACCAGGCGTTGGCCCAGGTTCAGGCGCGGGTCGATGGCCTGACGCCGCGTGAGCGCGATGTGTTCGTGCCGTTGGCCCAAGGCTTGAACAACCGTGAGATCGCCGAGCGCCTCGGGGTTAGCGTGAAGACCGTTGACCTGTACCGGGGGCGGGTGATGAAACGGCTGCAAGCAGGAAGCCTGGCGGAACTGGTAGGCATGGCGATCGCCTGCGGCGTGGTGCCAGCATTGATGTAGGCGCGGCCCACAAAGGTCCGTGCTATGCAAATTCATGAAATTTTGCATAGCACCCTAATCAAAGCTTTGACATTCACTGCCTAGGCAGTAATATTTTTAAACAATTAACCGGGCAGACTCCATGGCGCATTTCTCTCCAGAAAACTTCCAGACCTGTGCCATCGGCATGCTGCTGGGCCGCGCGGCGATCCTCAAGGACCGCATTCTCGACTGGCACCTCGAATCAGAGGGCGTCACCGCCGCGCAGTTCAAGGTGTTGATCATCGTCACCCAGTACCAGGTGGACACCCCGGCCGAACTGTGCCGCTACCTGGGCCTGGACAGCGGTTCGATGACCCGCATGCTCGACCGCCTCGAGCAGAAGGGCCTGATCCTGCGCAACCGCTGCGCCGATGACCGACGCCAGGTGCGCCTGGCCTTGACCGCCGATGGCCAGCGCTTGGCGGACCGGCTGCCAGAAATCGGTGCGGCAGCGATGAACGAATTGTGCGGCGCACTGGAACCCGAAGAGCTCAAAACGCTCGAGCGCTTGTTGGCCAAGGTGCTGCTCAGCGCTGGCGACCCTTTGACGATCCGCCGCTTTGGCGATCGTTGACCCCTGTTACGCATTATCCAAGGTATTGTCATGGCCACTTCCACAGACACCCCAACCCCTGCCGACCCACCTGCGCCGTCGCGCAAACGCAAGGCCTGGCTGCTTGGCCTGCTTCTGCTGCTGATCCTTGGCGGTGTCGGCGCCTGGGCCTGGTATTCCCTGGTCGGGCGCTGGCACGAAAGCACCGATGACGCCTACGTCAATGGCAACGTGGTGGAGATCACCCCGCTGGTGACCGGCACCGTCACCAGCATTGGTGCCGATGACGGCGACCTGGTTCACGCCGGCCAAGTGCTGCTGCAGTTCGACCCGTCCGACAGCGAGGTGGCGCTGCAGTCTGCCGAAGCCAAGCTGGCGCGCACGGTGCGCCAGGTGCGTGGCCTGTACAGTAACGTCGATGGGCTCAAGGCCCAGTTGCAGACGCGCCAGGCCGAATTGCAAAAGGCCCAGGACAACTACAACCGGCGCAAGGTGCTGGCCGACAGCGGTGCGATTGCTGCAGAAGAAATCTCCCACGCCCGTGACGACCTGAGTGTGGCCCAGAGCGCCCTGGCCAGTGCCCGTCAGCAGCTCAACACCAGCACCGCGCTGGTCGACGACACCGTGGTCTCCTCGCACCCTGAAGTGATGGCAGCCGCTGCCGACCTGCGCCAGGCTTACCTCGACAACGCCCGCACCACCTTGGTAGCGCCGGTGACCGGGTATGTCGCCAAGCGCACCGTGCAACTGGGCCAGCGCCTGCAGCCGGGCACCGCGACGATGGCGGTAATCCCCCTGGACCAGGTGTGGATCGATGCCAACTTCAAAGAAACCCAGCTGCGCGACATGCGTATCGGCCAGCCGGTGGAAATCAGCGCCGACCTGTACGGCAGCGCGGTCAAGTACAGCGGCACGGTCGACAGCCTCGGTGCAGGCACTGGCAGCGCGTTCGCTCTGCTGCCGGCGCAAAATGCCACCGGCAACTGGATCAAGATCGTGCAGCGGGTGCCGGTGCGTATTCACCTAAGCCCGGACCAGCTCAAGGACCATCCGCTGCGTATTGGCCTGTCGACGCTGGTGGAGGTCGACTTGCACGACCAGAGCGGCCCGACCCTGGCCCAGCAACCGCCACAGCAGGCCAGCTACACCACCCAGGTGTACGACCGCCAACTGGTCGATGCCGATAACTTGATCGCCCGGCTGATTCACGAGAACAGCGCATCCGGCAAGACGGCGCAGCGATGAGCAACCAGGCTGCCGCCCAGTTCACGCCGCCGAGCCTGTTGCTGACCACCATCGGTCTGTCGCTGGCAACGTTCATGCAGGTGCTCGACACCACCATCGCCAACGTGGCCTTGCCGACTATTTCCGGCAACCTGGGGGTGAGCTATGAGCAGGGCACCTGGGTGATCACCTCGTTCGCCGTGAGCAACGCCATCGCCTTGCCGCTTACAGGCTGGCTGAGCCGGCGCTTTGGCGAGGTGAAGTTGTTCATCTGGGCCACGTTGCTGTTCGTGCTGGCATCGTTCTTGTGTGGCATCGCCCAGTCGATGCCGGAGCTGGTGGGCTTTCGTGTGTTGCAGGGCGTGGTGGCAGGGCCGTTGTACCCGATGACCCAGACCTTGCTGATAGCAGTGTACCCGCCGGCGAAACGGGGGATGGCCCTGGCGTTGTTGGCGATGGTCACGGTGGTGGCGCCGATCGCCGGGCCGATACTAGGGGGCTGGATCACCGACAGTTACAGCTGGCCGTGGATCTTCTTCATCAACGTGCCGATCGGCCTGTTCGCCGCTGCTGTTGTACGCCAACAGATGCGCTCGCGGCCGGTGGTAACCAGCCGCCAGCCGATGGACTACATCGGCCTTTTGACGCTGATCGTGGGGGTGGGGGCGTTGCAGGTGGTGCTCGACAAGGGCAATGACCTGGACTGGTTCGAGTCGTCGTTCATCATCATGGGCAGCTTGATCTCGGTGGTGTTCCTGGCGGTGTTCGTGATCTGGGAGCTGACCGATCGGCATCCGGTGGTCAACCTGCGGCTGTTCGTGCACCGCAACTTCCGGGTCGGCACCATCGTGTTGGTCGGGGGCTATGCGGGGTTCTTCGGTATCAACCTGATCCTGCCGCAGTGGTTGCAGACGCAGATGGGTTATACGGCGACTTGGGCGGGGTTGGCGGTTGCGCCGATCGGGCTGTTGCCGGTGATCATGTCGCCCTTTGTCGGCAAGTACGCGCATCGGTTCGACTTGCGGCTGCTGGCGGGGTTGGCGTTTCTGGCGATTGGCACGAGCTGCTTCATGCGGGCTGGGTTTACCAGTGAGGTGGACTTCCAGCATGTGGCGTTGGTGCAATTGTTCATGGGGATTGGCGTGGCGCTGTTCTTCATGCCGACGTTGAGCATTTTGCTGTCGGACTTGCCGCCGCATCAGATTGCCGATGGCTCGGGGCTGGCGACCTTTCTGCGTACGCTGGGGGGGAGTTTTGCGGCGTCGCTGACGACGTGGATCTGGATACGGCGGGCGGATCAGCATCATGCGTATCTGAGTGAGAATATCAGCCAGTTTGATCCGGCGACGCGGCATACGCTGGAGCAGCTTGGGGGGGCCAGTGTGCAGAACTATGCGCGGTTGGAGCAGATCGTGAATGCGCAGGCTTACATGATGTCTACGGTGGACTATTTCATGATGATGACCTGGGTGTTTGCGGGGTTGATTTTGTTGGTTTGGTTTGCGCGGCCGCCGTTTACGGCTAAGGCTGGGCCGGCTTCTGCGGGGCATTGATTCTTTGGCTAGAGATGGGGCCTTCGCTGGTATTGAGAGATAGGCAGGGGCCAGTTGCCGGGGCGACGCTTAGTCACCTTTCCGCCCTTACGGCGGGTCACTTTTTGGCAAACGCCCCAAAAAGTAACCAAAAAGGGCTGCGCTCCATAATACGGCCCCTACGCTGCGCTTCGGGGTCCCCTCGCTACGGCCTTGCTCCCGGGAGGACCGCGCTGCAGGGCCCATCCTGGGCCCCAGCGCTTGACGGGCATCCTTGCCCGTCACCTCCCTCCGCAAGGCCTGCGCTCGGCCTCCTGAGTCGCTGAAGGTCAAAAGCCAGATCAAGATCAAGATCAAGAGCTGGATCAAGGGCCGGATCAAGAGCTGGGTCAACGTTGCGTGCGATTGTGCGCTTTGGGGAAGGGGTGGCATTCCCATGCGTTGGCATTTGTCCTATTGTCGAAAGCCCACTTTCAACAGCATTGGCAGGCCCATGGAGAATGTCATCGTCATTACTGGCGCCAGCCGAGGTATCGGCGCGGCGACAGCCCTGCTGGCCGCTCGGCAGGGGTATCGTATCTGCATCAATTACCACGCGGATGACCAGGCTGCCGAGCGCGTCCTTGGGCAGGTTCGCGCGCTTGGCGCCGAAGCGATTGCGGTGCGGGCCGATGTCAGTGTCGAGGATGAAATCATTCAGCTGTTCCAACGTGTCGATGAGGCGCTTGGCCCGGTGACTGCGCTGGTCAACAACGCGGGCACCATCGGTCAGCAGAGCCGTGTCGAGGAGATGTCCGAGTTTCGCTTGCTCAAGATGATGAAGACCAATGTCGTTGGGCCCATGCTTTGCGCCAAACATGCGCTGTTGCGCATGGCGCGTCGGCATGGCGGGCAGGGCGGGGCGATCGTCAACGTCTCTTCAGTGGCTGCGCGCCTGGGCTCGCCCAACGAATACGTCGACTACGCGGCCTCCAAGGGCGCGTTGGATACCTTTACCCTTGGCTTGGCCAAGGAAGTGGCAGGCGAGGGCGTGCGGGTCAATGGCGTGCGCCCAGGCTATATACACACCGGCTTCCATGCGCTTTCCGGTGACCCGGACCGGGTCGCCAAGCTCGAACCCGGCTTGCCCATGGGCCGCGGCGGCCGGCCAGAAGAAGTTGCCGAGGCCATTGTCTGGTTGCTCTCGGACAAGGCCTCGTATTCCACCGGCAGCTTCGTCGATTTGGGCGGCGGGCGCTGAGGCGCCTTATCCTTCCAGTAACTGGCCGACCTGCTCGGCCAGTGCCTCGAGGCTGAAGGGCTTGGTCAGCACGCGCATGTCGGTTTCCAGGTTGCCGTTAGCCAGCGCTGCACTTTCGTCGTAGCCCGTGACGAAGAGCACCTTGAGCCCGGTGTAACGCCCGCGCAACGTGTCGGCCAACTGGCGCCCGTTGATCCCGCCCGGCAAGCCCACGTCGCTGATCAGCAGGTCGGGCGCGGGTTGCTCTGCCAAGCCTGCAAGCGCTTGGGGGCCATCTTCGAACATCATCACGTCGTGGCCCAGGTCATGCAGCACTTCAGCAATCACCAGGCGCATGGCGCTTACATCTTCGACCACGGCGATTCGCTTTGTCGCGCTTGTATTGGAGCGCGGTGCCGGTGCAACGGGTTTGAGTACGGCAGGCGCAGGCTGCGCGTGGTGTCTCGGCAGCAGCAAGCGCACCGTGGTGCCCTGGCCCAGGGACGATGCGATGTGCAGTTGCCCACCGGACTGGCGCACAAAACCGAAGACCATCGACAACCCCAGGCCCGTGCCGCGGCCAAGCGGTTTGGTGGTGAAGAACGGGTCGACGGCGCGGGTCAGGGTCTCATCCGTCATGCCACTGCCGTTGTCTTCGACGCTGAGGCAGAGGTAGTCGCCAGGCGTCAGCTCAAGCTGCGCAGCTTGCTCGCTGGTCAACGAGACATTGCACAGGGCGATACGGACCCTGCCCCCGTCGGGCAGGGCATCGCGTGCGTTGATGCACAAGTTGAGCAGGCTGCTCTCAAGTTGAGGAGGGTCGATATGCACCGTCCAGCAAGCGTCGCTGCACTGGTAGTCGAGTTCGATGTGGGGGCCGGTGCTGCGGCTGATCAGGTCTAGCATGCCGGTGACCAGCACCGCGACGTCGGTGGCGCGTGGCTGCAAGGTCTGTTGACGGGAGAACGCGAGTAATCGATGAACAAGCGCCGCAGCCCGTTGTGCCGCGCTATGGGCGCTTTCCAGCAAGGGGGTGATGGTTGCCTTGGGCTGGTCGATGGCCACCCTGTCCCTGGCCAGCTCCAGTGCGCCGAGTATGCCGCCGAGCAAGTTGTTGAAGTCGTGCGCAACGCCCCCTGTCAGCTGACCTACAGCCTCGACTTTCTGCGCTTGGCGCAAAGCCTCTTCGGCCTTCTGGCTCTGCGCCACGGCTTGTTCGACACGCTGCTCAAGCTCTGCGTTGAGGTCTTGAAGGGCACTCTCAGCGCGCTTGCGCGCTGTCACATCACGAAAGATCACCGCCACCTGATGGTTGTGGGCCGGTTCGATACGGATTGCCGCCAGCCCAAGGCAGCGGCCGGTGGCAAGCAACTCATGCTCGAAGTACAGCGGATTGCCAGTCCGCTCCACGGTGCCGAAGTAGTCCAGCCAGACATGGGCCTCGTCGGGTATCACTTCCCGCAGGGTACGGCCCACGACATTGGGCAGCCCGGCATGCCTGCAGTAGGCCGGGTTGGCCATCAGGTGTACGTAATCGCTCAATGGCCCAAGCGGTCCATCGATGAACTGGATGATGCAGAAGCCTTCTTCCATGTTCTCGAACAGAAAGCGGTAGCCTTCCGACGCCTGCGCGCGTGCGTTCAAGCGCAACAGTTCGCTGTTCAACTGGCTGTTTTGCTGTTCGAGCTGATCGATTCGCTGGCGTAAACCCTCCAGCTCATCGGTTGTATTCAAGCATTCACCGGGCATTCATTTCGCTCCATCGATAAACCACAGGCCGCTAATGCATCAGCAGCTGTGCGACCCTTTCCACGAGTGCCGCCAGGTCAAAGGGTTTGGTCAATACACTGGATGCTTCCAGGGTTTGGCCGTGGCTGAGTACAGCGCTTTCATCGTAACCGGTGATGAACAGCACTTTTATGTGCGGGTGCCGTACGCGGCATCGGTCGGCGACCTGCCGACCGTTCAGGCCCCCGGGCAGGCCGATATCGCTGATCAGCAGGTGCGGCGGCGGGCAGCGCTCGAGATACGCCAGCGCGCTTGGGCCGTCGGCGAATGCCTGGACGTCATGGCCGAGCTCTTCGAGTACTTCGTGGATGACCAAGCGCAGGGGCTCCTGGTCTTCTACCAGCACGATTTGCCCAGCCTGCACGGTGTTGCAACTCGCCGGGCGCTGAGCCGGGGTTTGGAAGCTGTTCATCGCTTGCCACGCAAGGTGGCGGGGCAGATACAGTTCGACCAGCGTGCCTTCATCGGGCTTGGACAGGATACGCATCTGCCCCCCTGACTGGCGCACGAAGCCGTAAACCATGGAAAGCCCAAGGCCAGTGCCCTGGCCCATCGGCTTGGTGGTGAAGAACGGATCCACGGCGCGCGCCGCGACCTCTGCCGACATGCCTCGCCCGTTGTCCTTGACCCCAAGGCGCAGGTAATCGCCTGCAGCCAGGTCGAGCCCTTGGGCACGCTGCAGGTCAAGGGTCAGGTTGTCGCCGCTGAGGGTAATCGCGCCACCTTCTGGCAGTGCGTCTCGGGCGTTGATGCACAAGTTGAGCAGGGCGTTTTCCAGCTGTGGCGGGTCGATGAACGTTGGCCACAGGTGCTGCGGGAAGTGGCTGTGCAACTGGATGGACGGACCGATGCTGCCACGGACCAGCTGCTCCATGTCATTGACCAATTGGGTGACATCGGTGGGCTGGGGTTGCAGCGTCTGCTGGCGCGAGAACGCCAGCAGGCGATGCACGACGGCGGCGGCACGCTGCGCCGCGCCACTGGCAACGTCCAGCAGGCTGCCGAGTTGGTCGTGACGCGCCTGTTGCAAGCGTTGCTGCATCAATTCCTGGGCCGCCAGAATGCTACCCAGCAGGTTGTTGAAGTCATGGGCGATGCCACCACTCAAGTGCCCCACGGCCTCCATTTTCTGCGCATGCCGCAGTGCCTCTTCAGCGCTGAGCAGGCGCTGCTGGGCGGCGACGCGTTCGCTGATGTCATACGCGAATAAGTAGGCACCAAGAATCGCACCATCAGGGTCGCGCAGGCAGTTGAAGCGCAGCTCGTAATGCCGTTGTGTAGCCCCCTTGCCGAAACGCTGAGTTATTGTGAACTGCTCGCCCCCCAGCGCACGTTGCCACATCGGCATGATCACGTTCAGGTCGGTGAGGTTGTCGCCCATCAGCGTGCTCACAGAGTCGCCCACTTCCGGGGTGGCGCCGTACAGGTAATGAAATTCCAGCTTGGCCTGCCGGTTGATCGCCAGCCAGCGCATGTTGCTATCGATCATGTGCACGTTAGCCAGGCTGTGCTCGACCACTTCGGCAAACAACCGGCGCTCTGCCAGCGCCGCATTGACCCGTTCTTCGAGCTCTTCGTTCATGCGCTGCAAGGCCAGCTCTGCACGACGCCGTGCGGTGACATCCTTGAACAGCACCGCCACCTGGCGCCGCTCGGCGGGTTCGACGCGAAAGGTCGTGACGGACAGGACATGGCCAGTGGCAACCAGCTCCTGTTCGAAGTGCAGCGGCTCGCCGGTGCGCAGCACTTCACCGTAGCGGGCTACCCAATCGTCGGCCTCATCGGGGACCATCTCGCGCAGTTTTTGCCCGACCACATTGGGGATGCCGGCATGTTTCGCATACGCCGCATTGGCCACGACATGCACGTAGTCACTCAATGGGCCATGTGGCCCATCGAAGAATTCAATGATGCAGAACCCTTCGTCCATGGTGTCAAACAACGAACGATAGAGGATCTGATCGTGCTCCTGGTGGCTCGCCAACTGCGACTCCAGCAGCGCGTTACGGCGCTCCAGGTCTTCGACATGTTGGCGCAGGGAAAGCAGGTCGCGGGAAGGCATGCCGACGTCCGACGAAATTAAAGGCCCAAACTCTAACGTGTTCACCCCAAGGGCGAGAACACCCTTAACGCAAATGCGCGTCCACGCCCAGCAAGCGATCGATCCGCTCACCCAGTGCCTTGAGCTCGAAGGGCTTGGACAGCACCTCGGTGCGCTCTGCAGGCCAGCCTCGGGCCATGCTGCTGGCAATGTCGTAGCCGGTGATCAGTATCACCGGTGCTTCGTTGGCAAGGCCCCGATAGGCCTCTGCGAGCTGGTTGCCGTCGATGCCGCCGGGCAGGCCAACATCGGTGATCAACAAGTCAGGCAATGGGCTGTGCTGCAACGCCTGGAGTGCGCTGCGGCCGTCCTCGAAAACCTGGACCTCGTGGCCCAGCTCTTTTAGCACTTCGCCGAGTACCAGGCGCAGGGTCGCTTGGTCTTCTACCAGCATGATCCGGTGTGGCCTGTGAACCGGCCTGGCGTCAGTATTTTCAGGCGCAGCGCAAGGATGCTCGGGGGTGGTGCTTTCGTTCCGGGGCAGATACAGGTGGACGCTGGTGCCTTGCCCAGGCGTGCTGTCAATGCGTAATTGCCCGCCAGACTGGCGCACGAAGCCATAGACCATCGACAGCCCCAGGCCAGTACCCTGGCCCATGGGTTTGGTTGTGAAGAACGGGTCGAGGGCACGCTGCATCACGTCCTTGCTCATGCCCATGCCAGTGTCGTCCACCCGTATGTGCAAAAATTGCCCTGGCGGCACGTCCAGGCGGCGGGCCTGCTCGTCGTCGAGCTCGGCATTCTCACAGCCAATGCGCAGGGTGCCGCCCAGGGGCATGGCATCGCGGGCGTTGATGCACAGGTTCAGCAGGGCGTTTTCTAACTGTTGGGGGTCGATGCGGATCGACCACTGACCGGCCAGTGTCCGGTCCTGCAAGTCGATGTGCGCATCGATCGAACTGCGGATCAGGTCGTGCATGCCGGCCACCAACCGCTGTACATCGACGGGTTGCGGCAGCAGTGTCTGCTGGCGGGAAAAAGCCAACAGGCGCTGCACCAGCGAGGCTGCACGCAGCGCGCTGTTCTTGCCGACTTCGAGCAGCCTGGCGGTGTCGGACACACGATGCTGCCTCAGGCGTTGCTCGGCCAGCTCCAGTGCGCCGAGGATGCTGCCAAGCAGGTTGTTGAAGTCATGGGCAATGCCACCGGTCAATTGGCCGACCGCTTCCATTTTCTGTGATTGGCGCAGCGCCTCTTCGGTTTGGTGCAGGCGTTCCTGCTCGGCAATGCGCTCGGTAATGTCGTAGGCGAACATATAGCCGCCCTGGATGCGCTGCTGCGCGTCGAGCAGCGGGTGGTAGCGGATTTCATAGTGGCGCAGGGCGTCAGGTGGCCCGAGGGCGATGGTGTCGATGAACGCTTCGCCGGCCAGCAGGCGCGGCCACACCGGGGCCAAGCGGCCCATGATGTCCGGTTGGTTGGCCAGAAACTGCGGGATGTAATCGCCGATCTGCGGCACAAAACCGCGCCACCGCTGGAAGGTTTCGCGGGCTGTGCGATTGATCGCCAACAGGCGCATTTTGCGGTCGGCTGCAAATACGTTGGCCAAGCTGTTATCGACCAGTTCGCCGAGCAGATTGTTGTTTGCCTGCGCAATGTCACCGCGCTGGGCCAGCAGGGTTTCAAGCTCTGCGACACGTGCCTGCAGTTGCTCGTAGGAAGCTTGCGTGACTGGCTGCATGGTGGCGAACCGGTGAGCGGATCGGGCAACTATAGACGCGGCGCAGGCTGACAGCTATCAAAATGAACGAATGATTCGCCCCAGGGTTTCCATGGCCTTTTCGGCGCCGTCATGCCAGGGGCTGCCGTAGTTCAGGCGGATGCAATTACCGAAGCGACGGGTCGGTGAAAAGATGGGGCCGGGCGCGATGCTGATGCCCTGGGCCAAGGCCATGTGGAACAGCTTGAGCGCATCCATCTGCTCTGGCAGTTCAAGCCACAGGAAGTAGCCCCCAGACGGTTGGCTGACCCGCGTCTGCGCCGGGAAGTGGCGGGAGATGGCGGCGAGCATGTTGGCTTGCTGGCCTTCCAGCGCGTAGCGCAGCTTGCGCAAGTGGCGGTCATAGCCGCCGTGTTGCAGGTAGTCGGCGATGGCCGCCTGTGCCGGCATCGATGCGCAGAGCGAAGTCATCAACTTGAGGCGTTCGATCTTCTGCGCGAAACGCCCGGCGGCCACC